>NZ_VIWT01000001.1:600000-900000 GCF_007829815.1 Kitasatospora viridis | reverse complement strand
GGTGCCGCCGGCCAGCACCACCGCGCTGCCGCGGCGGATGCTGCGGGCCGCCTGGGCCAGGCTGTCCAGGCCGCCGGCGCTCTCCGAGCAGAGCACCCCGGAGTGGCCCTTGAGGCCGTGCCGGATGGTGACCTGACCGACCGTCGCCGCGTAGAACCAGGCGATCGACTGGTAGGCGCCGACCGCCCGGGCCGGCGAGGACCAGAGCCGCTGCAGCTCCCGCTGGCCGAACAGGTTGCCGCCGGAGGAGCTCGCCATGGTGGCCGAGACGCTGGCGGCCGGCAGCTCCGCCGGGTCCAGCGCGGCGTCCGACAGCGCCTCGGTGGTGGCCGCCAGGGCGAGCCAGCTCCACCGGTCGGTCTGCACCGCCAGCCGGCCGTCCAGGTGGTCCTCCGGCGCGAAGCCGGGCACCTCGCCGGCCAGTGTGACCGGGTAGCCGCTGGGGTCGAACAGGGTGATGCGGTCCACCCGGTTCTCCCCGCGCAGCACGGTCTCCCAGTGCGCGGCCGCGCCGAGCCCGGTGGGCGCGGTCACGCCGATTCCGGTGATCACCGCCCGGCGCGTCATCGGACCAGGTCCTTCGGTCGGGCGAAGACCATCGCCGACTGGAACCCGCCGAAGCCGCTGCCCACCGACAGGGCCACGTCCACCTTGGCCTCGCGGGCCGTGTTGGGCGTGTAGTCCAGGTCGCACTCCGGGTCCCGGGTGTTCCAGTTGGCGGTCGGCGGGATCACGCCGGTGTCGATCGCCAGGGCGCAGGCCGCCATCTCGATGGCGCCGATCGCGCCCAGCGAGTGGCCGATCATCGACTTGATCGAGCTGATCGGCACCCGGTAGGCGTGCTCGCCCAGGGCCCGCTTGAACGCGGCCGTCTCGTGCCGGTCGTTCTGCTTGGTCCCCGAGCCGTGCGCGCTGACGTAGCGCACCGCCGAGGGGTCGAGCCGGCTCTGGTCGAGCGCGTCCTCGATCGCCTCGGCCAGCTCCCGGCCGTCCGGCCGCAGGCCGGTCATGTGGAAGGCGTTGCCGCGCCCGGCGTAGCCGGTCACCTCGCAGTAGATCCGGGCGCCGCGGCGCACGGCGTGCCCGAGCTCCTCCAGCACCAGCACGGCGGCGCCCTCGCCGAGCACGAAGCCGTGCCGGTCCCGGTCGAACGGCCGGGAGGCGTGCGCCGGGTCGTCGTTGTCCGGGGTGGTGGCCTTGATCGCGTCGAAGGAGGCGACGGTGACCGGGGAGATCGGCGCCTCGGAGGCGCCGGTCAGCATCACGTCGGCCTCGCCGTCCTGGATCAGCTGGAAGGCGTGGCCGATCGCGTCGATGCCCGAGGTGCAGCCGGTGGAGACCACCTGGGCCGGGCCGTGGGCGCTGTGCCGGGCGGCGATCTCGGCGGCCAGGGTGCTGGGGATCAGCGTCTGGTAGAGGAACGGGGTGGTGCCGTGCGGGTCGACCAGCCAGTCGCGGCCGGACTCGCTGGCGACCACGTACTCCTGCTCCAGGGTGGTGGTCGCGCCGACCGCGGTGCCGAGCACCACGCCGGTGCGCTCCAGCAGCGCCTCGTCCGGCTCGATGCCGCTGTCGTCCACCGCCTCGGCGGTGGCCACCATGGCGAGCTGCACCAGGCGGTCGGTGCGCCGGACCTCACGGTGGGTCAGGCCGGCCGCCAGCGGGTCGAAGTCGATCTCGGCGGCGATCTGCGAGCGGAACGGGCTCGGGTCGAAGAGGCTGATCCGGCGGGTGGCCGTGCGGCCGTCGGTGACCATGCTCCAGAAGTCCTTGCGGCTCGCCCCGCCCGGGGCCACCACGCCCACCCCGGTCACCACCACCCGCCGTTCGCCGGCGGTCACCGCTCCACCAGTCGGGCGGCGTCCGCGGCGGTCTCGGTGTCCACGTGCCCCAGCTCCGGGCGCGGGGCCAGCGGGCCGAGGTGGAAGACCCCGAAGGCGGTCTCCTGCCCGGTGTTGCGCAGCCGGTGCCGGGTGCCGATCGGGACGTAGAGGCCGGTGCCGGAGGGCAGTTCGGACGGCTCGCCGTCCAGGTCCACCGTGATCGACCCGCTCACCAGGAAGAGGAACTCCTCGCTGTACGGGTGGTAGTGCTCGGCCACGCTCTCGCCGGGCTTGAGGGTGACGGTGCCCATGAAGCCGGAGGTGCTGTTCACCGTGCCCGGGCTGAGCACGGTGCGCACGTCGCCGCCGCGGCGCCGGTTGGCCGGCACCTCCAGGGTGGAGACCAGCCGCGGGCCGGCCGGCCCGCGCCGGGCGGCGGCCTCCACCAGCTGGCGGATGTGGGCCATCTGCACCGGGCTGTTGGCGTTGATCCGGGCGGTCATGGCGGCGTCGTCCACCGGGGCCTCGGGGCGCATCGCGAAGTCCTGCACCCAGGTCATCACGGTGGCGTCCGGGCCGTCCTCGCGGTAGGTCCAGTGGATGTTCATGTGGGCGAACGGGCCGGTCTCGACCCGGCGGGCGGTGACCGTGCGGGCGGCCGGGTCGAGCACCCGCTCGCTCACCCAGCTCCAGACCTGGCCGTTCTCGTCCGGGTGCATGGTGAGCCGGAACAGGACCCGGTCGCCCTCCTGCTCCAGCACCTCGGCGCGCGCGTACTCGGTGAACAGGTGCGTCCAGGAGGGCACGTCGTTGGTCATCTCCCAGACCAGGGGGAGCGGGGCCTCGATCCTGACGCTGTTCTCGGTGTGTCCGGCCATGGCGTTCAGCCCTCCTGACCGGTGTTGGCCAGGGCGGTGAGCTCACTGACCGTCAGCTCCAGCCCGTGGTCGGGGATCTCCAGGGCCAGCCGCTCCTTGGCCACCACCTGGATCTCCAACAGGGCCAGGGAGTCGAGCCCGAGCTCGACCAGGGAGCTCTCCTGGTGCGGGCCGTCGAACAGCTCGGGGGCGGCACCCGTGGCGGTGATCACCAGCTGGGTGATCTCGGCCGCGGTGATGACACGACGGCCTTCGGTCGATGCGGAGGTCATGACTGGCTCTCTCCTTCGTGGTCGGTGGTCCATCCGGCCGCGGCGCGGGCCGGGGCGTTCACGCCTGGTCCGGCGTCCGGCTCCAGTCGTAGAAGCGGGCGGCGATCGCGTCCTGCGGGGACCGCCAGGTCGGCAGGTACGGCGAGATGAACGGGTCGAGCCGCTCGCTCAGCAGGGCGAACTCCGGGTGGCTGCGGGCGGCCGCGATCACCTCCGGGCTGGGCGCGTCACTCTCGATCAGGTGCACGTACAGGTCGCCGAGCCGGTAGAGCGAGCGGCGCTGGACGTGCGCGACCGTCGGCAGGTCGCCGCGGTCCGACTCGGCGAAGATCTCGGCGACCTGCTGCTCCGCGCCGGGGGCGATCTTGGCGATGATCAACGAGCGGTGCATGGGCGGGCTCCTGTTCCTCGGCTGGGCGGGACGGGGTCAGGACCGGGTGAGGGCGCCGACCTGCTGGAGGATGCTGGGCACGTTGTCGCCGATCCAGGACTCCACGACCTTGCCGTCGACGATCCGGTGGCAGGACATCTCGTAGACCGTCACCGGGCGGCCGGTGGGGGCGATGTCCATCAGCGGGCCGGTGTGGGTGCCGCGGGTGGTGAAGCGGGCGTAGACCAGCTCGCCCTCGCAGCTGATGTCCTCGATGGTCACGTGGATGTCCGGGAAGGCCCGGCGGAACAGGCTCACCGCGGCGTGGAAGGCGCCGGCGCCCGGCGGCAGCGGCGGGACGCCGGGGGCGTTGACCCGGTAGTCGGCGGTGAAGTAGGGCGTGATGCCGGCCAGGTCGCCCTGGTTGAAGCCCTTCTCGGTGAGGTCGCGCACGATGCTCTTGTTGAGTTCGACGGCCGAGGCGTCGATGTCGTGCAGGGTCATGGTTCGGCTCCTGGGGGAGGGGTGGGAACGGACGGGGGGTCAGGCCGCCAGGACGATCGCGGCGGCGGCGTAGGCGCCGACGGCGCCGATCGCGCCGTAGGTGCGCACCTGGTGGGCGACGTGCCAGCGGTAGCGCTTCTCGGCCCAGTCGGTCGCGGTCAGCCGCGGGTCCCACTTCTCGATCTGGCGCCAGATCGGCCGGTTGAAGCCCTCGGAGGCCAGCCCGACGATGGTCATGCCGACCGAGCCGAGCAGGAAGAGCACCGCGACCGCGGCGCCGCCGCCGGCGGTGAAGGCGAGGTAGGCCCCGATCCCGGCGGCGATCACGCCGTTCCAGACCGCGATCGGGTGGAACACGTGCATGTCGATCAACTGGCAGACGTCGACGTACCGGCTGTACGGAAGGCTGTTCAGCATGGGCAGGATCGACAGCTTCATGATCCACAGCGTGCCCAGCTGGATGCCGGCCGCCGCGAGTACCCAGACGATCAGGATGTGGGTCCCCATGTCATTCACTCCTTGAGGGGGACGGCGATGTGCGCCAAGTCTCGGCGCGGGCCGGTCCCCGGGTAGTGAGCCACCCGTCCCACCGCGGACCGGGAATGTGCATGGGAGCGAGGGGACTTCGGGCTCACGACAGGGGCGCGCGGTGCGGGTGATAGTCGGGACTGCTGAACGAACCTGCAGAGAGGACGCGTCATGGGCACCACGGCCGCCGCCGGCGCCGGCACCACCCTGACGAAGGACCGGTTGGCCGAGGCCTACCGGGTGATGCGCACCATCCGAGCGTTCGAGGAGCGGCTGCACGTGGAGTACCGGACCGGGGAGATCCCCGGCGCGGTGCACCTCTACGCGGGGCAGGAGGCGATCGCCGCCGGCGTCTGCGCCCACCTCGGGACCACCGACTACGTCGGCAGCACGCACCGCGGCCACGGCCACGCGATCGCCAAGGGCAGCGACACCACCGCGATGATGCTGGAGGTCTACGGCCGGGCCGGCGGACTGTGCGGCGGGAAGGGCGGCTCGATGCACATCGCCGACCCGCAGCGCGGCCTGCTCGGCGCCAACGGCATCGCGGCCGGCGGCGTGCCGATGGTCTGCGGGGCGGGGCTGTCCGCCCGGCTGCGCGGCACCGGCCAGGTCGCGGTCGCCTTCCTCGGCGACGGGGCCGCCAACCAGGGCGCCTTCCTGGAGAGCCTCAACCTGGCCGCCGTCTGGCAGTTGCCGGTGGTCTTCGTGGTCGAGGACAACGGCTACGCCCAGGCCACCGGCACCGCCTACCACCTGCGCGGCATCGAGGTGGCCGAGCGCGCCCGGGCCTTCGGGATCCCGGCCCGGACCGTGGACGGCACCGACTACTTCGCGGTCCACGACGCGGCCGCCGAAGCCGTCGGCCGGGCCCGCACCGGTGGCGGCCCGACCCTGCTGGAGGCCCGCGCGATGCGGTTCTTCGGTCACATGGAGGGCTGGGACGAGCAGGGCTACCGGGCCGAGGACGAGGTCGACCGGCTGCGCCGCACCCAGGACTGCCTGACCCGGTTCACCGACCGGGTGCGGACCGAGGACCTGCTGCCGGCGGCCGAACTGGCCCGGATCGACGAGGCGGTGCTGGCCGAGATCGACGCCGCCGTCGCCGCGGCCCGGGCGGCCGAGCCGCCGGCGGCGAGCGAACTGACCACTGACGTCTACACGGTCTGACGACCGGCCGGGAGTTTCGTGATGACGCGTTCGATCTCGTACATGGAGGCGATCGGCGAGGCCCTCGCCCAGGAGATGCGCCGCGACCCGACGGTGGTGGCCTTCGGGGAGGACAGCATCGGCGGCATGGGCGCCTCCGGGAAGCTGGGCAACGCCTGGGGCCCGACCAAGGAGCTGCACCGGGAGTTCCCGGACCGGGTGCTGGACACCCCGATCACCGAGGCCGCCTTCGTCGGCGCCGCGGTCGGCGCGGCCGCCACCGGCCTGCGGCCGGTCGCCGACATCCTGTTCACCGACTTCATCGGGGTCTGCTTCGACCAGATCCTCAACCAGGCCGCCAAGTTGCGGTTCATGCTGGGCGGCACGGTGTCGGTGCCGATGGTGGTCCGCACCCTGTGGGGCGCCGGGATGCGGCGCGGCGCGCACCACTCGCAGGCGCTCTACCCGCTGGTCACCCACGTGCCCGGGCTGAAGGTGGTCGTGCCGGCCACCCCGTTCGACGCCAAGGGCCTGATGGCGCAGGCGATCCGGGACCCCGACCCGGTGATCTTCTTCGAGCACAAGATGCTCTACTGGACCCGCGGCGAGGTCCCCGAGGAGCCCTACACCGTGCCGTTCGGCCAGGCGGCGGTGGTCCGCGAGGGCGCCGACTGCACCATCGTGGCGATCGGCGCGATGGTCCAGCGGGCCCTGCAGGCCGCCGAGTCGCTCGCCGCGGCCGGGATCGACTGCGAGGTGGTGGACCCGCGCACGCTCTCCCCGCTGGACGAGGGGACGATCTACCGCAGCGTGGAGAAGACCGGCCACCTGGTGGTCGCCGACGAGTCCAACCCGCGCTGCGGGGCGGCCGCCGACATCGCCGCCCTGGTCGCCCAGAACCGGTGGGCCGCGCTGCGCGGTCCGGTCCGGATGGTCACCGCGCCGCACGCCCCGACCGCGTACAGCCCGCTGCTGGAGGACCTGTACGTGCCCGACGCCGAGGCCGTCGCGGCGGCCGTCCGGCAGACCCTGGGCGCCGTCCCGGCCGCCGGCTGACGCACCGTCAACCCATCACCTCATCAGGAGGATCGAACGTGTCCATCCCCTACCACCTCGCCGCCGGCAAGGACCAGGCGCTCTGGCACATGGGCGCACTGCTGAAGTTCAAGCTGACCGGCAAGGAGACCGGCGGGCAGTTCTGGCTGGCCGAGCAGACCTCCGACCAGGGCTACGCCTCCCCGCTGCACCGGCACACCCGCGAGGACGAGACCTTCGTGGTGCTCGACGGCGAGCTGCGGGTGCAGGTCGGCGACGAGGTCTTCGAGGCCGAGCCCGGCTCGGTCACCTTCGCCCCGCGCGAACTCGCCCACACCTTCCAGGTCGTGTCGCCCTCGGCCCGGTTCCTGATCCTCACCACCCCGGCCGGTTTCGAGCAGTGGTTCTTCGAGACCGGCGGCCCGGCCCAGTCGCTGACCGTGCCGCCGCCGGTGACCGAAGTGCCCGACATCGGCAGGCTGATCGGCTCGCTGGCCGCGCACGGGGTCGACCTGGTCGGACCGCCGCCCGGAATGGGTGCGCCGCCGCTCGGTGGCTGACCCGTCCCGAATCGCGCGTTATCTCCTGTCCCCCCTCGTACATGACTACCTACAAGTTCATTGCCTCACTCGGTGGCTGTCATGGAGAGTGTCAGCACGAACCACCGTCCGTAGTGTCAGATCGTTGCAACGGCAGGGGCTGATGCATGATGTCGAGTTCGCCCGCGGTAAGAGTGCTCATCGCAGACGACCACCCGGTCTTCGCGGCCGGCCTGCGGATCCTGCTGCAGACCATGCAGGGGGTCGAGGTGGTCGGCGAGGTCGACACCGGGCGGGCCGCGGTGGCGGCGGCCCGCGAGACCCGGCCCGACGTCATCTTCATGGACGTCGACATGCCCCAGATGAACGGGATCGCGGCCACCCAGGCGATCGTGGCCCAGGGCACCGGGGCCGCCGTGCTGATGCTCACCATCCTGGATGACATCGACACGGTCCTCGGGGCCCTGCGGGCCGGCGCCCGCGGCTACCTGCTCAAGGGTGCCGGGCCGGAGGACATCACCAGAGCGCTGGCCGCCGTGCGGCAGGGCGCGCTGATCTTCGGCCCGCAGGTGGCCGGCCTGGTGGTGGACCACATCACCAAGCCGGTCGCGCCGCCCTCGGTGATCTTCCCGGAGCTCACCGACCGCGAGCGCGACGTGCTCCGGCTGGTCGCCGACGGCCGCGGCAACGCCGCGATCGCCAGCGAGTTGAGCCTCTCGATCAAGACGGTGCGCAACTACCTCTCCAGGATCTTCGCCAAGCTCCAGGTGACGCACCGCACCGAGGCCGCGATCCGTGCCCGCCAGGAGGGACTGGGGGCCTGACGAACCGTCAGCCCGACGGACCGATAACCTGACGGACCATCAGGCCGGCGCCCCTGCGCGCCGGTCCGGTCCGGCGCGCCGTCGGCCGGCTCCTCCTCATTTCACTCCCATACCGAGGTGAACCATGACCGTGAACAGATGGCGGGCCCTGCTCGGGGCCCTGCTCGGGGCCGCCGCGCTCATCGCGGCCGCACTCGCACCGGCCGATCCGGCCCTGGCCGACGCAGGGGCCCGGCACGGCGCCTCCTGGCCGACCTGGCAGCACGACACCTATGGCAGCCGGTCCAACCCGGACGAGCACCAGATCACCCCGGCCACGGTGTCCGGGCTCAAGCTCAAGTGGGCCTTCACCTACGCCAACCTGCCCTACGCCCGGACCGGCAGCCAGCCCGCGATAGTCGACGGCGTGCTCTACGTGGGCGCGCCGGACGCCAAGTTCTACGCGCTGGACGCCAAGACCGGTGCCACCAAGTGGGTCTACGACACCACCCCGGTGGCCGGCCCGGCCGACGCCTCGCACCAGAACCTGATCCGGGACGGCGCCGCGGTCTCCGGCGGCCGGGTCTACTTCGGCGACAGCCGCGGCTACGTCTACGCGCTGGACACGAAGACCGGCAAGCTCGACTGGGCGGCCAAGGCCGACGACCACCCGCTGGCCGAGATGACCAGCTCCCCGCTGGTCTCCGACGGCAAGGTCTACATCGGCGTCTCCAGCGGCGAGGCCGGCGCCGCCGCCAACCCGAACTACCCGTGCTGCACCTTCCGCGGCTCGGTGGTCGCCTTCGACGCCCGCACCGGGAAGATCGACTGGAAGTACTACACCCTGCCGCCCGCCCAGCGGACCGGCAGCTGGCCCAGCGGGGCCGCGCAGTACGGCCCCTCGGGCGTCGCGGTCTGGGGCACCCCGGTGATCGACCCGGCCAGCGGCACCCTCTACGTCGGGACCGGCAACGACTACACCGGCGCCACCGGGGCCTCCGACAGCCTGCTGGCCCTGGACACCCGCACCGGCAAGCCGCGTTGGACCTACCAGCTGACCGGCGCCGACACCTACACGCTGGCCTGCTCCGGCCCCGACCCGGTCGGCTACTGCCCCAGCCAGGGCCAGGGCACCGCACTGGACGAGGACGTCAGCCCCGCGCCGAACATCTTCAAGGTGCACGGCCGCACCCTGGTCGGCGTCGGCCAGAAGGGCGGTGCCTACACCACCTTCGACGCCCGCACCGGCAAGGTGATCTGGCAGACCCACCTCTCCCCGCCGCCCGCCCCCGGCAAGCAGGACCCGGGCGACGCCGGCATCCAGTGGGGCACCAGCTACGACGGCAAGGCGATCTACGCGGCCACCTGGCGCGGCAACCCCGGCAAGCTGTTCGCCCTCGACCCGGCCGACGGCCACGTCCTGTGGAGCACCCCGGCCCCGGCCGACGGCTGCACCACCGGCGGCGCCGGCCTGACCCCCTCGCTCTGCACCCCGGCCTTCACCCCCGCCGTCACCACCACCCCCGGGCTGGTCTACGAGGGCGGCTACGACGGCAAGTTCCGGATCTACTCGTCCCGCACCGGCACCCAGCTCTGGTCGTTCGACGCGGTGCAGGACTTCCAGGGCGTCAACGGCCTGCCCGGCCGCGGCCTCGGGATCTCCGGCAACGGCGGCGCGGTGGTGGCCAATGGCATGGTCTACGTCCAGGCCGGCTACTACCCGTACTACCCGAGCGACCGCGGCTACGTGCTGCTGGCCTTCGGCCTCTGACCGACCGTCGACTCCGCTCCACCTCGGCCCCGTCCCCGCCAGGGACGGGGCCGACCCGCGTTCCGGAGGGGCGAATCCCAGGCGGCCGGGACGGATGACTCACGACATGGGACCGGGCCGCTGGGACGGTTGGTGCTGCACCGGACGGCGCGAACCGCCCGCCCGGACCGACACCCGACCCGACGGAGGACACCATGACCGAGCAGACCGAGACCCGCACCGCCGCCGCCCCGGCCACCGAGCCGCAGGACTGGGCGGCGCCCGGCTACCAGATCGTCGAGACCTCCCTTGAGGTCACCGGATACGCGTTCACCCAGCGCTGACCGCCCCGCGATGCGGTTGCGCGTTCTGGGCACCGCGGCGGGCGGCGGCGTACCCCAGTGGAACTGTGCGTGCCCGGGGTGCGCCGCCGCCCGTGCCCGTCCCGGGCTCCGCCGCCGGCACGCCTCGCTCGCCGTGCAGGCGGGCGACGGCCGCTGGTACGCGGTCAACGCGACCCCCGACATCGCGGAACAGACCGAGGCGTTCGCCGAGCTCCACCCGGGCCCCGGCCTGCGGGACACCCCGCTGGCCGGGGTCCTGCTCACCGACGGCGAACTCGACCACACCACCGGCCTGTTCCGCCTGCGCGAGGCCCGCGGCCTGCGGGTGCTCGCCACCCCCACGGTGCGCGGCGCGGTCACCGAGGGCCTGCGGCTGGACGCCGTGCTCGGCCCCTACACCGCGCTGCGCTGGGAACCCCTGCCCACCGACCGGGCGGTGCCGCTGGACGAGGAGGGCAGCATCGAGGTGCGGGCCCTGCCGGTCTCCGGCAAGCGCCCCCGCTACGCGGCCGAACTCGACCCGCCCGGCGCGGACTGGTCGGTCGCGCTGTGCCTCACCGACCGGCGGGACGGCCGCACCCTGGTCTACGCCCCGGCGCTGGCCGACTGGCCCGCGGACTTCGACGAACTCGTCCGGCAGGCCGACTGCGTGCTGCTCGACGGCACCTTCTGGGACGACCAGGAGCCGGTGCGCGCCGGCTTCGGCACCCGCACCGCGCGACAGATGGGCCACCTGCCGATCACCGGCCCCGGCGGCACGGCCGAACGCCTGGCCCCCCTGACCGGGGTCCGCCGGCTCTACACCCACCTCAACAACACCAACCCCCTCGTCGACCCCGACGCCGCCGAGCACCAGGTGCTGGCCGCGCTGGGGATCGCCGTCGCCCAGGAGGAGGGCGTGATCACGCCATGACCACCGCCACCACGGACCCCGCGCCCACCGACACCCCAGGGCGCACCGACACCCCCGGGCGCACCGAGCCCTGGCACCCCGCCGAGCTGGAGCGGCGGCTCGGCGAGCTCGGCGACGCCCGCTACCACGCCCGGCACCCCTTCAACCAGCGGATGCACCAGGGCCTGCTCAGCCCTGCCGAGATCCGCCGCTGGGTGCTCAACCGCTTCCACTACCAACGCAACATCCCGGTCAAGGACGCCCTCATCCTGGCCAAGTTCGACGACGCGCAGCTGCGCCGCAGCTGGATCCGGCGGATCCGCGACCACGACGGCGAACGCGCCGGCGAGGGCGGGATCGAGCGCTGGCTGCGGCTCGGCGAGGCGGTCGGCCTCGACCGCGACCTGCTGCTCTCCGGCGAGGGCGTGCTGCCCGGCGTCCGGCTGGCGGTCGGCGGCTACGTCGGCTTCTGCCGCGAGCGCCCGCTGCTGGAGGCCGTCGCCTCCTCGCTCACCGAGCGGTTCGCCCCGAACCTGATGCGCACCCGGATCAGCGCCTGGGAGACCCACTACGACTGGGTCGAACCCGTCGGACTGCGCTACTTCCAGGCCCGGGTGGCCCAGGGCACCCGGGACGGCGAGGAGGCGCTCGGCCTGGTGCACGCCTGGTGCCGGACCCGCGAGGACCAGCAGCGGGTGCTGGACGCCTTCGCCTTCAAGTGCGAGGTGCTCTGGTCCCTGCTGGACGCGGTCGAGCTGGCGGGGAGCACGGATGAGCACTGAGACCGAGCCCTGGCGCCCGGCCCTGGCCCGCTCCCTGGTGCTGCGGCACGACCCGGTCCGGGACGCCGACCTGCTGCTGATGCCCGAGCGCGCGGTGCTGCTCACCGGCGGGGCGGCGCGGATCCTGCGGCTGTGCGACGGCAGCCGCACCGCCGGCGAGATCGTGGCCGAGCTGGCCGCCCGCCACCCCGGCGCGCCGGTCGCCGAACAGGTGCCCGCCTTCCTCGGCCGGGTGCGCGGCGAGGGGTGGCTGCGGTGACCGGGCCACAGGCGCCGGCCGCCCCGGGCGCGCCCTGGGCGCTGCTCGCCGAACTCACCCACGCCTGCCCGCTGCACTGCCCGTACTGCTCCAACCCGGTCGAGCTGGTGCGCCGTTCGGCCGAGCTGGCGACCGAGGACTGGACCCGGGTGATGGCCGAGGCCGGTGCGCTGGGCGTCGTGCAGACCCACCTGTCCGGCGGCGAGCCGCTGCTGCGCACCGACCTGGCGCCGATCGTGGCGGCCGCCGAGGGCGCGGGCATCTACACCCAGCTGGTCACCAGCGGACTCGGGCTGGACCGGGCGCGGCTGGCCGAGCTAGTCGCGGCCGGGCTGCGCTGCGTGCAGCTCTCGGTGCAGGACGCCCGCAAGGGCGAGTCCGAACTGATCGCCGGCCGCCGCTCGTTCGCCGCCAAGGAGCGGGCCGCCGCGCTGGTCGCCGAGGCCGGCCTGCCGCTCGGCCTCAACGTGGTGCTGCACCGCCGCAACCTGGACCGGCTGGACGAGATCATCGAGCTCGGGGTGCGCTGGGGCGCGGAGCGGATCGAGCTGGCGAACACCCAGTTCTACGGCTGGGGCCTGGTCAACCGCGCGGCCCTGCTCCCCACCCGGGAGCAACTCGCCGCCGCGCAGCGCACGGTGGCCGACTGGCGGGAGCGCCTGGGCGACTCGGTCGAGCTGGTCTGGGTGGTGCCGGACTACTACGAGGGCGTGCCCAAGCCGTGCATGGGCGGCTGGGGGGCGCTGTCGATCACCGTCGGCCCCGACGGCAGCGCGCTGCCCTGCCCCGCCGCCTACGCGATCGACGGCCTGGACCCGGACAACGTCCGGGACCGCTCGCTGGCCTGGATCTGGGAGCACTCGGCCGCGTTCAACGCCTACCGCGGCACCGACTGGATGACCGGTCCGTGCGGGGGCTGCCCGCGCAAGGAGATCGACCTCGGCGGCTGCCGCTGCCAGGCCTTCGCGCTCACCGGCGACGCCGCCCGCACCGACCCGGCCTGCTCGCTCTCCCCGGACCACGGGCTGGTCGCCGCGGCCCTGCTGGAGCCGGCCGCGGGGGCCGGCGCCGAGCTGGTCTACCGGCGGCCCAAGCGGGTGCGCGAAGCCGTCCGCCGCTCCTGACACACCGTCCGACAACGCCGGAGCGGGGTGCGCCCACCTGGGCGCACCCCGCTCCGGCGTGCTCACAGCACCTGGCTCGGCGTCAGTTCCTGGCAGTGCACCAGCAGGTCGAACCACCCGGCCAGCGAGCCGCCGGACATCCGGTACGCCTCGGCCGGCTGGTGCTCCGGGTCGTAGATCGAACCGATGATCCGGGTCGGGGCCGGCGCGTCCAGCCAGGCCCGCACCGCCGGCGGCACCTCGCCGCGCAGGTCCAGCAGGTAGCGGGGCAGGCCCGCCTCGGCCAGCGGCCGCTCGGCGAACCCGGCCGGCCCGCTCGGCGCGGGCAGCGGACGGGCGGTGAACGGCGGCATGCTCCAACCGGAGTTGACCGTGCCGCGGTCGAAGGTCAGGCCGATCGACAGGTAGCCGGCGCCGTAGTGCTCGCGCAGGTGCGAGCCGGTGGTGCGGAAGGTCAGGGCCGGCCGGGGCGGCACCGCGACCGCCAGCTGCGCCGCGTCCGCGCTGTGCGCGGTGGTCGACCAGTAGACGATCCGGCTCCCGGTGCGCTCCCGCCACCAGCGCAGGTTGTCGGCCATCCGGGCGTCCCGGTAGCCGTCGTCGATCAGGTGGTGGGCGTAGTGCTCGTAGAAGTAGAGGATCTGCCGGGTGTCCTGCACGGCCCAGGCGTGCTCCTCGTCGCCCTCCTCGTGCGGCAGCTCCTCGACCAGCCGCAGCGCCGCCCGGGCGTGCTCGACGTACGGCTCCTTGTCCGCCACCTGGCCGATGAACCAGCCCACGAAGCCCGGCCGGTCCGGCCGCAGCACGGACAGGTGCCCGGTCAGCTCCGCCAGCGCCGCCGGCGCCGCCTTGGCCACGTGCGCCAGCACGGCGTCGTAGAGCTGCGGACGGGTGTCGAAGGCGCCGACCCCGGCGAACCGGACCGGCTCGGCGTGGGTCTCGTTGTACCGGCGCAGCCAGCGCAGCACGTCCCGCACCTCGGCGGTGCGCCACGGCAGGTTGGCGGTGGCCATCAGCGCGTCCAGGTCGCCCTCGCCGGTGAGCACGTAGCGGTCCAGCTCGCGGCCGAACCCCCAGTCCTCCTCGGTGGCCACGGTCCGGAAGCCGCGCTCCTCGACCAGGTGACGGATGATCCGCTCGCCCAGCGTGAAGTGCTCGTGCCCGCCGTAGCTGGACCCGCCGACCCCGACCACCACCGCCGGGGCGGTGGCCTCGCCGAGCGGGCGCAGGTCGGTGGCCGGGGCCGCCGGGTCGGTCGAGTCCAGCGGCAGCGCGTGCTGCCGCACCCAGGCCGCGGGCTCCGGCCCGAAGTCCGCCGCCGGCTCCGGCGGTCGGATGCTCCCGGCGCCCATCAGTCGACCGGCTCGGCTTCGATGACGGAGAACGCGGTGCCGGTCGGCAGCACCCCGGTCACCCGGTAGCCCGCCTCGGTGAAGACCCGGGTGAAGTCGGCCGCGGTGCGGATGGTGCCGGCCATGGTGACCAGCATGACCAGGTCGAAGCTCTTGGTGAACCGCGAGGTGTCCTGGGTGTGCACCAGCTCGGTCATCGCGATCTTCGCGGTCGGGGAGGCCTTGCGGCAGCGGCGCAGCAGCTCGACCAGCTTGGCGTCGTCCCAGGAGTGCGCGATCTGCTTGGTGGTGTAGAGGTCCACGCCGGCCGGCACGCCGCCGAAGAAGTCGCCGGGGGCGAAGTCCAGTCGGCCGGCCGCCACCAGCGGCGCCAGGTCGGCCCGGGCCCGGGCCTGCTCGACCACCGGCTCCAGGTCGGCCAGCACGCCGCGCTCCACCGACGGGTGGGCGGCCAGGATCGCCGCCAGGTAGCTGCCCTGGCCGCCGCCCAGGTCGGCGACCACCTTGGCCCGCCCGAAGCCCTGGTAGGCCGCGGCCACCGCCGGGCCGAGCGCCTCGGAGAAGCTGGTCATCGCCTCGTTGAAGAGCCGGCCCTGCTCCGGGTTGCGGCCCAGCCAGGCCCAGGTGTTGAGCTGGTGGATCTCGTCGAAGGCGGCCTTGCCGGTGGTCACGCTGTGGTCCAGCCCGCCCCAGCAGTCCCACAGCCACTTGGTGCCGACCAGCCGCGCCATCGCGTACTGCGAGCCCGGCACGTCGGGCCGCAGCAGCTCGGAGAGCGGGGTGTTGGCGAACACACCGGGCTCGGTCTCGGCGAAGACCTGGTCCTCGGCGAGCAGCTGGAGCACCCGGTGCAGCGAGTGCTGGTGGGTGCCGGAGGCGGTGGCCAGCTCGGCCACCGACTTCGGGCCGTCGGCCAGCAGGTCGGCGATCCGGTGCTCGGCGGCGACCGCCAGGCTGGGCACGGTGGCCGGCCACATCAGTTCCAGCAGGTCCATCGGGGAGGTACGCGGTTCGGTCATCGGAATTCTCCTCGTCGGTGCGCGGGTCGGTAGGTGGGACGGTTCGTGGGTCGGTGGGTCGCCTGACGGGTGGTGCGGGGCCCGGGCCGGGCGGTCATCGCAGGGCGAGGCCGTAGCCGCCGCCCGGGTTCTCCCGGAAGTGCGGCACCTCGCCGCCGGCCGTGATGTGCCGGATGTCGGACAGCGCGGGGATCCGGACCGGGGTCTGGTGCTCGTCGGTGCTGCCGTCGCCCAGCTCGCCGTGGTCGTTGCAGCCCCAGGCCCAGACGGTGCCGTCGTCGAGCAGCGCCATGCTGTGGCCCATGTCGCCCGGGTCGACGTCGCCGCCGCCCCCGCTGGCGACCACGGCCTTGGCGCCGCGCAGGCCCAGCACCCGCACCGGGCTGGTGCGGTGGGTGGTGGTGCCGTCGCCGAGCTGGCCGCGGTCGTTCACCCCGAAGGCGCGGACGGTGCCGTCCTCCAGCAGGGCCAGCGTGTGGTGGTAGGCGCAGGCCAGCGAGGCCACCCCGGACAGCTCCAGGGTCTTGACCGGGCTGGAGCGGTGGTTCATGGTGCCGTCGCCCAGCTGGCCGCGGTCGTTGCAGCCCCAGGCGGCCAGCGAGCCGTCGGCCAGCACGGCCAGGCTGTGCCCGCCGCCGGCCGCGATCGACCGGACCTCGCCGAGCCCCTCGACCAGGGCCGGCACGTAGCGGTTGGGGTAGCTGCGGCCGTTGTGCTCCTGCACCGAGCGGCCGGGGCGGGAGTCCGCCCCGGGGCCGTCGCCGAGCTGGCCGAAGTCGTCCCGGCCCCAGCTCCAGACCGTGCCGTCGTCCAGCAGGGCCAGCGCGTGGCCGCCGCCGGAGGCGATCTGGCGGACGCCGCTCAGCTCCTCCACCCGCACCGGAACCGGCTGCACCGCGCGGTACTTGGGGCCGAGGCAGCCGAAGAAGCCGGCCCCGGCGGCCCAGACGGTGCCGTCGTCGAGCAGGAACAGGGTGTGGCCGCCGCCCGGCTCGATCTGCTTGATGCCGCGCAGGCCGCGCACCGGCACCGGACGGGACTGGTTCTCCACGCTGCCGTCGCCGAGCTGGCCGAAGGCGTTGCGGCCCCAGGCGACGGCCGTGCCGTCCTCCAGCAGGGCCACCACGTGGCCGCTGCCGGCCTCCACCGTCACCACCCCCTCCAGGCCCTGGACGGTCAGCGGGCTGCTCTGCGTGGTGGTGCTGCCGTCGCCGAGCTGCCCGTTGGTGTTGTCGCCCCAAGCGGTCAGGACTGCGTTCATTGCGTCTCCCTAGGAGTAGACGTACCGGGAACGGTTGCCGCCCGCGTGCCGCGGCGGGCGCCGAACAGTGCGCGGAGCCCTCGCTCCAGCGGCTGCTCGTAGAGCAGGTGCAGGGCCCCGGCCAGGGCGACCGAGATCACCAGGGCCAGACCGGCCCAGCCGAGGTTGGCCCAGGTGGCCGGGACCTGCTGGTAGAAGAAGTCGTTGAGCGAGTGCCGGTGCAGGGCCAGCGAGCCGACCACGTAGAGCACCAGGTAGTGGAAGAGGAAGAAGGCGTACGACCAGTTGCCGAGTGCCACCACCGGCCGGGAGCCGAGCACCGACCGGACGCCGGCCAGCTCGCGGGTGGCGACCGAGACGATCAGCAGCGCGAAGATCGGCGCGCAGACCGGGTCGAGGGCGTCGTACAGGGTGATGGTCCGCCAAGGCGCGTTCTGGTAGTGCATCAGCACGCCGAGGGCCACCACCAGCAGGGTGACCGGCACCCACGGGCGGACCGGGCTGCGCCAGCCCTTGCGCATCGCGGCCGCCGCGGCGACCCCGAGCAGGAACTCGTTCACCCGGGCCGGCGGTGACATCGTGCCCAGCACCATCGCGTTCAACCCGGTCGTGTCGAGCCGGGTGCCGACCGGCCAGTTGAGCCAGAGGTAGGTCTTGATGCCCCAGCCGACCAGCACGAACAGCACGGCCAGCACCGCGAGCTGACGCAGCGAGCGGCGCAGCATCGGCCGCACCACGGCCGGGAAGAGCAGGTAGAAGGCGGCCTCCACGGAGACCGGCCAGCTGACCGGGTCCGGCGAGGTCAGCAGGCCGTTGCGGTTCCAGGCGTGCACCAGCAGCACGCTGGCGGTGCCGAGCAGCAGGGTCTCGTCGGTGTCGCTGCCCTTGGCGAACCAGAGGGCCAGCGCCACCCCGGCGACCGTGGCGGCCAGCATCAGCGGCCAGATCCGGGCGAACCGGCGGCCGTAGAACCGCCGGGCGGTGTCCCGGTCGCTGAACGACCAGGCGATCACGAAGCCGGACAGCACGAAGAAGTAGGGGACGCCGGCGCCGCCGAGGCCGAACCAGCCGTGGGTGCCGGGGACCGGCAGGAAGACGTTCAGGTGGGCCAGGAAGACGCCGAGGGCGGCCAGCGCGCGCAGGCCGGTCAGCGAGTTCAGTCGGGTGCCGTTCTGGGCCTGCGCGTCGGCAGGCGCGGGTCTGGTCGCGTCGGGGGACAGGATCGCGTTGGACATCGGAACCTCGTTCGGTGACGGGCGGTCAGGGACGACCGGCGAAGCGATTGGTGAAGGTTGATCAGGTGGTGCGGTTCGGTGAGGTCAGTGCGGGGCGCAGTCGGTGAGGACCGGCGTCCCGGGGGGCGCGGGCGTGCCGCCGCCGAGCGGGGTGCAGTGGGCGGTGATCCAGGCGCTGCGGGCCACGCCCACCGGGTCCGGCCGGACCCCGCCCAGCGGCGGCCCGTTCAGCACGAACCGCAGCTCGCCGGAGGCCACCAGGGCCTGCAGCCGGTCGGCGGTGAGCGCCGGGTCGGTGCCGCGGAAGCCGCCCATGTCGAGCACCGGCTGGCCGGTGCCGAGGATGAACGTGCCGGCCGTCGGGCCGTCCGGCACCGCGAGCAGCCAGCGGGCCTTGCCGCGGTTCTGCTCCAGGAATCCGGTCATCCGCGGGTCGAGGCCCTGGTGCTTGCCCAGGATCATCGGCAGCGACTCCCAGACCACGGTGGGCAGCACCGGCTGCTGCAGCGGGCCGGCCTGCGACAGCCCGCCCGGCGAACCCACCCGGACCGTGGTCACGTCGTAGGCGGCCGGTCCGGCCAGCGCGGCGGCCATCGCCACCGCGGCCGCGCCGGCGGCGAACCGGCGGCCGTTGGTGGTGCGGCCGGCCAGCCGGGTGGTGAGCAGGTCGGCGCCGGCCAGCAGCACCGCCACCGCGCCGACCACGCCCACCGCGGGGCGCAGCCAGGGCAGGTAGTGCGGGGTGCGGTCCAGCAGCAGCAGGTCCCAGCCGACGGTGGCGCCCAGGCCCAGCGCGGTGAGCAGGGCCAGGCGGTGACGGATCATCACCGCGAGCCCGCCGCCGGCCAGTGCGGCGACCGCCGGGGCCAGCGCGACCGTGTAGTACGCGTGCCACTGGCCCTGGGCGAAGCTGAAGACCAGCAGGTGCAGCGCGGCCCAGCCGCCCCACATCAGGAACGCGGCCCGGCCCGGGTCGGTGCGCACCGCCCGCCGGGCGGTCCACAGCCCGGCGGCCAGCCCGGCGGCGGCCAGCGGCAGCAGCCAGCCGATCTGTCCGGCCACGTCCGGGGCGAACATCCGGCCGAGGCCGGGGGTGGCGCCGAGCACCTTGTCCGGCACGCCGGGCGGCAGCACCGAGGCGGGCGAGTCGGCGCCGAACAGCCGGCCGGGCCCGTTGTAGTCCCAGAAGCTCTGCAGGATGCTGTTGCCGTTGGTGCTGCCGATGTACGGCCGGTCGGCCGCCGGGGTGAGCGCGACCACCGCGATCCAGGCCCCGCCGACCACCACCAGGGCGGCGGTGGCGGCGGCGAGTTGGGCCAGTCGGCGGCGCACCGGGCCGGGCGCGGCCAGCGCGTACACCACGGCCAGCGCCGGCAGCGGCAGGCAGGCCGCCCACATCTTGGTCATGAAGCCGAGGCCGAGCGCGACGCCGGCCCAGACCAGCGGTGCGGTGCGGCCGGTGCGCACCGCCGAGACCCAGCCCCAGGCGGCCAGCGTCATCAGCAGGGTGAGCACCATGTCGGGGTGGTTGCTGCGGGCCATCGTCACCGTGACCGGGGTCAGCGCGAAGGCGGCGGCGGCCAGCAGGGCGGCCACCTCGCCCCAGACCAGCCGCACCGTGCGGGCCAGCACCGCGGTGGTGCCGACGGCGGCCAGCGCCTGCGGCAGCAGCACGCTGAACGCGCCGAAGCCGAGCGCGTGGGCGGTGAGCGACTCCAGCCAGTAGGCCAGCGGCGGCTTGTCGATGGTGATGAAGTTGCCGGTGTCCAGCGAGCCGAAGAAGAAGGCCTTCCAGCTGTGCGCGCCGCTGAACGCGGAGGCGCCGTAGTAGCTGTCGAAGCCGGTGCCGGAGAGCGACCACAGGTCGAGCCCGGCGGCGAGCAGCAGGATCGCCAGCAGGGCGATCCGGTAGCCGTTGCCGGTGCGGCGGGCGGTGCGATCGGGGGTCGCACCGAGGGTGTCGCGGGTGGCCGTGGAAGTTGCGGAGGACGTGAGTGCGGAGGTCATGGGGTGGGGATCCCCTCGGGTTCGTCGGTGTGCGGGTGGGCCGCGGCGCGGTGGCCGCCGGCCGCGCTGAGCTGGGTGTCGGGGAGGAACAGCGCGAGGGCGAAGGCGATCAGCATCACCGGGACGGCGACCAGGAAGACGCTCTGCAGCGAGTGCGCGAAGGCGTCCACCACCCGGCGGTGCGCCTCCGGGTCGGTGGCGGCCAGGGCCCGGACCGCCTGCGGGTTCTGGAAGACGACCTGCTGGCCGTTGGGCAGCGAGCCGGCGCCGCCGCCGAAGAGCTGGCCGCGCCAGTGCCGCAGCCGGCCCTCCAGCACCGCACCGAAGACCGCGGTGCCGATCGCCGCCCCGATGATCCGGAAGAAGGCGGCCTGCGCGGTGATGGTGCCGATCTCGGACCGGCCCGCGCTGTTCTGCACCAGGATGATCAGCTTGGAGACCACCATGCCCATCCCGGCGCCCATCACCGCCTCGAAGAGCCACAGCTCCCAGCGCGGCGTGCCGGCGTCCAGCCGGCTGAACAGGTAGAGGCTGACGGTCATGGTGGCGATGCCCAGCAGCACCACCCGCTTGGTCCGGCCGAGCACCACCGCGATCAGCCAGCCGCTCAGTCCGGAGCCGGCCATCACCGCGATCATCAGCGGCAGCAGTTGCAGCCCGCCGGTGGTCGGGCCGTCACCGCGCACCACCTGGAGGTAGAGCGGCAGGAAGACGAAGGCGCCGAACATCGCGGTGCCGACCACGAAGGTGATCGCCATCGCCAGGCCGATCTCCGGCTTGCGGAACAGGTGGAGCGGCAGCAGCGGTTGGGCCGCCCGCCGCTCGTTGACCACGAAGGCCACGGCCAGCACGGCCGCGCCGGCCAGCAGCGCGAGCACCTGCGGCGAGGTCCAGGACAGCGTGGAGCCGCCCAGCACCGCGGCCACCAGCAGCGCCGACACGGCCGCGGTGAGCAGCCCGGCGCCGCGGTAGTCGACGCGGCGCTCGGAGCGGGCCACCGCGGGCAGCCGCAGCTGGAGCGCCACGGCGGCCAGCGAGGCCAGCCCGATCGGAACGTTGATCAGGAAGCACCAGCGCCAGGACAGGTACTGGGTGAAGGCGCCGCCGACCAGCGGCCCGACCAGTGAGGCCAGCGCGTACATCGCGCCGACCAGCCCCTGGATCCGGCCGAGCAGCCGTGGTGGCACCACGGTCGCCGAGATGGTGAAGGCCAGCACCACCAGGCCGCCGGCGCCCAACCCCTGGAGCGCGCGGAACAGGGTCAGTTCGACGATGTTCCCGCTCAGCCCGACGGCCAGCGAGCCGGCCGTGAAGAGGCCGATCGAGGCCAGGTAGGCGGACTTGGGTCCGTACCGGTCGGCCAGGCTGCCGTAGAGCGGGGCGGCCACCGTGGAGGTGGCCAGGTAGACCGTCATCACCAGGGTGAGCTTGTCCAGGCCGCCGATCCGGCCGACCAGGGTGGGCAGCGTGGTGCCGACCACCGTCTGGTCCAGGGCGGACAGCAACTGCCCGGTCAGCAGCACGGTCAGAACGGACTTCAGCTGCCAGCTGTTCAGTTTTCCCGGTTGGTCGGTGGCCATCGGGGCTCCTTCGCGGGTGTCAGGCCCTGCGGGCGGGCTGTCAGGAGGGGGTCTGGGCGGCGAGCAGTCGGCGGATTTCCTTCTTGTCGATCTTTCCGACGGGGGTGAGCGGGAGCCGGGGGAGCACCAGCAGGTGCTCGGGGGTGCGGAAGCCGGCCAGGCCGCGGCGGCGGAAGGCCTCGCGCAGCTCGCCCAGCGTCAGCGAGGCGCCGTCCCGCAGGGTGACCGCGAGCCCGACCCGTTCGCCCAGCTCCGGCTCCGGCACGGGCACGGCGGCGGCCTGGCGGACCTGCGGCAGCGACTGGGCGGCCTCTTCCAGCTCGGCCGCGGCGATCTTCTCGCCGCCGCGGTTGATGATGTCCTTGATCCGGCCGGTGACCACCAGGTTGCCGCTCGGGTGACGCAGCACCAGGTCGCCGGTGCGGTACCAGCCGTCCGGCGTGAAGGCCGCGGCGGCGCCGGCCGGCGCGCCGTAGTAGCCGCGCACGGTGTACGGGCCCCGGGTGAGCAGTTCGCCGGGCACGCCGTCGGGCACCGGCCGGTCCTCCTCGTCCACCAGCCGGATCCGGTCGCCGTCCGAGATCGGCCGGCCCTGGGTGGTGGTGCGCAGCTCGGCGGGGTCGCCGGGGCGGGTGTAGCAGAGCAGCCCCTCGGCCATGCCGTACACCTGCTGCACCTGGCAGCCGAGCACCGCCTCGATCCGCTCCGCGGTCTCCGGCGGGAGCACCGAGCCGCCGATCTGCAGGGTGCGCAGGGTGGCGGGCGGGGTCGCGCCGGCGGCCACCGCCTCGGTCCAGCGCTGCGCGATCGAGGGCACCACCGAGCTGACCGTGGCCCCCTCGCGCTCGGCCAGCGCGAAGGCGGTCTCCGGGCGGGGCGAGGGGGAGAGCACCGCCCGGCCGCCGCGGCCCAGCGCGCCGAGGATCCCGGGCGAGCCGAGCGGGAAGTTGTGCGCGGCCGGCAGCACCGCCAGGTAGACGGTGTCCTGGTCGAAGCCGCAGACCTCGGCGCTGCGGCGCAGGTTGTACTCGTAGTCGTCGTGGGTGCGGGGCACCAGCTTGGAGTGGCCGGTGGTGCCGCCGGAGAGCAGCAGCAGGGCGATCCGCCCGGGGTCGGGCCGGTGCGCGTCCAGCCGGGCCCGGCGGGCCGCGGCGGCCTGCGGCGCCTCGTCGGCGAGCAGCGGGCCGAGCGCCAGGTGGCCCGGCCAGACCCGCTCGCCGAGCACGAACACCGGGTGCGGGCCGGCCACTTCGGCGGCCAGCGCCTGGTGGTCGAAGTCGTTCCAGCGCTCCGCGACCAGCAGCGCGCGGGTCCCGGCCTGCTCGGCCAGCGCGTGCAACTCCCGTCCGCGGTGCGGCATCAGGGCCAGCACCGGCACCGCGCCGATCCGCTGGCAGGCCAGGAAGGCGGCCACGAACTCCCAGCTGTTGGGGAGTTGGACCAGCACCGGGTCGCCCTGGCGGATCCCCGCGGCGCCCAGCGCCTCGGCCAACCGGTCGGCCCGGCGGGCCAGTTCGGCGAAGCCGAGCCGGGCGTCGCGGTCCACCAGGGCGGTCCGGTCGCCGTACCGGTCGGCCCACTGCCACATCAGCTCGCCCAGCGGAACGCCCCGCCAGTAGCCGGCCGACCCGAAGTCGGCGGCGCGGTCGGCCAGCCAGGCCGGCTGCTCGTGGTCGGTCGTCGTGGTCACGGGGCCACCTCCTCGGGGACGGAACCGGACAGCAGCCCGGTGATGAACTCGCTGATCGCCTCGACGGTGGGCCGGTTCCACAGCAGCGTGGCGGGCAGCGCGGTGCCGAAGTGCCGCTCCAGCCGGCGGCGGATGATCAGCGTGGCGACCGAGTCCAGGCCCGCCTCGGTGAGCGGCACCCTGGGGTCGATCCGGCCGGTCAGGTGGGTCTCGGCGCAGACCTGCTCCCAGACCGCCTCGTGCACGTGCTCGGCCAGCTCCGCGCCGGTCAGGCCGGCCCAGGCCGGCTGGTCGGCCGCCTCCCCGGCCGGCTCGGGCACGGCGGCCTCGGCCAGCAGCACCGGCCGCCGGGCCCCCGGCTCGGGCGCCAGGTGGCGCAGCACGGCGAAGAACGGTCGGCCGCGGCCCTCGGCGTACTCCCAGGCCGCGAAGGCCTCGGCGGCGGTGATGTCGCCGGTGCCGCGGGCGGCCAGTTCGGCGTCGATCAGCTCGGAGGAGGTGGACATCCCCAGCCCGCGCCAGGAGGTCCAGGCGAGGCTGACGGTGTGTCGGTCGCCGACCTCGGCGCGGTGCCTGGCCAGCCCGTCCAGGAAGGAGTTGGCGACGGCGTAGGCGGCCTGGCCGGGCAGGCCGAGCAGTGGGCCGGCCGAGGAGAACAGCACCAGGAAGTCCAGCGAGCCGGGCGGGAAGAGCCGGTGCAGCACCAGCGCACCGCCGGCCTTGGGCCGCAGCACCCGGCGCAGCGAGGCGCGGTCGGTGTCCACGGCCAGCCGGCTGTCCAGCGCACCGGCCGCGTGCACCACGCCGCGGATCGGCGGCAGGCCGAGCGCGTCCGGGTCCAGCAGCCGGGCCGCCTGCGCCGGGTCGGCGATGTCCAGGGCGATCGGGTGCACGGTGACGCCGGCGGCCTCCAGCTCGCGCACGGCCGCGATCCGGGCCCGCTCGGCCGGGTCCTCGGCGCGGTCCCAACTGCTGCGCGGCGGCAGGGCGGTGCGGCCGGCCAGGATCAGCCGCCGGGCGCCGCGGGCGGCCAGCCAGTGCGCGGTGCGCAGGCCGAGCACGCCGAAGCCGCCGGTGATCAGGTAGCTGGCGTCGGGCCGGCAGGCGACCGGCTCGCGCTCCTCGTCGGCGGCCACCGGGACCAGTCGCGCCACCTCGGCGCGGTCCCGGTGCAGCGCGATCACGTCCTCCTCGGGCCGGGCCCGCAGCACCTCGACCAGCCGCGCGGCGGCGGCCACCGGGTCGTGGGCGTCCAGGTCGACGATGCCGCCCCAGCTCTGCGGGTGTTCGCCGGCCAGCACCCGGCCCAGGCCCCAGAGCGCGCCCTGGGCGGGGGAGCCGGCGGCGGTGGCGGCCCGGGCGCCGCGGGTGAGGCACCAGATCCGGCTGCCGTCGGCGGCCTGCCGCACCGCCGCCAGCAGCAGCTCGGCGGCGGCTTCGGCGGCCTCCTGCGGGTCCGCCGAGTCGTCCGGGCGCGGGGCCACCAGCACGGCGGCGGGCTCCGCGATCCGGGCCAGCTCGGCGGGGTCGTCGAGGGCCAGGCAGCGCCGGCCGGCGGCGGTGAGCGCCGGGCCGAGCCCCCGGGCCAGCGTCAGGTCGCCGAGCACGACGACGAGTTCGGGCAGCCGGTCGGTGTCGTCGGCCGGCAGGTCGAGCGGGCGCCAGGCCAGCTCGTGCACCAGGTGGCGCGGGCCGATCCGCCCGCCGGCGTCCTCCTCCGGCCGGCCGTAGCGCAGGTCGCGCAGCCGGGCCAGCAGGGTGCCGTCGGGCGCGGTGACGTCGAGGTCGACGGTGTCGGGGCCCGCCTCGGCGGGCTGCACCGCGACCCGTACCAGGGCCTGCCGCGGTGCCTCGCCGAGCAGTTCGATCCGGCCCAGCGCGGCCGGCATCCGCAGGGCCGCCGGGCCCTCGAAGACCACGGAGGCGAGCGAGAGCGCCGCGTCCAGCAGGGCGGCCCAGCCGGTCGGTCCGGGCACCGGCTCGGCGGGCAGGTCGACCCGGGCCAGCATCGCGTCGGGGCCGGCCAGCAGTTCGGTGATCCGCCACTCGAAGCCCATCGAGGCGACCTCGACCTCGGCCAGCCGGCCCACCACGAAGCCGGGGTCGAGCGGGCGCGGGCAGTCGGCGGCGGGCAGCCGGTCGGAGAGCTCCGGGGTGGCGGCGCGGGCGGTGGAGTGGGTGAGCCAGCCCTGTTCGGACTCGTCGCCGACCGGGCGGGAGCTGAGCCGCAGCCCGCCGTCCTGGCTGATCACCTGCACGGTGCGCGGGACTTCGACCGGGACCGGCACGCGCAGCGCGATGTCGCTGAGCGCGCCGGTGCCGGCGGCGGTCAGGTAGCTGGCCAGGGTGACGGCGGCGGGCACGATCTCGGTGCCGCGCACCGGGTGCTGCCCGGGGTAGGGGCGGTTCTCCAGGTCCAGGTCGGTCAGCCAGAACCGGATCGGGGAGGCGCCGTGCACGGTGACGGGGCTGCCGAGCAGGGTGTGGGTGGCCGGGTCGTGGGCCCGGCCGCCCGGTGCCCGCAGCCCGCCGGTGCGCGCCTCGTAGTGCTGGCGCAGCCAGGCGGTGGTGGGCAGGTCGACCAGGGTGGCGGGGTCGCCGGCGGCGGGTTCGAGGGTCAGGCCGGCGCAGTGCAGCAGGCCGCGGTTGGCCAGCATGGTGGCCCGCTCGGGCCGGTCGCGGCGCAGCGTGTGGGCGACCACCGCGTCCTCGATCCCGGCGGCGGCGAGCGTCTCGGTGATCGCGGGGACCACCACGGGGTGCGGGGAGATCTCCAGGAAGACCCGGTACCCGTCGTCGATCGCGGCGCCCACGGCCTGGGTGAAGCGCACCGGGTTGCGCAGGTTGGCGGCCCAGTAGGAGCCGTCGCGGACCGGGGTGGCGCGCGGGTCGTCCAGTGCGGTGGTGTAGAGCCGCAGCCGGGGCGGGCGCGGCGCGATGGTCTCGGCGGCCTCCACCAGCAGGTCCAGCAGCGGGTCCATGTGGCGGCTGTGGAAGGCGACCTGGGAGTCGACCCGCTGGACGTGCAGCCGGTCCTCGGTGCGCCAGCGGTCGACCACGGTCTGCAGTGCGCCGGAGTCGCCGGCCAGCACGGTGGAGCGCGGGGAGGCGGCGATCGCCGCGACCACGTCCTGCCGGGCGCCGAGCCGTTCGGAGACCTCCTCGAAGGGCAGGTTGACCATGGCCATCGAGCCGCGCCGGGCCACCAGCCGCAGCAGCCGGGAGCGGCGGCAGACCAGCCGGGCGCCGTCCGCGAGGTCGAAGACCCCGGCGGTCACGGCGGCCGCGATCTCGCCGACCGAGTGGCCGATCACCGCGGCGGGCCGCAGCCCCTGGGCGGCCCAGACCTCGGCCAGCGCGACCTGGACGGCGAAGATCAGCGGCTGGATCAGGCTGGTCTCCTGCTGCTCGCCGTCCAGCAGGGCCTGGCGCGGGGAGAAGCCGATCTCGGCCTGGAAGACCGGTTCCAGCTGGTCCAGCACCGCGGCGAAGACCGGTTCGGTGGCGAGCAGTTCGCGGCCCATCCCGCTCCACTGGGAGCCGTGGCCGGAGAACACCCAGACGGCGCCGGGGTCGGCGGCGGCGGGCAGCGGCCGGCCGGTGGCCACGCCGGCGGCGGACCGTTCGGCGGCCACCGCGCCGAGCCGCTCCAGCAGTTGGGCCCGGTCGGCGGCCACCACGGCGGCCCGCTCGGGCAGCAGTTCGCGCCGGGCGGTCAGGGTGTGGGCGACGGCCGCGAGCGGCAGCCGGTCGCCGCGCTCGCTGCCGAGTTCCTCGGCGAGCCGGGCGGCGGTGGCGGCCAGCGCCTGCGGGGTGGCGGCGGAGAGCGGGAAGAGCCGGGGGGTCCGGTCCTCGGCGGGTGCGGGCACGTCGGCGGCGGGCACGGTCGGCGGTGCCTCCTCCAGGATCAGGTGGGCCAGCGTGCCGCCGTAGCCGTACCCGCAGACGCCGGCCCGCCGGACCCGGTCGCCGCCGGGCCAGGGGGTGGCCGCGGTGACCACGCGCAGGCCGGAGGCGGCCCAGTCGACCGCGGGGTTGGGCTCGTTGTGGTGCAGGGTCGGCGGGATGGTGCGGTGCCAGAGGGCGAGCACCGCCTTGATCGCGCCGGCGATGCCGGAGGCGGCCTCCAGGTGGCCGATGTTGGACTTCACGGAGCCGATCAGGCACGGTCTGCCGTCGGGTCTGCCGGCGCCGAACACCTCGGCCAGCGCGCCGGCCTCGATCGGGTCGCCGACCCGGGTGCCGGTGCCGTGCGCCTCCACGTAGTCGACCGAGTCGGGGGAGACGCCGGCGGCGGCGCAGGAGCGCCGGTAGAGCTCGGCCTGGGCGGCCCCGTTGGGCGCCATGATCCCGTTGGTGCGGCCGTCCTGGTGGACGGCGCCGCCGCGGATCAGCGCGAGCACCCGGTCACCGTCGCGCCGGGCGTCGGCGAGGCGCTTGAGCACCAGGACGCCGCAGCCTTCGCCGCGGCCGTAGCCGTCGGCCGCCGCGTCGAAGGACTTGCTGCGGCCGTCCGGGGCCAGCGCCCCGGCCGACTGCATCACCATGGTCAGGCCCGGTCCGGCCATCAGCATCACCCCGCCGGCGATGGCCAGCGAGGCGGTGCCCAGCTGGAGCGCCTGGCAGGCCAGGTCGACGGCGACCAGCGAGGCGGAGCAGGCGGTGTCCACCGCCATGCTCGGCCCGCGCAGGTCGAGGGCGTGCGAGACCCGGTTGGCGACCGCGCAGAGCGAGGCGCCGATCCCGGTCCAGGCCTCGATCCGGGGCAGGTCCTCCAGCAACTGGCGCCCGTAGTCGTCGCAGTTGACGCCGAACCAGACCCCGGTGGTGCTGCCGGCCAGGTCGGCGGGGCGCAGGCCGGCGTGCTCCAGCGCCTCCCAGCTGACCTCCAGGGCGATCCGCTGCTGCGGGTCCATCAGGGTGGCCTCGCGCGGCGGGATTCCGAAGAAGCTCGCGTCGAAGCCGTGGATGTCGGGTAGGAATCCGCCCAGCCGGGTGGTCGCGCGCAGCGCCGCGGCGTCCTCGCCGCCGCGCTCGCGGTAGTTCGCCCAGCGCTCGGCGGGCGCCTCGCCGATGGCGTCGCGGCCCGCCAGCAGGAGCTCCCAGAACGCCGCCGGGGAGTCGGCCGCGCCGGGGAACCGGCAGCCCATCCCGATCACGGCGATCGGTTCCCGGCCGCCGTACTGGTCATGACCCTCGTTCAGGTCGTCCACCTGAGTGTCCTCTCCTGCCGTCGCAGTGCCGCCGTCCTCCGGGGCCGGTCCTCGAAGCCGCTGCTCAGCCTCCTGGCGGCGGTGTCCCAGCCACGTCTGGCAGCGATCCCAGCCGGGGCGGGAATTCGGCCCGTCCGATCGGTGATGCGCGGACCTACTGGGGTGACCGGGTGGCTCCTAACGTGGCGGGTGAGACAACCGACCCCCGTCGGACGACCCGATCGGAGCGAACCGCGATGGACGTGTCCACCACTCCCGAGCCCGCCGTGTTCTCCGCTGCCGCGGAGAAGTGGCTGCTCGGCGACCCGGTGTCGAACAACCTGCTGCTCAGTCACGCCACCGATCCGGACGGGCAGTTGCCCGGGGACGGGCAGCCGGCCGTCTTCGCCTGGGTGTCCGACGGCGGGCAGCCGGTGGGCGCCGCCTGGGTGATGTCGCCCTACCGGATGACCATTTCGGCGATGCCCGCGCCGGCCGCCGCGGCCCTGGCCGAGGAGCTGGCCGGGCGGCTGCCCGAACTGCCCGGGGTGAACGGCCCGGAGGAGTCGGCGGGCGCCTTCGCCGAGCGCTGGCGCGAGGTGCGCGGCGGCACCGCCACCCGCGAGCGGGACCAGTGGCTGATGCGCTGCGACAGCACGCCGCCGGCCTCGGGTGCGGCGGGCGCGGCCCGCCCGGCCCGGGCCGACGAGGTCGAGCGGATCGGGCAGTGGTACGCGGCGGTGATGCGGGACAGCGGGCTGGCGCAGGAGAAGATCGCCCGGCACACCGCGCACATGGCCCGCACCCAGTTCGCCGGCGGTCGGCTGATCGTCTGGGAGGTCGACGGCGAGCCGGTCGGCGCGGCCGGCTGGGCCAAGCCGATCGGCGGCGTGGTCCGGCCGTCCGGCGTCTTCGTCTCCCCCGACCACCGCAACGGCGGTTACGCGGGCGCGCTGCTCGGCGAGGTCACCGCGCGGGCGCTGGCCGCCGGCGCGCAGGCCTGCGTCTGCACCCACTTCCTCGACTACGCCGCGATGCAGGCTGTGGTCGAGCGGGTCGGCTACCGCCGGGTGCGCGACCTGACCGAGTACCGCTTCAACTGACCGCCGGCGGGCGGGCGGCGGTCTCGTCGCGGCGGACCCATCGACTGAGAGGGCACCATGGGATACACACGTGTCATCGTGAGCCGGCGCGGCGGCGCCGAGGTCCTGGAGACGATCACCGAGCAGGAGCAGCGGCCGGGCCCCGGCCAGGTGCTGGTCCGGGTGCTGGCGGCCGGCGTCTCCTTCGGCGACATCCTGCTGCGGGTGGGGGTGATCCCCGGCGGGCCCAAACCGCCGTTCACGCCCGGCTACGACGTGACCGGCGTGGTGCAGGAGGTCGGCCCCGGGGTCACCCGGCTGCGCCCGGGTCAGCGGGTGGTCGCGCTGGTGCGCGAGGGCGGCTACACCGAGCGGCTGGTGGTCCCCGAGGACCGGGCGGTGCTGCTGCCGGACGGGATCGACCCGGCGGACGCGGCGGCCGTCGCGCTGAACTACTTCGTCGCCTACCAGATGCTGCACCGGGTGGCCCGGGTGCGCGAGGGCCAGAGCATCCTGGTGCACGGCGCGGCCGGCGGCGTGGGCACCGCGCTGCTGCAACTCGCCCAGCTGGCCAAGGTGCAGGCGTTCGGCACCAGTTCGGCGGGCAAGGCCGACCTGGTGGCCTCGCTGGGCGCGCAGCACATCGACTACCTGGCCGAGGACTTCATGCGGGTGGTCAAGGACCGGCCGGAGAACGGCGTGGACGCCGTCTTCGACCCGGTGGGCGGCACCCAGTTCATGCGCTCCTACATGTCGCTGCGGCGCGGCGGCTTCCTGGTCGGCTACGGCCAGAGCCAGGCGATGCAGAACGGCCGGCCGCGCCGCGACCTGGCGGTCTTCGGCTTCGTGGCCGGCCTGTTCCTGCCCAAGCTGGCCCCGGACGGCCGCCGGACCACCTTCTACAACGCCTGGAGCCTGGAGAAGAAGGTGCCCAGCGCCTACCAGGAGGACCTGGCGGCGGTGCTCGACCTGCTGGCCACCGGCGCGGTCAAGCCGGTGCTCTCCCGCACCCTGCCGCTGGCCAAGGCCTCCGAGGCGCATCAACTCCTGGAAGCGGCTGCGGTGACGGGCAAAGTCGTGCTGCGATGTGACGAAGCGTCAGAACCTGTGAGGAGTCACCCGTGAGCACTGACAACACCAACGACAACACCGCCGACAACACCGCCGCCGCCACCGCGAACGGCTACCCGGTCTACCCCGACCTGATCGGCCGGACCGCGCTGATCACCGGCGCCTCCCGCGGCATCGGCGCCGAGACGGCGCGCGCCCTGGCGGCGAACGGCGTGCGGGTGGTGCTGGCGGCCCGGGACAAGTCCGCCGTCGAGGAGACGGCCGAGGCGATCCGGGCGGCCGGCGGCAGCGCGGTGGGCTTCGCCGCCGACTGCACCGAGCAGGCCGAGTTGGAGCGGCTGCGCGAGCTGGCCACCGAGGCGGTCGGCCCGATCGACGTGCTGGGCGCCTTCGTCGGCGGCGGGGGCGACCCGGTGCCGATCGAGCGGATGGACCTGGCCCAGTTCCGCTCCGTGGTGGACCTCAACCTGACCTCCACCTTCCTGGCGGTGCAGACCTTCCTGCCCTCGATGATCGAGCGCCGGCGCGGCTCGATCATCACCATGGCCTCGACGGCGGGCCGGCTGCCCGGCTTCGCCGCCGCCTCGTACGCGGCCGCCAAGGCCGGGGTGCTGATGTTCACCCGGCACGTCGCGGGCGAGGTCGGCAAGCACGGGGTGCGGGTCAACTGCGTCTCGCCGTCGGCGATCATGACGGAGAGCCAGCGGGAGCGGATCCCCGCGGACCGGCTGCCGATGATCGTCAAGCAGTTCCCGCTGGGCCGGATCGGCGAGCCGGTCGACGTGGCCCAGGCCGCCCTGTTCCTGGCCTCCGACGCCTCCTCCTGGCTGACCGGACTGACCATCGATGTGGCCGGCGGCCGCATCATGATCTAGGAGTTCCGATGACCGTTGAATCACAGGCGCCGGACCTGCCGGGGCTCCCGATGGTCCGGCTCTCCCCGCTGGCCGAGCCCCCGCAGTACGCGGGGCTGCGCGAGCAGGCGCCGATCAGCCGGCACCGCTGGCCCAACGGGGTGGAGGCCTGGCTGGTCACCCGCTACCAGGACGTCCGGGCGCTGCTCGGCGACCCGCGGGTGAGCGTCAACCGGTTCCAGGCCATGCCGCCCTCGCTCTCGGTGGGCCGCAAGTCCACGGTGATGCTGCCGAAGTCGCTGATCGGCATGGATCCGCCCGAGCACACCACGCGCCGCCGGCTCTACATGCGGGAGCTGACGGTGCGTCAGGTGGAGCGGCTGCGTCCGCGGATCGGGCAGATCGTCGACCAGCACCTGGACGAGCTGCTCGCCGCCGGGCGGACCGCCGACCTGGTGCGGCAGTTCGCGCTGCCGATCCCCTCCCTGGTGATCGCCGAGCTGCTCGGGGTGCCGGCCGAGGAGCGCGCGGAGTTCCAGCGGCACACCCAGACCATCCTCGGCGTGGACACCCCCGCCGAGGAGGTGCAGCGGGCCACCACGGCGCTGATGGACTGCCTGCGCGCCCTGGTGCGGCTGCGCCGCGACGAGCCGGGCGAGGACATCCTCAGCCGGCTCGGCGCCAGCGAGGTGGACGGCGCGCCGCTCACCGAGGACGAGCTGGTCGGCCACGCGATGCTGCTGCTGATCGCCGGCCACGAGACCACCGCCAACATGCTGGCGCTCGGGGTGGCCACGCTGCTCGGCGCGACCGAGGCGCCCGGCCCGCTCACCGCGGACCCGGAGCGGCTGGAGCAGGTGGTGGAGGAACTGCTGCGGTTCCACGCGGTCATCCAGTTCGGCCTGGTGCGCCGGGCCGCCGAGGACATCGAGATCGCCGGGGTGACCATCCGGGCCGGCGAGTGGCTGGTCTGCTCGCTGGTCTCGGCCAACCGCGACGCGGGGCTGTGCCCGCACGCCGAGCGGTTCGACCCGGAGCGGTCCGGGGCCAAGCACCTGAGCTTCGGCTACGGCATCCACCAGTGCGCCGGGCAGAACCTGGCCCGGCTGGAGCTGCGGATCGCGCTGGCCCGGCTGTTCGCCCGGCTGCCGGGCCTGCGCCTGGCCCAGCCGCTGGAGACCCTGCCGTTCCGCGCCGACGCCTGGGTGTACGGCCTGTACGAGCTGCCGGTGCGCTGGTGACCGCCGTCGAGGTGGTGGTGGACCGCCTGCGCTGCGCGGGGGCGGGCCAGTGCGCGCGGACCCTGCCCGAGGTCTTCGACCAGCGGCCGAGCGACGGCCGGGTGCTGGTCCTCGACCCGGCGCCGCCGGCCGCCCTGCTGGAGCGCCTGACCGACGCCGAGGACGGCTGTCCGGTCCAGGCGATCCGGTTGGTGCGGCGGGCCGGCTGACCGGCCGGCCCCGCTGCCCGAGATCCAGCCGACACAACGTCAGCCGTCAGCCGCCCGTCCGCGGCTGACGGCTGACGTGCTTTCAGGGGTTGGCCAGCACCCAGGCGAAGGCCTCCAGGCACTCCGGATCGCCGGCCCGGGCGCGCAGCACCCAGCTCTCGGCGTCGCGGAACAGGTAGCCGCGGGGGGTGGCGGGCGCGTGCCGGCGCAGGGTCTGGTTGTAGGCGCGCAGCAGCCGCTCGGCGGGTCGTTCGGCGGGCCGCCAGGCACCGCTCCAGGGCGCGGCGGGGGAGGGGTGGCCCGGGCCGATCCCGACCAGGGCCGTGGCCCGCTGGTCCGCGGCGGGCGGGCCGGGGCGCCGCCAGGGGCGGCGGGTCTGCCGCGCCGGTCCGGCGAGCAGCACCGGGCGGTCGGGGTCGGCCCGGCGCACCGCCTCGGCCTCCTGGCGGGCGAAGTCGGCGGCGGAGCGCCAGCGGGCCTCCAGGCCCAGCGGGTCCGGCGGCGCCCACTCGACCTGCCAGGCGGCCACCGCCGGGTGCGCGCGGTACTGCCGCACCACCCGGGCGCTGAAGGCCATCGAGGCGTCGAGCAGCCGGCGGCGGCGTTCGGCCCGCAGCAGCCGGCCCTGCGGCAGTGCCCGGGTGAGCACGTGGGCCGGGGCGCCGCCCGCCGTGCCGCCGCCCGAGGTGACGCCGCCGACCGAGAGGACCACCCGCTTGCCGGCCCGCGCGGCCGCGTCGAGCTGCCAGTCCAGGTCGGCGCCGGTGAAGCTGAGCGGCTCCGGTTCCATCCGGTGCCAGCAGGCGGTCAGTTGGACCAGGTCGAAGGGGTAGCGCAGCAGCCGCAGCAGCGCGGCGCGCGGCTCCAGGCCGAGCGACTCGGCCCGTTCGCCGCGGAAGCAGACGCCGATCTGGCTGCTGCCGCGCGGCTCGACCGGCAGGCGCCGCCAGCGGGCGCCGGGGTCCGGCGGGGCGGTCGGCCGGCCGGCCGGGGTGGTGCGGGTGCGGGGGCCGCGGACCGGGAGGAGCAGGGCGGCCGCGAGGGCCTCACCGGTGTCGAGCCGTCGCCGCGCGCGTGCCATGCCAGCCTCCCAGGAGGGGTTCGGAAGTCTCGTGCGACCGCGCCCGCCACCGCCTGCCCGCCGTCCGGCCGTACCGGGCCGTGACCGCCGACAGGCGGACCCGGGGGCAATCCGGGTCCGCCTGTGGCCCGGGCGCGTCAGGGGATGCCACGCCCGTGGTCGGCGGACCAGCCGCCGGGGGAAGCGGTCCTATGCGGCGGGCGTCCGGGGGGCGTCGAGGGCGCTGAGGTGCACGCCCGCGATCACCCACCGGCCGTCCAGCCGGACCGCGGTCTGAGTGACCCGGAAGGATCCGGGGATCGGCCGACCCTGGAAGGTGGCCTGCTGGGCCTGGACCGCCACGCTGATCACCGTGTCGCCGAAGACCCGGACCACGGCCTCGTCCCAGCCGACCTCGGTGTAGCGCAGGTCGCCGGAGGAGTGCCGCCCGATCCACTGCTCCTTGGTGAGCAGGAAGCCGCGCGGGCCGACCGCCAGGAAGTCCGGGTGCAGCAGCTCGGCCAGGGTGCCGGTGTCGCCGGTCAGTTCGGCCTGGCACCAGACCTTGGACAGCTGCTCGATCTCGGCGACGGCCGTGCTGGTGTTCTCGGTGGTCATGGCGGGTTCTCCTGTCGGTCGGTCAGCTGCGTGGTGGTGGGTGCGGAGCGGTCGGCCGCGGTCGGTCAGGAGCGCCGGTTCTTGGCGACCCAGCGGGGGCGCAGCCCCCAGGGCTTGAAGACCGACAGCCAGACGTTGATCACGTACACGGTCAGCGCGATGGTCGGCACGATCACCAGGTTGTAGCGGACGAAGCCGAGGTGCATCGCGGAGACCGGCCCGGTCGGGTGCGTCACCGCCAGGTGGGCGGCTTCGTGCAGCCGGGCGGTGAGTTGGAAGATGGAGGCCGCGGCCGCCGCCAGGGACAACCAGAACTTGACGGTGATCCAACGGTACTTGAAGATCCGCCAGGGCGTGCCGAGCGACAGCGCGAGCCCGGTGAGCACCGAGAGCAGGCTCAGCGGGAGGATCAGCGTGTCGCCGAGCACTGGCATCGCCCGGTAGAGGGCGCGCACCGTGTCGGCGTCGTCGGTCAGCAGCGCGGTGGTGCTCATCGCGAGCACGCAGAGCATCAGGGCCAGCCAGCTCACCGAGGAGATCACGTGCAGGACCACCATGGTCTTCCGCACCGGCGGCGGGAGTTGGACGCCCGACGGCTTGCTGCGCGGGCCCCGGGGGCCCGGCGTGGCCGGTGCGGGTGCGGTGGGGACGGTCATGCCTGGTTCCTCCGGGAACGGGCTGCTGGTTCTCCACAAAGGTCCCTCACCAGCCCTTCGCATGTCGTCAGCGCCTCGCGGTAACCCTGGTACGCCGACGAACGTATGACCGGTACCGGGGAACGGCAGCCGACCGGCCGGGGCGGTTGAGACCGGGCCCGGCGCCTCCTAAGGTCGGGGCGTGGATACCTCCGAAGCGAGCAGTTCGCCGTCCGCCGAGAACCTGCGCACAGCCGCCTTCGACATGGTGCTGGCCGTCCTGCTGGGTGCCGGGGTGGCGCTCTCCCCACTGCTCTTCTCGCACCGCGGCACCACGGTGCCGGGCGACGCGCTGGGGGTGGTGACGGCGGCGGCGCTGCTGGTGCGGCGCTCCCGGCCGCTGCCCGCGCTGGTGGTGGTGACGGCCGCGGCGGCGGCCGCGCTGGGCATGGGCGACCACCCGACCCCGGCCGCGCTGGCGGTGGGCGCCGCGCTGCTCTCGGTGGCCGGCCGCACCGAGTGGTGGGTGGCGCTGAGCGCCAGCGCGCTGGCCCTGGCCGTGGTGCTGCTGCCCTACCTGGTGCGGGCGTTGGGCTCCGGAACCCCGTTCGACGAGGTGTGGGGCTTCTCGGCGCAGCTGGGGGTGCTGCTGCTGGTGCCGGGCACGCTGCCGGCGGCGGTGCGGCTGCGCCGCCGGGCGGTGGCCCGGGCCGAGGCCGAGGAGATCCGGCGCCGGGTGGCCGAGGAGCGGCTCGGCATCGCCCGCGAGGTGCACGACGTGGTGGGCCACGCGCTGGCGGTGATCAGCATGCAGTCCGGGATCGCGCTGCACGTGAGCGAGAAGCGGCCGGAGCAGATGGCGGACGCGCTGGACGCGGTGGGCCGGGTCAGCCGGGAGGCGATGACCGAGCTGGACGCCACCTTCGGGGTGTTCCGGGAGATGCCGGCCGAGCCGGACCTGGGCCTGCAGCACCTCGACGAGCTGCTGGCCACGGTGCGCCGGGCGGGCGTGGCGGTGGAACTGACGGTCAGTGGGGAGCGGGTGCCGCTGCCGGCCGAGGTGGAGCGGGCCGCCTACCGGATCGTCCAGGAGTCGCTGACCAACGTGCTGCACCACGCCGAGGCGGACGCCGCCTCGGTGGAACTCGACTACTCGCCCCGGGCGTTGCTGGTGCGGGTGGGTAACGGCGCGGGCCCGCCGGCCGGGGCCGAGCCGGCCCGGCCGCGCTCGCGCGCCTCGGGCGGCCACGGGATCCAGGGGATGAAGGAGCGGACCGAGGCGCTGGGCGGTCTGTTGGAGGCCGGTCCGCGTCCGGGCGGAGGATTTGTTGTGACCGCGCGGCTACCTCGGGCAAGCTAGCCCCATGATCCGTGTACTGGTGGCCGATGATCAGAGCCTGGTCCGGATCGGGCTGCGCGTGCTGCTCGATTCGGAGGACGACATGGAGCTGGCCGGGGAGGCGGTGGACGGCCGGGCCGCGGTCGAGCTGGTCCGGCGGACCCAGCCGGACGTGGCGCTGCTGGACGTCCGGATGCCGCAGATGGACGGCCTGGAGGCGCTGCGGGTGATCACCGCGGACCCGCAGCTGGCCACCACCAAGGTGATCATGCTGACCACCTTCGACCTCGACGAGTACGTCTTCGAGGCGCTGCGGGCCGGCGCGAGCGGCTTCCTGGTCAAGGACACCGAGCCGCAGGAACTGCTGCGCGCGGTCCGGGTGGTGGCCTCCGGCGAGTCGCTGCTCTCGCCGAGCGTCACCCGCAAGCTGATCAGCGCCTACGTCTCGCGCCCGGCCACCGCGCTGCGGCTGCACCCGCAGCTCTCCCAACTGACCGACCGCGAGCGCGAGATCGTCGCGCTGGTGGCGGACGGGCTGTCGAACGAGGAGATCGCCGCCCGGCTGTTCATCAGCCCGGCCACCGCCCGCACCCACGTCTCCCGGGCGATGATCAAGCTGCACGCCCGGGACCGCGCCCAGCTGGTGGTCTTCGCCTTCCAGTCCGGCCTGGTCAGCGGCGACGCGGACTGATCGCCGGGCCCCGTTCGCCGACGCACCCGCCGTACGTCCACCGGCGTACTGGGTTGCCGTTCAGCAGCGGATGTCCGCGAGGCGCCGCACCCCGATGCTGGTCCTGATCATCGGTCACCGACCGCTGCGAGAGCGGCCGGTGGTCCGACCCGGACCCAGCGATCGTGGAAGAAGGCAACAGCGGATGAGCGCAGAGAAGACCGCATACGGAGCCCCGGCCGGTCCGGCCGGCGGGGCGGTTCGGCGGACCGGCCTGGCCAAGGCACTGGCCGTGGTGGTCGCCCTGGAGTGCCTGTCCATCGTGGTGCAGGCGATCACCGCGGGCTCGTTCCTCAACGGCAACGACTCGATGAAGGACGTGCACGCCAAGGGCGCGGCCGCGGTGATCGTGCTGGCCCTGATCCAGCTGGTGCTGTCCGTGGTGCACTGGCGCAAGCGCGGGCCGGGCTGGCTGGCGCTGGCCAGCACGGCGCTGCTGGTGCTGGTCGTGGCGCAGGCCGCGGTGGGCGGCTCGCACAACCTCGCCGTGCACGTCCCGCTCGGGGTGATCACCTTCGGCGTCGCCGTCGCGCTGGCCACCTGGGTGTGGCAGCCGCGCCGGGGCGCGTGATGTCCCCCTCGCGCCGGCAACTGCTGGGCTGGGCGGCCTCGGCCGTCGTGCTCAGCCCCCTGGCCGCCGCCTGCTCCTCCTCGGGGGCGGGCGGCGGTCCCAAACTGCTGAAGAGCGCGCTGCCCCTCCCCCAGCCCTTCCAGGTGCCGCTGCCGATCCCGCCGGTGATGAAGCCGACCCGGACCGACGGCGGCACCGACTACTACGATCTGACGGTCCGTCCGGCCGACGTGGAGATCATTCCCGGCCACAAGACCACCATCTGGGGCTACGACGGCCGGTTCCCCGGGCCCACCTTCGAGGCCCGCAGCGGGCGGCGCGCCGTGGTGCGCCAGACCAACGCGCTCTCCGTGCCGATCGTCACCCACCTGCACGGCGGGCGGACCGCCCCGGAGAGCGACGGCTACCCGACCGACCTGGTGCTGCCCGGCGGCGACATGGCGGGCATGGCGGGCATGTCTTCGGCCGCGCCGAGCATGCCGGGCATGCCCAAGGACCCGCGGGCCTCGGTGGTCACCGGGGTGCGCAACTACGAGTACCCGCACGAGCAGCGGGCGGCCACGCTCTGGTACCACGACCACCGGATGGACTTCTCCGCGCCGCAGGTGTGGCGCGGCCTGGCCGGCATGCACCTGATCCGGGACGACGTCGAGGCCGGCCTCGGGCTGCCGGACGGCGACCGCGAGCTGCCGCTGCTGATCTGCGACCGCTCCTTCGAGGCCGACGGCTCGTTCCGCTACCCGGCCAAGGACCCGACGCTGCTGAAGACGCCCGGCGTGGACGGCGCGTACCGCGGCGGGGTGCTGGGCGACGTGATCCTGGTGAACGGCGCGCCCTGGCCGGTGGTGGACGTCAGCGCCACCACCTACCGGCTGCGCCTGCTGAACGCCTCCAACGCCCGTGAGTACACCCTGGCGCTGGACCCGCCGCCCTCCGGCGGCCAGGCCTTCCAGCAGATCGGCGGCGACGGCGGACTGCTGCCCGCGCCGATCGCGCACGACAGCATCGACATCGCCCCGGCGGAGCGGTTCGACGTCGTGGTGGACTTCTCCCGCTACCGGGTGGGCACCCTGGTCACCCTGGTCAACCGCAAGGACACCGGCGGCCCCGGCTCGGTGATGCGCTTCCACGTGGCCAAGGACGGCCCGACCCCGGCCCCGCTGCCGGCCAAGCTGGCCGGCGACTTCGAGCGGCTGGCGCCCCCGTCCGGCGGGGTGACCCGCAATTTCGACTTCACCTCCGGCCTGGTCGGCGGAGTGATGGGCTGGGTGGTGAACGGCAAGGGGTTCGACCCGAACCGCAGCGACGCCGACCCGACGATGGGCGTGGTGGAGACCTGGAAGCTGAAGAGCGACCTGCGCCACCCGATCCACGTCCACCTGGGCAACTTCCAGGTGCTCTCGCGCGGCAGCGGGGGGCCCGGCGCCTCCGACGCGGGCTGGAAGGACACCGTGCTGGTGCGCGACGGCGAGACGGTCACCGTGGCGATCCGGTTCGACGGCTACCGCGGCCGGTACATGCTGCACTGCCACAACCTGGAGCACGAGGACATGGCGATGATGGCCAACATCGAGGTCCGCTGAGCCACCACGGACGCACGGGCGCACCGACGGCCGCCGGCCCGGCCCCCTCGCGGGGGACCGGGCCGACGGCCGTTCGAGCTTGCCGGGCGGTGGTTGACTCGGCGTCAGGAGGCCTTGGCCTTGGCCTTGTCGCGCCGGCCCCAGGGCTTGACCACCGAGAGGGTCACGTTGGCCGCGTAGATGGCGAGCGCCACGACCGGCGCCACCACCAGGGTGGAGCGCAGCGAGCCCAGGTCCATCGCCGAGATCGGCCCGGTCGGGTGCGTGGCGACCACGTGCGCGGCCTCGTGCAGCCGGGCCCGCAGCTCGAAGATCGAGGCCGCGGCCGCCACCAGGGTCAGCCAGAACTTGGTCGCCACCCAGGTGTGCTTGAACAGCCCCCACCGGGTGCCCAGGGCCAGCAGCAGGCCGGTGAGCAGGGCGAGCAGCGCGAGCGGGATGATCAGCGCGTCGCCCAGCAGGTCCGCCGCCCGGTAGGAGAAGCGCAGGGTGTCGGCGTCGTCGGTGAGCAGCGCGTTGGCGCCCAGGGTGAGCAGACAGAGCATCAGGCCCAGCCAGCCCACCGAGGAGACCACGTGCAGCACGGTCACGGTCTTGCGGACGGTCGGCGGCATCAGCGGCACCGTCGGCCGCTCGGTGCGGCCGCGGGCGGACGGTTCCGCGGTCTTCGAGGGGGTCATGGCAGCCTTCCGGGAGCGGTCGCGGACAGCGGTCGGGGGATGCGTCGGGGTATCTGACGGGGTGTGCGGCGGTGCGCGGACGGCGGCACGGTCAGCGCCGGGGCAGCTTGGCGCAGACCCGGAACCCCGGGCCGTCCGCCGCCGGACCCAGGTCCACCTTGCCACCCACCGCGGCCGCCTGCTCCAGGATCCCGGTGGAGTCCTGCTCGGAGCTGCGCACCTGGGCCTCCGGGTCGCGGTTGTCGGTGATCTGCAGCAGCAACTGGTCGTCGCCGTACTCCACCTCGACGGTGGCGACGGTGCCGGAGGCGTGCCGCAGCACGTTGGCCAGCGAGTGCTGGACGATCCGGAAGGCGGCCAGGTCGACGGCCACCGACAGCTCGCCGCGGCAGCCGCTCTCCAGCACCCGCACGTAGAGCCCGCTGCTGCTCATCGCCGAGATCAGCGAGGGCAGGCTGCTCAGCCCGGGCAGCGGGGCGCGCGGCACGGCGCGGTCGCCCTTCTCCAACGTCCCCAGGGTGGCCCGCAGTTCCTGCAGCGCCACCTTGCTGGTGGTGTTGATGGTGCGCAGGATGTCCAGCGCGCCGCGCGGGTTGCCCTCGGCCAGCCGCAGCGCCGCCGCGGACTGGATGTTGATGGCGGCCAGGCCCTGGCCGGCCGTCTCGTGCACGGCCCGGGCGATCCGCAGCCGTTCGGCGTAGGCCTCCCGCTTGACCGCCTCGGCCCGGGACTGCGCCAGGTCCTCGCGGCGGACCCGGAGCACCACCCCGAGCAGGCAGGGCAGCGCCATCCAGCCCACCGCGCCGCCCACCATCACCTGGGACATGGCCAGCCGGGAGTCCCAGGCGGCCACCACCACGGCTCCGGTCAGCACCCCGCAGGCGGCCACGCACAGCGCCACCGAGCGGGGCCAGGGCAGCGCGGCCGCGACGAAGTACATCGCCAGGCCGGCGGCCAGGAAGGAGGGTCCGTACGGGTAGTGGAGCAGCAGTGTCACGGCGGTGGCCGCGGTGGTGCAGGCCAGCACCAGCTGCGGTCGGCCGCGGCGCAGCGCCAGGGCGGCGGCGCCCAGGGCGATCAGCAGGTAGCCGACCGCATCGGCGGAGCGGGCCGGGGCCGCCTGCCACGACGAGGTCTGTCGCAGACCCGCGGCCGCGGCCAGACCGACGGCGACCGCCAGCGCGGTGTCGCGGACGACACGGCGCTGTGCGAGGCCACGGATGCTTCTCATTCGCCAAGACTACGAGCCCGGCCCCGCCCGCGAGATCCGCCCGTCGTCGTATGCGCTGGGGTTTTCGGTGCACGTTCAGGCATTCGCAACCGGGTCGGTGGACGATCGGGGGGTAGTGGCAAGGTGCCTCGTGGAGAACCTACCTGACGGCTAGTCAGGATGAATGGATGTGGGCCACCATTGCTGGCACTGCTCCGGTTCGTACGCCCGAGGAGCTAGCTGCGCCCACCGGAGTACGCTCCCGGACGTAGTCGCGAGTCGCTGTTCGCCGGACGATCAGCCCGGGCCGTTACGCCGATGATGGGTGTCGGCCGTTCATCGGAGCACGTTAGCGGAGTGAGAGATGCGGATGCGGGAGCGGAGTACGTCGAACTTCTTACATTGATCTCGATTTGTCGCAGGAGGGTTTCACCAGATGATCAAGTTGGTGCACTGGTTCGCTGCGGCGAGCCAACGGGGGAGTGTCCCGCCTGCGGGCGATGTTCCAGAGGCCGGGCCGTCAGGCTCCGCGTGTACCACTGGGACCGCCGAGCAGGGTCTGGTGCTGTCGAGGGAGATGGAGGTGGGCCGGCTCCTCTTCATAGCGGCCACCCTCGCGGCACTGATGCTCGTCTGGACCGATCTGTCCGGAACCATGCACACCGCCGGGGCGATCTCCGGCACCGTCACCCTGGCCGGCTGCGCCTGGTACCTGCAGAGCAGGCTGCGCGCCCGCCGGGCGAGCTTCCGCCGGGCCCTGCTGCACGCCGGCGCCCACCGCATCGTCCAGCAGTGGCGCTCCGGGTCGCGCGACGAGGAGGTGCTGCGGTCGCTCGCCGAACTCCTCGGCGTCCCCGCACTGCGGGTGGACCTGCGCCCCGCCGACCGCGCCGGCACCGATCCGGCGGGCCGCGGCGAGCCGGACGGCCACCCGGTGCAGATCCGGTTCGCCGACCGCTGCTACGGCGCCCTGGTGATCCCCGGCGCCGCGGCCGGACCGCCGCCCGGCACCGAGTTGACCCTCCTGGCCGAGTTCGCCCGCGAACTCGGCTCGGTCATGCACGAGGCGGTCGGCGCGCAACAGCCCGCGCCCGCCGCCGACTCCGCTCTCGACTCCGCCGCCGACCCTGCCGCCGTCCCGGCGGCCGGCGCGGAGACGGACAGTGGCAACGCCGTGCGCCGCCAGCTCCAGCGCGACCTGCACGACGGGATCGGGCCGATGCTCGCCGCCGTGAAGATGCAGCTCGACTCGGCCCGGGTGCTGCTCCCGATCGACGCCACCGCGGCCGCCGCCCTGCTGGACAAGGCCTGCGCCGACGCCAACGTCGCGGTGACCGACGTCCGCCGGCTCAGCCGCGAGCTGCGGGCCGGGCAGGTCGGCGACCTGGTGCCGGCGCTCTCCCAGCAGGCCGCCCGGTTCGAGCGGGCCACCAACGGCCATCTGCGGGTCCGCGTGGTGACCCGGGGCCGGGGCCTGCCGCGGCTGCCCGACCGCACCGCCTCGGCGGCCTACCGGATCGCCACCGAGGCGCTGACCAACACCGCCCGGCACGCCCGGGCCAAGCACTGCACCATCTCGCTGGCCGCCGTCGGCGGCAGCCTGCTGGTCGAGGTCACCGACGACGGGATCGGCATCCCCGCCGACCCGTTCCCCTCGGGCGTCGGCCTGCTCTCGATGAGCGGCCGGGCCCGGGACCTCGGCGGGGACTGGCAGCTGACCCGCTGTCAGCCGCACGGCACCAGGGTCACCGTCCGGCTGCCGCTGCGCGCCGCCTGCGCCGAGGAGACGGCCGCGGCACCGGCACCGGCCGAGGACCGCGGCCCGGAGTTCTGCGGCGCACCACCGGTCGCACCCTGAGGGCATCCCTGCGCCAAGTGCACACGTGTGCCCGGACAATTGACGATCCACCGACACCTCACCGCCCGATACCTCACCGCCCGGCAGCCGGACCCCGCGTCCGGCTGCCGGGCGCCGGCCTGCCCGGGTGCCGGTCCGTCCGGGCGGCGGGAGTAGGGCGCGGCGCGGCCCCTACTCCCGGTGAGGTACTCGAACTGCCGTCGGGAGCACGACGCGCCGCGCGGGCCGCGGCGGCAGTCTTCTGAGGGACGGACCCGGGCCCACCGGGGCGCACCCCGAGGAGATGGTTTCCGATGCATCCGACGACGACCGCAGCGGTGCTGCTGGCCGATGACACCTGGCGGTGGCACGGCGGCGGCTGGACACCCTGGTTCCTGTTCTTCCCCTTCCTCTGGCTGGTCCTGCTGGGCGTTGTCCTGGTGGCGGTGCGCCGGGGCCGGGGCCGCAGGTTCGGGCCGCCCTGGCAGGGCGGTCCCGGGGGTCCGTTCGGCGGACCGCCGTGGGCGGCCGGGCGGGGTGCCCAGGCGGGTCCGCTCCAGGTGCTCGGCGAGCGGTTCGCGCGCGGCGAGATCGAGGCGGAGGAGTACCGCGCCCGGCGCGCCGTGCTGACCGAGCAGCCGGGCCCGGCGGGCTCCGGTCCGGTCCCCGGTCCGGTGTCCATGACCAAGACCGACGCGCCCACCGCTGACGGCACCGACGGCACCGACGGCGACGACACCACGGGAGAGCGGCGATGAACGGCACGGAGTTCGACCTCATGGAGGCCGTCGAGGTCCGCCCGGCCGCCCGGGTGGAGGAGGCGGTGAAGATCTACGGTCTGGGCGCCACCGAGGTCCGGGCGCTGAACCACGTCTCGGTGGAGTTCCCGGCCGAGCGGTTCACCGCGATCATGGGCCCCTCCGGCTCCGGCAAGTCGACCCTGCTGCACTGCGCGGCCGGCCTGGACTCGCTGACCGCCGGCAGCGCCTACCTCGGCGACACCGAGCTGGGCAGCCTGCCGGACCGCAAGCTCACCCTGCTGCGGCGCGAGCGGATCGGTTTCGTCTTCCAGGCCTTCAACCTGGTCCCGACGCTGACCGTGCGGGAGAACATCACCCTGCCGCTGGACCTGGCGGGCAGCCGGGTCGACACGGACTGGCTGACCACCCTGATCGACGTGGTCGGCCTGGGCGACCGGCTCGCGCACCGCCCGACCGAGCTCTCCGGCGGCCAGCAGCAGCGCGTCGCGGTGGCCCGGGCGCTGGTCTCGCGGCCCGAGGTGGTCTTCGCCGACGAGCCCACCGGCAACCTGGACTCGCGCAGCGGCGCCGAGGTGCTCGGCCTGCTGCGCCGCGCGGTGGACGAGATCCGGCAGTCCGTGGTGATGGTCACCCACGACCCGACCGCGGCGGGCCACGCCGACCAGGTGGTCTTCCTGGCGGACGGCAAGCTGGTGGACACCATGCAGCAGCCGACCGCGGACCGGGTGCTGGACCGGATGAAGGAGTTCGACAACCGCGTCGCCACCGTCGGGAGGCGGGGGTGAACGCCGCCGTCCGGATCGGCCTGCGCTCGCTGCTGGCCCACAAGCGCCGGCTGGCCGGGACGGTCCTCGCGGTGCTGCTCGGGGTGAGCTTCCTGGCCGGCACGATGATGCTCGGCGACACCATGAAGGCCAACTTCAGCACGCTGTTCGCCAACGCGGACGCGGGCACCGACGCGGTGGTCCGCAACGCCGACGTGCTGGACGTGCCCAACACCCCGGGCGGCGTGCGGGCCCCGATCGACGTCACGCTGGCGGACCGGCTGCGCGGCCTGCCGCAGGTCGCGGCGGTCGAGCCGGCCGTGCAGGGGGTGGGCCAGCTGGTCGGCTCGGACGGCAAGCCGGTCGGCGGCCAGGGTCCGCCCACCGTCGCCGGCAACTGGCTGGCGGACAGCCACCTCAACCCGTACCGGCTGGCCGAGGGCCATGCGCCGAGCGCGCCCGGCGAGGTGGTGGTGAACCGCGGCGCCGCGACCGCCGGCCACCTCAAGCTCGGTGACACCACGGTGCTGCGCACCCCGGACCCGGTGACCGTGCACATCGTCGGCATCGCGACCTTCGGTCAGAACGCCGACGGCATGGGCCAGATCACCTACGCCGGCCTGACCCTGGCCGACGCCGAGCGCTACCTGATGCCGCAGGGCCACGACCAGGCCTCCGAGCTGCGGCTGCGGGCGACCGGCGGCACCTCCCAGCGGGCCCTGGTGGCCGCGGTCACGCCGCAACTGCCCAAGGGCGTCGAGGCGGTGACCGGCACTCAGGCGAGCGACGAGAGCAACCAGCAGGTCTCCGGCGGCTTCCTGAACATGTTCACCACCCTGCTGCTGGTCTTCGCCGGGATCGCGCTGCTGGTCGCGACCTTCTCGATCTACAACACCTTCGCCATCGTCACCGCGCAGCGGACCCGGGAGAACGCGCTGCTGCGGGCGCTCGGCGCGGCCCGCGAGCAGGTGCTGGCCGCGACCCTGATGGAGGCGCTGGCGGTGGGGCTGATCGCCTCGGTCGGCGGCCTGGTCGGCGGGGTGCTGGTGGCCACCGGGCTCAAGGCGCTGTTCCAGGCGGTGGGCTTCCCGCTGCCGACCGGCGGGCTGGTGGTCTCGGGCTGGGCGATCGCGCTGCCGGTGCTGGTCGGCACCGTGGTGACGCTCGGCTCGGCCCTGGCACCGGCGGTGCGGGCCGGCCGGACGGCGCCGCTGGCCGCGCTGCGCGCCACCGACGTCGACCGCACCGCGGGCGGCCGTTCGGGGCTGCTGCGCTCGGGGTTCGGCCTGCTGCTGCTGGCCGGCGGGGTGGCGCTGGCGGTCAGTGGGGCGACCAACGGGCCGTCGGTGCAGCTCACTTCGCTGGGCGCGCTGGCCGCGCTGGTCGGGGTGATCGTGCTCGGCCCGGTGACCGCCTCGCTGGCGGTCCGGGTGCTGGGCGCGCCGCTGCCGCGGCTGCGCGGGGTGTCCGGCGGGCTGGCCCGGTTGAACGCGGGCCGCAACCCGCGCCGGACCGCCGCCACGGCCACCGCGCTGATGATCGGCGTGGCGGTGGTCACCCTGTTCACCGTCTTCGGCGCCTCGCTGAAGGCGACCATGGACAGCCAGGTGCGGGCCTCCTTCGCCGGCGACCTGGCCATCACCTCCTCGGGCTCCGGGGCCGGCGGCAGCGGGCTGAGCCCGCGGCTGGCGGACGCGGTCGCCGGGGTGCCGCAGGTCAGCCAGGCGGTCGGCCTGGGCAAGGGGGTGGCCCGGCTCGACGGCCACAGCCGGCCGCTGGAGGTGGCCGACCCGGCCCGGCTGGCCGGCGTGGTGGACCTCGGCCAAGTGGACGGCAGAATGGACGAGTTGGGCACCGACGGCCTGGCCGTCTCGCAGAACGAGGCGGGCAGGCAGGGCTGGACGCTCGGCCGGACCGTCACGGTCTCCTTCGCGGACGGCACCAGCACGCCGTTCACCGTCCGGGCGATCTACCAGGACACCGGGGTGACCGGTGACTACCTGATCAGCCGTCAGGCCTGGGCTCCGCACCGGGTGCAGGACAGCGACACGCTGGTCGCGGTGGCGCTCAAGCCGGGCGTCTCGCTGTCGGCCGGCAAGGCGGCGGTGCAGCAGGTGGCGGCCGGCCTCGGCAACCCCCAGGTGCAGACCCGGGACGAGTTCGCGACCAGCGCCGCCAAGGGCATCGACACCATGCTCTCGCTGGTCTACGCGCTGCTGGCGCTGGCGGTGCTGATCGCGCTGCTGGGCATCGCCAACACGCTGACCCTGGCGGTGCACGAGCGGACCCGGGAGCTGGGCCTGCTCCGCGCGGTCGGCCAGACCCGCTCCCAACTGCGCGCGATGGTGCGCTGGGAGTCGGTGCTGGTGGCGGCGTTCGGCTCGGTCGGCGGGCTCGGTCTGGGCGCCTTCCTGGGCTGGGCCCTGGTGAAGGCCTCGGACGACTCCGGCACCGGCTCGTTCGCCATCCCGTCCACCCAGCTGGTGGTGGTCCTGGTGGCCGGCCTGGTCGCGGGGGCGCTGGCCGGCCTGCGCCCGGCCCGCCGGGCGGCGAAGCTGGACATCCTGCGGGCGATCCAGTCGTCCTGACGCTCAGTCAGAAACACTGTGGGCCCTCCCCGTTCGGGGAGGGCCCACAGTCGTGTGCGCGCTAGCGGCCGGGCCAGAGCTGTTCGGTCACCGCGCCGCCGCGCACGGTGCAGCTGCCGAGCGGGGTGGTCGGCGTCCGCCAGATCGTGTAACCGCCCTCGGGCAGTGGGGAGATGACGGCGCAGTGGGTGGTGCGTCCGGCCAGGTGGCGGGGTCGGACGGCGGCGTGGGTGCGGGCGGTGTCGTCGCCGGTGGGGCTGACCTCGATCTCCAGGCCGTCCTCGTCCGGGCCGGTGTAGATGATCAGGGCGCCGAGGGTGCCGCCGATCTCCAGGACGACGCTGCCTTCGCGCGACGGGGCGGGCAGCGGCGCGTGGGTGTGCGGTGGGTGGGTGTGCGGGGCCATGGGTGCTCGCTCGCTGGTCAGTTGGCCGGGTGGCTGTAGCCGTCGTACGGGACGCCGAGGTAGGGGAAGGTGTCCAGGTAGGGGGTCGGGGTGTCGGCCGGAGTGGTGCCGGTGGTGAGTCCGTCGGTGATGCCGCCGGTGGCCTGGTCGGGGGTGAAGGACGGGTCGACCAGGTGCAGCACCAGCCCGGCGATGGCGCGCAGTTCGATGGTCACGACGTCGTCGTAGACGCGGCGGCCGTTGGGGAAGCCGGCCGGGTCGCCGGCGACCAGGCCCAGGATGTTGGGGCTGCCGGCCGGGGGGACGGCGACGTTCAGGCGCAGCATGTCGGCCTGGGTGTCACCGGTGTAGTTCTGGAAGCCGGGCACCACGCCGTTCGGGATGCCGGTGAGCAGGATGGCGAGCAGGTCGGCGCGCGGCTTGGTGTAGGCGGCCAGGTTGGGGAAGACGCCCGGGTACAGGGCCGGGAGCAGCTTGGCGAGTTCCGGCATGGCGACGTACTCGGCGAAGTTCTTGTCGTCGGCCGGGGGCTGGGTGTTCCACAGGTCCTTCTTCCCCATCGGGATGACGACCTCGTTGATCAGCGGGTTGCCCAGCCGCGAGACCTGGACGAAGGGGCCGGATTCGGTGTCCTGGCCGCTGGTGTTGATGATGCGGGCCTGCCGGCGGGAGGCGGTGGTCCACACGCCGATGGTGGCGTGCGGGTCGAGCACGTCGGTGGGCCGGCGGCCGCTCCTGGTCAGGTCGGTGATCGGCACCTGGAGGGCGATGCTGTGGACGTTGAGCGCCTTGGTGGTGTCGACGCCGGGCGCGGGCTGGGTGAAGGCCGGCATGACGTGCAGTTCCTGGAACGGCCGCAGGGTGCCGAGGTCGAAGATCGCGCCGAGGTCGACGTAGAAGCCCTCGGCCCGCTGACCGGCGAACACCTTGCGGCCGTCGTCGAGTTGGTGCACGGCCGCGGCGGCCAGCGAGGCGTAGTCCGGGGTGGAGAGCGGACCGATGTTGCACGGCGGGCAGGCCAGGCCCTCGGCCAGCACCCGGCGGCGGTCGCCGCCCTCGACCCGGGTGATGCTGTAGGTCTGGCGGCGGTTCCAGTTCGGGTCGTCCAGCGAGCTGATCGAACCGGTGTTGTAGAGGAAGGAGTTGGGGTTGCGCACCTCGACCGCGAAGCGGAACTCGTAACTGACGTCCGGGCGTCCGTCGTTGTCGTTGTCGATGTGGACGGCGTAGAGCACGTCGTCGCCGAACTCGTAGAAGTTCGGCCCGCCGGCCGGTCCCTGGAGCGGGATGTAGTTGGCGATCAGCGTGACGGTGTCGCAGTCGTCGGGGCTGACGAAGGCGTAGACGTCGGTGCTGTCGGCGACCGGGTCCTTGGAGATCTCGGGGGCTTCGCGGTGGGAGGACACTGGAACCTCGCAGGGGGTGGGGGCGGGTGGTCGGGCGGGAGGGCCGGCCGGCTCCTGCCGGTGCCGTCGGGAGCCGGCCGGGGCTGACGGATCGTCAGGTCAGGCTGAGGGCGCGGACCAGGGCGGCGGCCAGCTCGGGGTCCTGGATGCGCTGGTGGCGTTCGCCGCTGAACAGGTCGAGGTGTCCGGAGCGGACGTCGCGCAGGTGCACGACCATCGGCTCGTCGAGGGTGGGCGCCGGCCCCTCGGCCGCGGTGGTGGCGGTGGCGGCCGTCGTGGCGGCGTTCGCCGGGGTGGCGCCGGTGACCAGCGTCGAGGCGAGGCCGGCGGCGCCGACGGCCGCGGCCTGGCGCATCAGCAGGCGGCGGGACAAGCCTTCTGACGGTGTGTCGGCTGCGGTGGGTTGCGGGGACATGGGTTCTCCTTCGCGTCGGTGGGCCGAAATGGCGGGCCGCCGGCTCGGCCTGAACTGCCGCCCGCATCGGTGGACGATCCCGTCTCCATGACGCGCAGAGCCGGAAAGGACGATTGAGGTGACGGCCTTGGCCCCAGGCGCTGCTAGGCGGTCACCGGGAAGTGAAGTGGCGGCGCAATGCCTGGTCAAGGCGGCGCGCGAGGGCCGGACCCAGGCCGCCACCCGGCCGGCCCATGGGCGCTCGACCGAGCGGGTGATCCGTGAATTCGGGCCGCCGGGAACCCATCCGGAAGGCCGCGGGGCACGAACACCGTGCGACGGCGGCGGATTCGACGCGGGCGCGCGGCAGCGCGGGCGCGGGAAGGCGGGAGCGAAGGGCGGGAACGAAGGCGAGTGCGAACGGCGAGCGCGCTGAACAGCTGGCGCGCACCGCTGAGTTGGCCATTACCGCCGCCCGAGGAGCGGCGGGTCTTTCGGGTGCCCGGAAATGACGGGCGGTGCGTCGGCGCGTTCGGCCGACCCGTAATCACGGGTGGCGCGGTGGAGCCGAAAAGGCGATTTTGAGGCCGCGACCGGATTCGAACCGATGTGAACCGCTTTGCAGGCGGTCCCCTAACCACTCGGGCACACGGCCGTGTGCAGTACTGCTTCGTTGCTTTGTCTTCGTGCTGTGTTGCCGTCCTGCTGAGCAAAACCCTAGGCGATGGCAGCGGGGGGCTGTCAATGGTTTCCGGGAGCCGGGCAACGGCCTTCCGGTATGTCCAAGTTGGCGGCAAACGGGATGATGTGACGCACCGTCACTCAAGTGGAATCGATTCCTTCGATTTGTTCACAGTGGTTGACATGGGGCCATATCGGACATCGGAAATCTCATCATGTGAGAGGTTCTGACCGTTCATCGGAGATCAAAAACCCCCGCTGACCAGCGACGAACGCCGAACCATGACGGTCAGTCAGGTCGGCTGCGGAGGTAGCTTCTTGTGATCATGGGATCACCGCCATACGCTCGGCCATGAATTCGAGGACGCCTGCCGCATCCGGCATCTCTGCGTCCGCCGGCTTCGTCGGTTCTTCTCCTTGGGGCAGGGGTTGGCCTACCAAGGAGTCATTGGACAATTCACTCTGGGGGTTCTTGGATGTCTTCCGGTATTTCCCTGGCCGGCGAGGCCGAGTCGAAGCTCGGGCACAGCTGGCTCGGCTCAGTGGACCTGAAGACGATCGCCGAACAGGTCGGCTCGCCGGTCTTCGTGTACAGCGAAGCGCAGTTGGTCCGGAACATCGAGCGGGTCATGAGTGCCGCCGAGGCGGCCGGCCTGCGTGACCGGGTCGACCTGTACGTGCCGTTCTTCCCGAACTCCAACCCGCACGTGCTGCGGCCGTTCCAGCGCCTGGGCGTCGGGCTGCTGGTCCAGCTGCCCGGCGAGTACCGGATCCTGAAGCAGTTCGGCTTCGAGCGCTTCATCGTCTCGCCCGGGCACGTCTCCGACGAGGAGATGACCTACTGGGCGCAGACCGGTCACCCGACCTTCCTGTCCAGCCTGGACGAGGTGCTGTTCGCGCTGAAGGCCGGCGCCCCCTCGATCAGCGCGCGGATCGACAGCCTGGACTCCGGCAAGCCCGGCATCAAGCTGCGCGAGCTGGACCAGCTCGCCGCGCTGCTCGCCGAGTACGACCGCGAGCTGGAGTGCTTCGAGGTCTACTGCGGCAGCGGCAACTCCCGCGAGGCGATGACCGAGATCATCGAGACGCTGTTCACGATCTTCAACGACCACTTCCCGCAGGCCAAGTCGATCAACTTCGCGGGCGGCCACGGCTTCGTCTACGAGGCGTGGACCCAGGAGGAGAAGCACTTCGACTGGGGCCAGTACTTCGGCGCGCTGCGCGAGATCGCCGACCGGATGGGCATCCCGGAGCACGTCCGGTTCATGTTCGAGCCGGCCCGCGACGTGCTGGCCGACACCGGCGCGCTGCTGCTGGGCGTGGAGCGCAGCGTGATCACCAACCCGGTGTCCAACATCGTGGTGACCAACGGCACCCGGATGCTGATGCCCTCGGCCCAGCTGCGCGACCGCCACCACCACGTGGTCTTCCTCGACGGCGAGCTGGCCGAGATCCCGACCGACGGGCAGACCAACGGGTGCATGGCCGCGCTGCGCGGCCGCACCATCCTGCGGCACGACTACGTGCTGCCCGGCGAGGTCTGGGTGCCCGAGGGCGTGGACGGCTCCAGCCACCTGCTGATCCTCGACGTCGGCGCCTACTGCGCCACCCAGCACATGGAGTTCCTCAACGTGCCGCCGGCCGCCGAGGTGCTGGTGGACGCCGACGGTGTGCCGCACCTGATCACCAACCGCGGCCCCGAGTTCGACAAGTGGCGGCACGTGCTGCCCGAGAAGCAGCAGCTGAAGGGCTGAGCCGTGACCGACAGCACCCAGACGACCGAGACGATCGAGCCGACCGACCCGTTCGAGCTCTTCGGTCAGTGGCTGGCCGAGGCCGAGCGCAACGAGGTCAACGACGCCAACGCGATGGCGATCGCCACCGCGGGCATGGACGGGCTGCCGGACGTCCGCATGGTCCTGCTCAAGGGCTTCGACCCGGACGGCTTCGTGTTCTTCACCAACACCCGCTCCCGCAAGGGCGCCGAGCTGGCCGAGAACATGCAGGCGGCCGGTGTCCTGCACTGGAAGTCGATGCGCCGTCAGGTCCGCTTCCGCGGCCCGGTGGAGCCCGCCACGGCGGCCGAGGCGGACGAGTACTTCGCCTCCCGCGCGCGGCAGAGCCGGATCGGCGCCTGGGCCTCCCAGCAGTCCCAGCCGCTGGCCGACCGGGCCGAGCTGGAGGCGGCGGTGGCCCGGGAGACCGAGCGGTTCGGCGAGGAGGACATCCCGCGCCCGGAGCACTGGAGCGGCTACCGGATCCGGCCGGTCTACCTGGAGTTCTGGGCCGACCGCCCGTTCCGGCTGCACGAGCGGCTGGTCTTCGAGCGGGCCAAGCCCGACACCGAGTGGCAGCACGGCCTGCGCTACCCCTGAGCCGGCCCACCACCCGCACCGCGGCTCCCCGTGCCACCGGCCGGGGAGCCGCGGCCTGCCCCGCCGATCGAGAGAGGTTCCCTTGAACGCCACAGAAGCAAGCGGGCGGCCCGATCCCGCGGTCGGCCTGGCCGAGGTGCGCGCCGCGATCGCCGCGGCCTGCCTGCGCGCGCACCGCACCCCGGAGTCGGTCACGCTGGTCGCGGCCTCCAAGACGGTCTCCGTCGAGGGCCTGGAGCCGGCCGTCGCAGCCGGCCAGCTGGTCTACGGAGAGAACCGCGTGCAGGAGGCCCAGGGCAAGTGGCCGCTGCTGCGCGAGCGCCACCCCGAGGTCGAGGTGCACCTGATCGGCCCGCTGCAGACCAACAAGGCCAAGGACGCCGTGGCGCTGTTCGACGTGATCCACTCGGTGGACCGGGTCGACCTGTGCCGCGCGATCGCCCGCCGGTGCGCCGAACAGGGCCGCCGGCCCAGCCTGTTCATCCAGGTCAACACCGGCGCCGAGGTGCAGAAGGCGGGCGTGCTGCCGCAGGAGCTGGACGCCCTGCTGGAGGCCTGCCGGTCCGAGTACGACCTGGACGTGGCCGGCCTGATGTGCATCCCGCCGGTCGACGAGCCGGGCGAGCCGCACTTCGAGGTGCTGGCCGCGGCCGCCGACCGGCACGGGCTCAAGTCGCTCTCCATGGGCATGAGTTCGGACTACGCCCGGGCCATCGAGTACGGCGCCACCCACGTCCGGGTGGGCAGCGCGATCTTCGGCTCCCGGGCCTGATCAACCACCAGGGAAGGTGTCACCCACAGTGCAGAACCCGCACGTCCGGCCCGCCCGGTACGACATCCTGTTCGAGCCGGTGCGGATCGGCCCGGTCACCGCCAAGAACCGCTTCTTCCAGGTGCCGCACTGCAACGGCATGGGCCGGGCCTACCCCAGCGCGATGGCCGCGATGCGCGGGGTCAAGGCGGAGGGCGGCTGGGCGGTGGTCTGCACCGAGCAGTGCGACGTCCACTACTCCGGCAACCACCTGCGCGAACTGCGGCTGTGGGACGCCAAGGACATCCCCGTGCTGGCCCGCGCGACCGAGCAGATCCACGGCCACGGCGCGCTGGCCGGCGTGGAGCTGGCGCACAACGGCTCCTTCGTGCCGAACCTGGACACCCGGGCGATCCCGATCGCGCCCAGCGCCACCGCCACCCGGGGCAACTTCCCGGTCACCGCCCGGGAGATGGACAAGGCCGACATCCGGGCGTTCCGGCGCTGGCACCGGGAGGCCGCGCTCAACGCCCGCCGGGCCGGCTTCGACGTCATCTACGTCTACGCCGGCCACGACATGGCGCTGCCCGCGCACTTCCTCTCCCGCCGGCACAACCAGCGCACCGACGAGTACGGCGGCAGCCTGGAGAACCGGGCCCGGCTGCTGCGCGAACTGGTCGAGGACACCAAGGAGGCCGTCGGCGACACCTGCGCGGTGGCGATCCGGCTGGGCGTCGGCACGCTGCTCGACACCAGCAGTGCGAGCCCCAGGGACGAGGCCGAGGACGTCCTGGAGATGCTCGCCGAACTGCCGGACCTGTGGGACGTCAACCTCTCCCCGTTCGAGCGGGACGGGCAGACCGCGCGGTTCGCCCAGGAGGGCTTCCAGCAGGAGTACGTGCGGTTCGCCAAGAAGGTGACCACCAAGCCGGTGGTCGGCGTCGGCCGGTTCACCTCGCCGGACACCATGGTCGCGATGATCAAGAGCGGCACGCTCGACTTCATCGGCGCGGCCCGGCCCTCGATCGCCGACCCGTTCCTCCCGAAGAAGATCGAGGAGGGCCGGTTCGACGACATCCGCGAGTGCATCGGCTGCAACATCTGCGTCGCCTCGGACAAGCTCAGCGTGCCGCTGCGCTGCACCCAGAACCCGACCATGGGCGAGGAGTGGCGGCGCGGCTGGCACCCCGAGTACCTGCCGCCCAAGGACACCGACGACACCGTGATGATCATCGGCGCCGGGCCGGCCGGCCTGGAGGCCGCCGTCTCGCTCGGCCGCCGCGGCTACCGGGTGCTGCTCGCCGACCGGGAGCGCGAACTCGGCGGCCGGGTGCTGCGGGAGAGCGCGCTGCCGGGCCTGGCGACCTGGCGGCGGGTGGCCGAGTGGCGGCTCGGGCAACTGCGCAAGCTGCCCGGGGTCCAGCTGCTGCCCGGCAACGAGATCACCGCCGAGATGGTGCTGGAGGCCGAGTGCTCGCTGATCGGCGTGGCCACCGGCGCCCGCTGGCGCGCCGACGGGGTCGGCCGCAACCACCGCAGCGAGATCCCCGGACTGGCCGACGGCCCGCCGGTGTACACCCCCGAGGACCTGATGGCCGGTCGGCTGCCCACCGGCCGGGTCGTGGTCTTCGACGACGACCACTACTACATGGGCGGGGTGCTGGCCGAACTGCTCGCCGAGCGCGGCTGCGAGGTCGTCTTCGTCACCCCGGACAGCCTGGTCTCCTCCTACACCCAGAACACGGCCGAGCAGGGCGCGATCCAGCGGCGGATCCTGGAGCAGTGCGCCGAGGTCCGCACCTCCACCACGGTCAGCTCGGTCGAGCCCGGCGGGGTCCGGCTCGGCTGCGTCTTCACCGGCCGGCAGACCCCGATCGAGGCCGACGCGCTCGTGCTGGTCACCGGCAGCCTGCCGGTGGACGGGCTGTACCGGGAGCTGGAGGCCATGGAGCCCGGCGTCCTGGAGGCGGCCGGCATCCGCAAGGTGGTCCGCCTCGGCGACTGCCTCGGGCCCGGCATCATCGCCGCGGCCGTGCACAGCGGGCACCTGTTCGCCCGCACCCTCGACACCGGGCTCACCGACTGGACGCCGTTCCGCCGGGAGAACGTCGAACTCGGCTGGGACCAGCCGCTGCCGCCCGGCAGCGAGACCCTGCGGCTGCTCGCGGAAGGCCCGAACCATGGCTGACACCACCACCGTCGACCTGAAGGCCGTGCTCGGCCGGCTCGCCGAGGGCGAGCGGCTGACCCGGGAGGAGTCGGCCCGCACCTTCGGGCTGATCATGTCCGGCGAGGCCACCGCCGCCCAGATGGGCGCCCTGCTGATGGCCCTGCGGATGCGCGGCGAGACCGTGGACGAGATCATCGGCGCGGTCACCAATCTGCGCTCCCGGATGCTGCCGGTCGTGGCGCCGCCCGAGGCGATGGACGTGGTGGGCACCGGCGGCGACTCCTCCGGCTCCTACAACATCTCCACCTGCGCCGCCTTCGTGGTGGCCGGGGCCGGCGTGCCGATCGCCAAGCACGGCAACCGCGCGCTCTCCTCCCGCTCCGGCTCGGCCGACGTGCTGCGCGCGCTCGGCGTCGAGATCGACCTGACGCCCGATCAGGTCGCCGACTGCATCGCCGGGGCCGGGATCGGCTTCATGTTCGCCCCGGCCCACCACCCGGCCCTCAAGCACGTCGCCGCCACCCGGGTGGAGCTCGGCACCCGGACCGTCTTCAACCTGCTCGGCCCGCTGCTCAACCCGGCCGGGGTCCGCCGCCACCTGGTCGGCGTCTTCGCCCGCCAGTGGCTGGAGCCGATCGCCGAGGTGCTGCACGAACTCGGCTCCGAGCGGGCCTTCGTGGTGCACGGCAGCGACGGCCTGGACGAGGTCACGCTGACCGGCCCGACCTCGGTCGCCGCGCTGGAGGACGGGCGGGTGCGCAGCTTCGAGATCCGCCCCGAGGCGCTCGGCCTGACCCTGGTGGACCCCGCCCGGCTCAAGGGCGGCGACGCCGAGCAGAACGCGACCGCGCTGCGCGCCGTGCTGCGCGGCGAGCCCGGGCCCTACCGGGACGTGACGCTGCTCAACTCGGCCGCGGCGCTGGTCGTCGGCGAGCGGGCGGAGGACCTCGTGGACGGCCTGGCGCTGGCCGCGAAATCGATCGACTCGGGCGAGGCGCTGGCCCGCCTGGAGAGCCTCGTCAGCGTGTCGAACACCACCACCCCGAACGGACGGACCGCCTGATGAACGTGCTGACCAGGATCGAGGGCTACAAGCGCGAGGAGATCGCCGCCGCCAAGCAGGCGGTGCCGCTCGCCGAGCTGCGCCGCGAGGCCGAGGCCGCCGCCCCGCCGCGCGGCTTCCTCGCCGCGCTGCGCCGCCGGATCGACGCCGGCGAGCCCGGGCTGATCGCCGAGATCAAGCAGAAGAGCCCCTCCAAGGGCCTGATCCGCCCCGACTTCCAGCCCGCCGAGCACGCCCGCGCCTACCAGGCGGGCGGCGCCGCCTGCCTCTCGGTGCTCACCGACGGGCCGTCCTTCGGCGGCGCCCGCGAGCACCTGGCGGCCGCCCGCGAGGCCGCCGCGCTGCCCGCGCTGCGCAAGGACTTCTTCTTCGACCCCTACCAGGTGGTGCAGGCCCGGGCCTGGGGCGCCGACTGCGTGCTGATCATCCTGGCCGCCGTGGACGACGCCACCGCGGGGGAGTTGGAGGACACCGCGCTCGGACTCGGGATGGACGTGGTGATCGAGGTGCACGACGAGGCGGAGCTGGAGCGGGCGCTGCGCCGCCGCTCGCCGCTGATCGGCATCAACAACCGCAACCTGCGGACCTTCGAGACCACCCTGGACACCAGCGAGGCGCTGATGCCGCTGGTGCCGGCCGACCGGACGGTGATCGGCGAGAGCGGCATCGCCGACGCCGCCGACCTCGCCCGGCTGGCCAAGGTCGGCATCTCGGCCTTCCTGGTCGGCGAGACCCTGATGCGCCAGGCCGACGTCGAACAGGCCACCCGAGCCCTGCTCGGCCGCTGAACTCCTGCCCGGTCGACAGCTCCGGCTGCCGACCGGGCAGTTGACATTCCACCACCAAAGCACAAGTGAGGTTCCACGTGTCCAGCAGCCCGATCACCGAAGACCAGCCGCAGATCGGCACCGCCCGGGTCAAGCGCGGTATGGCCGAGCAGCTCAAGGGCGGTGTGATCATGGACGTGGTCAACGCCGAGCAGGCCAAGATCGCCGAGGACGCCGGTGCCGTCGCCGTCATGGCGCTGGAGCGGGTTCCGGCCGACATCCGCAAGGACGGCGGGGTCGCCCGGATGTCCGACCCGGACATGATCGACGGCATCATCAACGCGGTGTCGATCCCGGTGATGGCCAAGTCCCGGATCGGCCACTTCGTGGAGGCCCAGGTCCTGCAGGCGCTCGGCGTCGACTACATCGACGAGTCCGAGGTCCTCACCCCGGCCGACGAGGTCAACCACTCCGACAAGTGGGCGTTCACCACCCCCTTCGTCTGCGGCGCCACCAACCTGGGCGAGGCGCTGCGCCGGGTCGCCGAGGGCGCGGCGATGATCCGCTCCAAGGGCGAGGCCGGCACCGGCAACGTGGTCGAGGCCGTGCGCCACATGCGCCAGATCAACGCCGACATCCGCCGCCTGACCACGCTGGACGAGAACGAGCTCTACGTCGCGGCGAAGAACCTCCAGGCCCCCTACGAGCTGGTCAAGGAGGTCGCGCAGCTGGGCAAGCTCCCGGTCGTGCTGTTCTCCGCCGGCGGCGTGGCCACCCCGGCCGACGCGGCGCTGATGATGCAGCTGGGTGCCGAGGGCGTCTTCGTCGGCTCGGGCATCTTCAAGTCCGGCGACCCGGCCAAGCGCGCCGCCGCCGTCGTCAAGGCCACCACCTTCTTCGACGACCCGAAGATCATCGCCGATGTCTCGCGCGGTCTGGGCGAGGCCATGGTCGGCATCAACTGCGACACCCTGCCCGAGACCGAGCGCTACGCCAACCGCGGCTGGTAGTCCGGGCTCCGGACGTGGCGCGGGGCGTGCTGCGGGGCGTGGTGTGGGGGTCGGCCCCCGCACCACGCCCCGCCGTGTTGCTCAGAACTCGAACCGCGGTGCGGCCGCGCTCAGCACCGCCGGCTTCGACTCGACGGTCCACAGCGCGGAGAGCTCGCGGGTCAGCGTCTCCAGCAGCCGCTCGACGTCGGCCGGGGCGGTGTCGTGCAGCGCCTCGGTGACGATCAGCGCCGAGCCGGTGCCGGGCTGGATCGAGGAGAGGCCGCTCTGCCGGTTGGTCCACCGGCGGGCGTGCGCCTGGTCGGCGGCGTCGGCGAAGACCACCTCGCCCTCGGGGGCGATCTCGGTCTCGCCGGAGAAGGTCAGGTAGGACTCGGTGCCGCGGGCGTACCGGACCTCCAGGTGCTCGGTCACCTTGGCCAGGTCGAAGACCGCGATCGGCACGGCGAAGGCGAGCGAGACCGCGTTGCACAGGTCGATCAGCGGGTGGATCTCCGGCAGCGAGCGCTCCTTGCGGTAGCGGCGCAGCAGCGACTCGGAGGCGCAGCGGTACTGGGTGGGCTTGAGGCCCATCTTGGAGAACGTCCGCCGCCACGCCTGGATCTCCGGCATCTCGCCCTCGGCCCCCGCCGCCAGCCGCGCGTCGGCGCTCTCGTACAGGGCGGCGACCCGGTCGCGGACCGGGGCCTCGGGCGAGACCCCGTCCACGAGGAGCACGCCGGGCACGAGGGTCGGGAAGTCGCGCCAGATGTCAGCCGAGTGCTGGAAGTACACGGAACCGCCTAGCTACTAGTAGTCGTATCGGTGGTGATGGTGGGTCAGATCTCGAAGGCCAGCACCGCGGCCAGGGCGGCGAAGGCACCGGCGAAGGCCCGCCGCATCCCGGTGACCACGGCCGGCCGGGCCACCACCTTGTCGCGGAAGGCCGCCGCGAAGCGGCCGTAGAGCACGAACACGGCGAAGGTCATCGCCATGAAGACGCCGCTGAGCTCGCTCATCGGCAGCCAGGCGTTGGGCTGCTTGGTGTTGACGAACTGCGGCAGGAACGCGAAGAAGAAGATCGTCAGCTTCGGGTTGAGCAGGTTGATCGCGATGCCGGTGCGGATCACCTTCATCGCCGGCAGCGCGGGGGCGTCCTCCTCCACCGCGAGCACGCCCTTGTCCTTCAGCGTCCCCCAGGCCATGTAGAGCAGGTACGCCACACCCGCGTACTTGATGGTCTGGAAGGCCGCCGCGCTCGCGTTCAGCAGCGCGGCCAGCCCTGTGATGGCGGCGATCATGTGCGGCACGATGCCGAGGGTGCAGCCCACGGCGGCGACGATGCTGGCCCGGGTGCCGCGCGAGAGTCCGGCGGCGACGGTGTAGAGGGCCCCGGTGCCGGGCGTCGCGACAATGGCGAGTGACGTCAGCAGGAAACTGATGCTCAAGGCGGTCCTCCGGGCCTTCCGAACAGAGCTCAAATCACTTGGCGTAGGCACGACGATACAGGTCGGGCGGGTGGGCCAGCGGCCTCGAACAGAAGTGATAGATGACATTCCGGAAGTGTAATAATCGACACAAGGAACTCCGGGTGAATTCCCAGTTCGCCTACCTCCCCCAGTTCCGCCTACTACGATGACGGATATGTTCGTCAAAGTGTGTGGTGTGCGGAACGCGGCCGATGTGGCGGCCGGTGTGGCGGCCGGCGCCGACGCACTCGGATTCATGCTGACCGAGAGCGTGCGCAAGCTCGACACCGGCACCGCCCGCGCCCTGGCGGCCGAGCTGCCCCCCGGCGTGCTCTCCGTCGGCGTGGTCAACGGCGTCCCCGCCGCCGAGGCCGGCCGACTCGCCCTCGCCGCCGGCGTCCGCGCCCTGCAACTGCACGGCCGCTACACCCGCGAGGACTTCGCCGCCCTCGCCCACCTGCCGCTGCGCCTGCTGCGCGCCACCCACCTCGACCCGGACTCCGCCGAGCCCCCCGAGCTCGCCACCGGCGCCTACGGCGAGGAAATGCTGCTGCTCGACTCCCCGAGTTACGGGCGCGGCGAACGCTGGGACCTGGGCCGCCTCGAATCCGCCCGCCCCAGCGGAAAGTGGCTGCTCGCGGGCGGTCTGACCCCGGCCAACGTGGCCGGGGCGATCCGGGTGGCGAAGCCCTGGGGAGTGGACGTGTCGAGCGGCGTGGAATCCAGCCGGGGAATCAAGGACCCGCAATTGATCCGCGATTTCGTGGCGGCGGCCAAGAACGCGGCGAAGGCGGAGAACGCCGAAAACGTCGAGAACGCCTGAAAAGGGGCGATTCGCGGAATTGGCGCGCCATTCGCCGGCCGGCCGAACCGCTCGCGCGCAACCGCGGCCCGGCCGGCCACCGTGCAGGGTGGCCGGCCGGGCCGGGGGTTCGTCAGGCGGCTTCGTCAGGCGGCTTCGTCCGGGGCCAGTTGGTGGAAGCCGGTGCCGGCGTAGGCGCCGCGGGCGGTGTTCACCACGCCCGTGCCGGACTCCAGCGTGGTGGCGCGGGCGTAGATGCCGCCGAAGCCGCGCTGGGCGCCGAAGATGCCCCAGACCACCAGCCAGGGGACCAACTCGCCCCGCTCGTCCGGGAAGTACTCGGTCAGCGGGGCGATCCGGCGCTGCACCAGGAACGGGCCGTCCAGCCCCGCGGTGACCCGCTCGTGCCAGAGCTGCGGCGTGACCTGCTCGTCCCAGCCCAGCAGCACGCCCTGGCCGCCGTGCAGCAGGGTGGGCTTGAGCACCAGGTCGTCCTGGTGGGAGAACACGTAGTCGAGCAACTCGACCTGCTCGCCGTCCTCCAGGGTGACCTTGCCGGGGCGCAGCATCCTGGTCCACGGCAGGATCCGGTCCAGGCTGTCGCGTTCCGGCTCGGTGAGCAGGTGGCGGTTGCGCTCGTCGGAGAGCATCGCCAGCGCGCCCTTGCTGGCGAAGGCCTCCGACTCCATCGGGGTGAAGATCTTGACCTGCCCGGCCGCGGCGGCGTCCAGCAGCGGGTCCAGCAGGGCGGCCGCCTCCGGCGACTCCAGCAGGTCCTCGATCAGGAAGAGCCGGTGGATGATGTCCACCTTCAGGTCGCCGAGCCGCACCGCGCCGTCGCGGACCGCCAGCTCGCCGACGTGGCAACCGTGCACGTTGATCCCGCGGGCCCGCCAGTGGTCCACCGTGAGGGCCACGTAGGGCGCCAGGTCGGCGTAGCTGGACGGCCAGTCGGCGATCACCACGACCGGGTCGTCCTGCGGCGCGAAGCCGGACTCCACCACGATGTCGTGCAGCTTCTCGGTGGTGAAGTCGGCGAAGCCCAGCCGGTGTTCGGCGGCGAACTCGCGCATCAGCGGGTGCTCCAGCAGGGCCCGGGACATCTCGCCGACGTCGAGGCCGCCCAGCGCGCTGCCCATGTTGTACTCCAGCAGCTTGAAGCCCGACCCGTCCACGTACATGTCGGCGCGGACCTGCTTGGTCACCGCGCTGCCCCGGCTGCGCAGGATCGCCGAGACCTGCACCTCGGCCATCCCGACCGCCCGGGCGAAGGCGCCCAGGTCCCCGCCGAAGAGGCGCTCCGGCAGGGCGGTCAGCGCGGAGTGCAGGTTCTCCAGGTCGGCCTGCAGGCGCACCCGCTCCCGGTGGCCGAGGAAGAGCGGGCGGGACAGGAACCTGCCCTGGTAGAAGGCGACCAGCATCTCGTTGTCGGGTTGGCTGCCGATGAGTTCGGAGGCGACCGCGCCGTGGGCGCGCACGCGGTCCAGGTAACTCGCCGTCAGTTCGGTGCGATCCGTCACGCGGGCCGCCTTTCCCAGGCTGGAGCGGTGGGGGAGGGGGGTTCAGTGGTCGCGCAGTTCCAGCGTGCAGCACTTGACGCTGCCGCCGGCGAGCAGGAGTTCCGACAGGTCGACTCCGACGGGGTTGAAGCCGCGGGCCTTGAGCTGCTCGATCAGGCCCGAAGCCGCCTGCGGGAGCAGCACGTTGTAGCCGTCGCTGAAGGCGTTGAGGCCGAACACGGCGGCGTCCTGCTCGGTGGCCAGCAGTGCGTCGGGGTAGAGCTCGCGCAGTACGGCGCGGCTGCCGGGGGTGAACGCCTCGGGCCAGTACATGATCTCGGTGTCGGAGAGCACCGAGAGTGCGGTGTCCAGGTGGTAGTGGCGGGGGTTGACCAGGGTCAGGCTGGTGACGGGCAGGCCGAAGAACTCCTGTGCCTCGTGGTGCGAGCGCTGGTCGGTGCGGAAGCCGGTGCCGGCCAGGATCCGCCGGCCGACCGGGAGGTAGTCGCCCTCGCCCTCGTTGATGAACTCCGGCCACAGCAGCTCCTGGTAGCCGTTGCGCCGGAACCAGGAGAGGTAGGCCGGGCCCTCGGCGGTGCGCTCCATGTGCCGGAACCGGGCGGCCAGCACCTTGCCGTCCACCACCGTGGCGCCGTTGGCCGCGAACACCATGTCGGGCAGGCCGGGCACGGGCTCGATCACCTCGACGGTGTGGCCGAGCGAGGTGTACAGCTCGCGCAGCCGCTCCCACTGGAGCAGGGCGAGGCCGGTGTCGACCGGCTTCTCGGGCTGCATCCAGGGGTTGATCGAGTAGTACACGTCGTAGTGGCTCGGCCGGCACATCAGCAGCCGGCGCGGGACGGCCGTCCTGGCTGGGGTGGCCTCGCGGCCCGCTCCGATGACGTCGGTGTACGGCATTCCTGGTTCTCTCCTCGGTGTGGGCCGGACCCGCGGTGCGGGGCCCGGCCCGGGTCCGGTGGGTCCGGGCCGGGTCGGCCTGGATCCCGTGGCCTAGGGTCTGTCTCGTAATTCCCGCCGGGTCCGGCCCGCCCGGCACGCCCTCTCGCCGCACGGCCGAAACGCCCAAGTAGCTCCGCTACGAGGACGTTCCTGCCGCACGCCGAGAGAACGCACCGAACGACCCGGCCTGATCCGACGCGAATTACGAGACAGACCCTAGGTCCAGTGGCCTAGATCCCCTTGAGGCCGGTCGACAGCTCGCCGGTCAGCGGGGTGACCGCGGTCTGGTAGTCCGCGATCATCTCGGTGATCTTCTTGTCGTAGTTCTCCTCCCATTCGGCGCTCGCGTAGAACGCCTCCTGGACGGAGACCCGCAGCTCCTCGGACGGGAAGCTGCGGATCAGGTAGTAGCCGTCCTCGGTGTTGAGGGCGGGGCCGAACGCGATCACGTTGATGCCCCAGCGGCGCATCATCGGGATCGTCTCCTCCCGGCTCACCCGGTCGAACTCCTCGCGGGTGCCCGGTTGCACGGTGAACAGACGGATCTCCAGCAGGCTCATGGTGCCCTCTCTCCTTCGGTTCCGACAGACCGTCAGAAAACCGTCCTGGTCTAGCCGTTCAGCGTGGCGGCGAGCAGGGCCGTCATCTCCTCGACGGTCCGCACGGCCTGGAAGGCCCGCAGCTCCAGCCGCACCCCGAAGGCGCTCTCCAGCTGGGCCAGCGCCTCCAGCGAGGCCAGGCTGTCCCAGTCGTAGCTGGCCAGCACCGGCTGCGCGGCCAGTGCCTCGGGCTGCTGGTTCAGCACCTCGCTGAGCACCTCCAGCACCCGGCTGCCGACCTGCTCGACGGTGTTCGTCATGCTCCCTGCTCCTCGTTCTCTCGGGTGTTCGCGGTGTCCTCGGTGCCTCCGAGGCTGGTGATCCACGACGGGGTCGGGTCGGGGGTTCGGCCCGGCAGGAAGACGAAGTGCCCCTCGCCCTCCGGGACGAAGCCCGCCTTCTCCCAGAACCCCGCCGCCACGCCGTTCTTGGCCGAGGGGGTGAAGCGGCCCTCCAGCACCTCGGCCCCGGCCCGTGCGGCCAGTTCGGCGAGCCGCCCGGCGATCGCGAACTCGACCCCGCGTGACAGCACCCGGCAGCTCAGCACCAGGTTGAGCACGCTCCAGCGCTCCGCGTCCCGCGCCACCCAGACCGCGCCCACCAGCCCCTCGTCGCCGAACCGGTCGGTGACCGAGACGCTGAGCGCCAGCCGGTCGGGGGCGTCGATCATGGCGAGCGTGGCCGCCTCGTCGAAGCGCACCCCGGTCAGGTTGAACTGGTTGGTGCGAGCGGCCAGTTGGGCGGCCCGGGCGACGGTGAACCGGGTCACCGGGGCGATCGTCACCCGCAGGTCGAGGGCCCGGAGGTAGTCCTCGGCCTTGCCGAAGCCGCCGGAGAACTCGGTGCGCAGGCTGCGCGCCCGGTAGAGGTCGGGCCGCTGGAGGTCGGTGCCGGTCAGCTCGACCACGTCGAACCAGCCGTGCCGCACCAGCGAGTCGACCAGCTGGGCCGGTTCGCCGCTCGCGTCGATGATCGCGACCTCGGGCAACTCGGCCGCCACGCTGCCGCGTTCGAAGTCCGAGTCGTCCATGAAGACGAACGAGTCGGTGCCCAGGCCCAGCGTCTCGGCGGCCTGGCGCAGATTGCCCGCCTTCGGCGCCCAGTTGACCATGCTCACCGAGAAGGCCTCCGGGCGCAGCAGCGCCGCGGGGTGCCCGGCGAGCGCCTCCTCGACCGGTCCCGGGTCGTTCTTGCTGGCCAGCACGAGCACCACGCCCTGCTGCCGCAGCCGGCTGACGGTGCGTTGCAGGTCCTGGAAGCTCTTGCCCGGGTAGAGCCCGCCGAGTTCGACGCCCTCCGCCCCGACCTCGCCCAGCACCCCGCCCCACAGGGTGTTGTCCAGGTCGAGCGCCAGCACCTTCCTGGACAGCCCCGAGCGGGCCTGGGCGATCCGCCGCACCTCGTTGGCCAGGAGCAGCAACGCCCCGTCCGTGTAGGGCAGGTCGGCGTACTTGTGCAGGCGCTGGTCGCGCGCGGCCACCGGGGACTCGGCGAGCAGGCCGACCAGGTCGACGACCTGCACCTGCGGGTGCTCCTCGGCGAGCGCCAGCAGGCCGGCGTTGAGCCGGTGCCAGAGCCGGGTCAGCGCGCCCCTGGTCCGCAGGCTGAGCATGGTGTCGCGCAGGGCGCGCGGCAGCGGGACGGTGTGCAGGACCAGGGTCGCCTCGGTGCCGCCCAGCGCCGCGCCGATCAGCCCGCCCAGTTGGGCCAGCCGGTCCTCGACGTAGTCGGCGGCCGCCTGCGGCGCGGTCACGTCCAGGTCGTCGGGCAGGAAGTAGGACTCGTCCAGCAGGCACAGCAGCAGGTCGCTGGCGTGGTCGAAGTCGCCGGTGGCCAGGGTGAGTTCGAAGGTGCCGTAGGGGGCGAGCGCGATCGTCGGCAGCGCGCCCGCGCCCACCAGGCAGGCGCGCAGCAGGTGTTCGAGCGGTCCGACGGTGCAGGCGGCCACCACCGAGACGCGCAGCGGCCGCAGCCGGCCCTCCGGGTCGGTGAGCCAGGCCAGCGCCCGGCCGGCCTTGCGCAGCACGCCGGTGTCCTCGGTCTGGGCCAGGGCGAGCCGCAGGTCGGGGCTGGGCGCGGTGCCGGCCGCGACGGCCGCCTTGAGTGCGTCGACGAGTTCGGGCATCAGATCCTGACCAGGGTGCAGTACCAGCGCATGCCGATCGAGATGCCGATCAGCGCGACCAGGTCGCCGGGGACCAGCTCGCCGGAGCGGCAGTACTCGGCGAGCGTCACCAGGTGGTCGGCCGCGCCCATGTGGCCGTGCTGGGCGGCGATTTCGGCGCTGGTGCGGTCGATCGGTACGTCGAAGGCCTCGGCGATCTCCTCGAACGAGCCCTGGTTGTCGTTCAGGTGGATGATCTTCTTGAGCGAGTCGCGGGTGACGCCGGCCCGCTCGCAGGCCTGGTCGGTCACCTCGACCAGGCGCCGGTTGAGCGCGGCGACGAACTCCTGGAGTCCCTTCGGGTCGGTGCGGAAGTGGTTGACCACCGCCTCCAGGCCGTTGGCCTCGGTCTTCGAGGACCAGTCGGCGGGCGCGACCGGGGCCACCTCGCCGCCGTACTCGGTGCGGAACCAGTAGGACACGTCCGGGTCGGTGAACTGCACGGTGGTCAGCCAGCGCCCGAAGTCGTGGCCGCGGCGCAGCACCACGGCCGAGGCGCCGTCGCTGTGGATCGAGTTGTTCACCCGCATCCGGTTGCGGTGGAACTCGCTGACCCGGTTGACCGCGACGAACAGCACGTTGCGCAGCGTCGGGTCGGTGGCGAACAGGCCGGCCACGTTGCCCAGGCCCGTGACGCCGGAGACGCAGCCCTCCATCAGCAGCAGGTTCGGCTTGAGCCGCACCCCGATCTCGTGGGCCAGCGCCGAGGAGGCGTCCCAGTTGAGGTAGCCGGGCACGTCGGAGAGCGCCAGCACGACGTAGTCCACGTCCTCGACGGTCAGCCCGGCGTCCTCGATCGCGGCCAGCGCCGCCTTGGCGGACAGCTCGATCGCGGTCACCTCCTCGGGCGCCCGGTGGAAGGTCCGGTAGCCCCACTGGAGCACCCGCTCGGGGTCGTCCACGAACTCGGTGAGCACCTCGGTCCCGACCTTCTGGTCGGCGCCGAGCGAGTAGCCGAATCCCGCGATGCCGAAGTCGGCGAATTGGTTCGTCGTCATCTCTGTTTCCTCAGTCCTTCACACGGTCTGGCTTTCGGGGACGGTCGGCCCGAACTGGGCGGTCCGTCGGTGCTGTTCCAGGGGGGTCTGGTCGATCCGGGACATCGCGGTGCGGAGCAGCGGGGGCGCCATCAGCGAGGTCGCCACGGCGACCAGGACGACCACGGTGTAGGTCGCGGAGTCGAGCACGCCCAGGCGCAGCCCGACCATCGCGATCACCACCTGGACCACGCCGCGGGCGTTCATGCCGGCGCCGAGCGCCAGCGCCTCCCAGCGGCCGAGCCGGCTGGCCCGGGCCCCCAGGTAGGCGCCGCCGAACTTGCCCAGCACGGCGACCAGCAGGGCCGTCAGCGCCATCAGCGCCACCGACGGGCGGGCCAGCGCGGTCAGGTCCATCCGCAGGCCCGCCGAGGCGATGTAGACGGGCGCCAGCACCGAGAGGGTCACGGTGCGCAGCGGGGCCAGCTGGAGCGGGCCGACCGCCCCGGTCGCGGTCACGGTCACGCCGCAGACGAAGGCGCCGAAGATCGGCTCCAGGCCGAGCGCCTGGGTGCCCGCCGCCGACAGCAGCACCAGCACGGCGGTGGTGCCGACCACCGTGCCGGTGCCGCCGTTGCGTTCGGCCCAGCGGTAGAGCGGGCCGACCAGCAGCCGGGCGGCCAGTACGGCGGCCAGCACCACGACCGCCAGCGCGACCACCGAGTGCACCACGGTGCCGGCGGTGACCCCGGTGGTGGCCATCGCGGTCACCACGGAGAGCAGCAGCCAGCCCACCGCGTCGTCCAGCATGCCCGCGGTCATGGTGAGTTGGCCGATGTCGCGGTGCAGCAGGTTCATGTCCAGCAGGGTCTTGGCGATCACCGGGATGGCGCTGACGCACATCGCCACGCCGAGGAAGGCCGCGAAGGTGGTGCGGTCGCTGTGCGGGGCGAGCAGCGAGGCGGGCAGCAGCAGGCCGAGGCCGACGCCCAGGGCGAGCGGCAGCACCAGCCCGGCCGAGCTGACCCGGGCGGCGGTCGCGCCCTGCTTGCGGACCAGTGCGAAGTCCAGGTGGCTGCCGCTCACGCCGACCAGCAGCATCACCCCCAACTGCCCCACCGCGTCGAGCAGGTGGACCTGCTCGACGTTGTGCGGGAAGAGCCAGCCGGACAGTGCGGGGGAGAGCGAGCCGAGCACCGAGGGGCCGACCAGCACCCCGGCGCACAGCTCGCCCGCCACCGCCGGCCAGCCCAGCTTCACGGCGAGCCGCCCCAGCAGCACGGCCAGCGTGAGCAGCGCGCCGAGTTGGAGCAGCAGCACCAGCAGCGGGTGGGCGCCGATCGGTGCGATCGGCGCCGCGCCGGCCAGCGCCACCTCAGTCCTCAAGGTAGTACCAGTTCTCGGGGTTGATCATCCCGAACGGGTTGATCGGCCCGAAGCCGTGCAGCTGGTCGGAGACCTCGAAGATCCGGATCGGGAAGTTCGGCATGAAGACCACCGGCGCCTGCTCGGCGATGTAGTCCTGGTACTCGTAGAGCACGTCCAGGTCGTCCGTGGTCACGGTCCGCTCGATCAGCTCGTCCGCCCGCGGGTCGCTGTAGTGCCCGAAGTTGCCGCCGGCGTCCGTGCTGAACAGGATCTCGCCGGTGGGCCGGTGGAAGACCCAGCCGCCGTTCCAGGTGCAGGCCTCCCACCGGCAGGGGTCCTCGGGGCTGGGCACGCAGGGCGCGTCCTCGGCCACCAGGATCGAGCCGTAGACCTCCTCCAGGCGCACCTCGATGCCGGCCTTGGCGGCGTCGTCGCGGAACTGCTCCACCACCCGGGTCAGTGCGGGCCGGCCCTCGACGTAGCGCAGCAGGAAGCTCGCCCAGGTGCCCGCCGGGATGCCCTCGCCCGCCTGGCCGAGGCCGGTGCCGGGGTTGACGCAGACCGCGGGGGTGGTGGAGGTGTCCCAGCCGTTCTCCGCCAGCAGCTGCTTGGCCCGCTCGGGGTCGAACGGCAGCGGCCAGGAGCCCTCGCGCTGGCGCGGCGAGACGAACTCGGTCTTCGGGAAGACCGGCACCGGGCCGTTCTGCCGGTAGGCGTAGCCGTTGTAGACGTCGCGCACCGCCGAGTCCTGGTCCAGGCAGGACTGCAGGGCCTGGCGGAAGTAGGTCTGGGCGATCAGCTTGCCCTGCACCGTCGGGTTGTTGAAGTTGAGCGAGATGTAGCGCACGCAGTAGGCGGTCTGCGGGTGCATGGTGAAGCCGGCCAGCGGGTTGGGGCCGCCCTGGTCGGGGCTGACGGCCGGCTCGGTGGCGAAGCTGAGCGGCAGGAAGCCGACCTGGAACTCGCCGCGCTGCAGCGCCTCGTACTGCTCCTCGTCGGAGAACGTGGGGATCTGCCGGAACTCGTCCAGGTAGGGCTTGTTCGGGCCCGAGTAGTGCTCGTTGGGGACGAAGGTGACGACCCCTTCGAGGGTGTAACTCTGCAGCCGCCAGGGCCCGCTGACGATGGACCAGATCGGGCTGTCGGCCCACCGGGTGCGGTGCGCGTTGCCCTCCTCGACGTGGTCGCCCTGTTCGGCCATCAGGTAGGCGTAGACCGCCTCGACGTCCGCGAGGTCGCCGGAGGCGTTGGCCGGGCCCTGCTCGGTGCGGTCCCAGGCCTTGGGCAGCGGGGTGATGGTGGAGAGCTGGTTGAACAGCACCCAGCGCTGCGAGTAGACCTTGTCGAAGGTGAAGTAGACCTTGTCCTCGGCGAGTTTGCCGTAGTCGGTGAGGTTGTCCGGGAAGTAGCCGGGGACGTACTCGCCGTACCGGGCGCCCTTGACCTTCATCAGGTTGACCCAGAACAGCACGTTGTCCGCGCACAGCGTCTCGCCGTTGGACCACTGCCAGGGCTTGACGGTGATGGTGACGGTCAGTCCGTCCGCGCTCCACACCGGCTCCTCGCCGATGCTGTTGGCGTAGTCCACGTCCGGCACGCCGCCGGTGCCGAAGTAGTACAGCGTGCGGTACATCAGGGCCTGGAACTCCAGGATGTTGCGGGTGCCCATCCGCTCGGCGGGGGTGAACGGGAAGATCACCGCGGGCGGGAAGCCCGGGGCGCAGGCCCAGGTGACGACCCCGCCCTGCTTCGGCTTGCGATCGGTGGAGCTCATCGGGCGTCCTTCCCGCGGTCGTGGTCGGCGCTGCCGCCGTCGTCGATCTCCTCCAGGTACGACACGCCGCTGTCCGCGTGCGGGCCGTACCGCTCCCAGTGCTCGACCAGCCGGATCCGGCCGTCGGGCAGGGTCGCCGGGGTGGACTGGCAGCGGCCCGAGACCACCCGGCCGTCGCCCAGCACCACGCAGTAGGCGAACTCCAGTTCGCCGTCGGGGCCGCAGAGTCCGGTGAGGGTGCCGCGGCGGGCGTCGCCGCCGGAGAACTCGCCCCAGAGCAGGTTGCCGCGCTGGCGGTAGTGGGCCACCCGGCCGGACTCGCCGTGGTCGGCCCCGACCGGGCGGAACCGTCTGCCGTCGTAGTCGATCACTGCTCCTCCGCCGGGTGCGGGTCGAGCTCGACGGTGATCTTCTCGGCGAACTCGTTCATGGTCGCCATCGCGTCCTCCAGCGAGTCCCCGGTGGTGCCGAGGAAGCCGAAGATGGTGTTGCCGTGCGGCGGGCGCAGGATCACGTCGCCGGGCCGGGCGGTGATCTTCAGCAGGAAGGCCTTCGCGGAGTCGGCGACCTCGGCCGGCACGTCGATCGAGCGCACCACGCCGCCGTCGCTGATCAGGCACATCGAGGCGGTGTGCACGCCGGTCGGCCGGAAGTGCCGGACCTGCGGCCGCACGCCCGCGCCGATGTCGGCGACGGCCTTGATCGGGTCGTGGGAGGCGGTCAGCCGGGCGATCTCGTCCAGGCCGCCGCCGCCGACCCGGGCCGCGATCTCCAGCAGGTACGGCTTGCCCTGGTGGAAGCGGACCTCGGCGTGCGCGACGCTGCGGCGCAGGCCCTGGGACCACAGGCCCGCCTTGACCACCTCGTGCACGGCCGCGAGGTCCTCGGCGCTCATCGAGGTCGGCGCGTGGTGCACGTCGTCGTCGAAGGTGGCGCCCTCGACGGTGATCCGGTCCACCACCGAGCCGAGGTAGACCTCGTCGTCCCAGGCCACCGCCTCGATCAGGTACTCCTTGCCGTCCAGGAAGGACTCCACCAGCAGGCCGTTCGGGCCGAGGTCCAGGCCGGCCACCTCGGAGTTGGCCCAGAACATCTTCTGGATGCCCTCCTTGGCCTGGGCGTGGCGCTCGGCGAGCTCGGCGGCGTCGTCCACCTTGAAGACGTAGTTGCTGCCGGCGCCCAGGGTCGGCTTGATGATCACCGGGTAGCCGAACTCCTCGGCCGCGGCGAGCGCGTCCTCGGCCGACTCGACCAGGCGGAAGGCCGGGTGCGGGGCGTTGCCGCGCTCGTGCGCCTGGCGCATCAGGTACTTGTTGCGGCTGGCCTTGGCGGCCGCCACCCCGATGGTGGGCAGGCCGAGGCCCTCGGCCACCGCGGCGACGGTGATCACCGCCGACTCGGAGAAGGTGATCACGCCGTCGAACTGCTCGGTCTTGTGCCACTCCTGGGCCAGCTCGACGATCCGCGCGACGTCCCGGGTGCCGGCCAGCCGGTACTTCTCCTCGGGCCAGAAGTCGGGCGTGCCTTCGCCGTTGAGCACGTACAGGTCCACCCCGAAGGCCTCGACCTGGCGGTAGCGCGAGATGTAGTACGACAGGTACTGGACGGTTTCGATGGTCAGCAGTTTCACGATGTCTCCGTACAACCGGGTTGGGTACGACGTGAGTTGGGGGCCCACCGGGGCACCAGGAGCGATCCGGCGAGCAGCACCGTGGGCATTGCGGTGACGGCCGCCAGGGTGAGGTAGCCGCGGACCGCCCCGGCCTGGTCGCAGACGGTGGCGACCAGCACGGTGACCAGCACGGCGGCGGCCAGGCCGAGCGCGTTGACGGTGCCGAAGACCCGCCCGGCCCGGTCGGCGCGGACCGCCCGGGTCAGCTCGACCCGCGAGGGCAGCCGGCCCAGCGCGAAGGTGGTCCCGCCGAGCAGGATCCCGGGCAGCATGGTCCACACCGAGATCGGCTGCACCAGGGCCAGCAGCGCGCAGACCAGGTAGCCCCAGAGCAGCAACTTCCGGTAGTCGACGCGGTGTTGCCACCGCTGGTAGAGCGCGGCCCCGATCAGCATGCCGACGCAGGCCAGCGCGTCGACCACGCCGAGCAGGCCGGAGCCCTGGTGGAAGCGGCGCACCACCACGACCATCAGCAGCGTGTTGGCCGTGGTGGCGATGACGCTGCCGACGCAGTACAGCGCGCCGAGCCGCAGCACCGGCCCGTTCCCCGCCCGGGCCGGCCGCTCCCCGGCGGGCGCGGGGCGGTCCACCGGGCGGTGGCGCCCGATCAGCAGCATGCACGCGGCGGAGGCCAGGAAGGTCGCCGCGTTGAAGAAGAACAGCGGTACCACCCCGGCGAACTGGGCGACCACTCCGCCGACCAGGCCGGAGAGCACCATGCCCGCCTGGACCGCCATCTCGTAGCGCGAACCGAAGGTCCCCAGCCGCTCGTCGGCGATCCGCTCCTTGACCAGCGCCTGGCTGGCGGGCGTGAACAGCGCCGCCAGGCAGGCCAGCAGGAAGCTGACGGCGTAGGCCCCGACCCGGGCCGGCCCGTGCGCCAGCAGCCAGGCCGGCAGGGCCAGCGCGGCCAGCGCACTGGCCGCGTCGGCCAGCAGGCACAGGGTCCGCCGGTCGAACCGGTCCGCCAGCCGCCCGGCCGCCGCCGAGAGCGCCACCTGCGGCAGGGCCGTCACGATGTACACCCAGCCGACCGAGAGCGCGGTGCCGGTGCTGCGGAAGACCAGCAGCGAGGCGGCGATCAGCTGGATGTTGTTGCCCAGGTTGGTGACGAACGCGGCCGGCAGCAGCAGGCGTTCCGCCCGGCCCACGGTGAGGTGGGCCGCCGCGGCCGCCGGCGGCAGGGAGGTCGAGGTCATGGCAGCGGCGGTACCCGGAAGGGTGCGATCTTGTCGGCCGGCCCGGCGTCGAGCGCGAGCACCACCCCGGCCTCGGCGGCCCGGCGCGCGGTGTCCACCAGGATCGGCGCGGACCAGGCGAGCAGCGACCGCACGGCGGCCAGCAGGTCGCCCAACTCGCCCGGCCCGGCGGCCCGTTCGTTCAGCTCGGCGATCCGGTCGGCGAGCAGCGCGGCGGCCCGGGCGACGCTGAAGCCGGTCAGCTCGAAGCAGTCGCGCAGTGCGGCCGCGAACCGCTCCTCGTCGGCCCGGCCGGCGGCGGTGATCTGCTGCGGCTCCGCGCCGACCGGCTCGGTGCGCTCGGCCAGCCGGGCGGCCAGCTCGTTCCACGGGCCGGTCAGCCGGCGGGCCGTCACCTCGGCCAGGGCGGCCCGGTCGAAGTTGGTCCGCTCCCGCTCGGGCAGGGTCAGCGCCAGGTAGAACCGGGCGGTGTCCCGGGGCGTTTCGGCCACCAGCTCGGCGCCCCGGATCAGGTGGTTGCGGCTGGTGGAGAACTTGGCGTGGTCCAGCTCGTAGAACTCGTTGACCACGCTGGCGCTCGGCCGCACGTAGCGGTCGCCGTGCGCGAGCAGCAGCACCAGGTCGACCAGGCCCCAGTGGTAGACGTTGTCGAAGCCGTGGAAGTAGACCGGCTCGGCGCCGTGGGACGCCTTCCAGTACTCGTCGTACGGCAGCGAGCGGTCCGCGCCGTTGGCCCACCAGGTGGCGTACATCGAGGCCGGCATGGCCTCCACCCACGGGTAGACGACCTGGCCCGGGGTGGGCGCGAACGGCGCGGGGACGCCCCAGTCGCCCGGCACCGTCACCGGGATCACCGGCAGCGGACGGTCCAGCAGTTCGCGGACCAGCCGGGCGGGGCGCGGGCGCCAGCGCGGCAGCACCTCGGCGAAGTGCGCCTCCAGTTCGGCCCGGTACTCCTCCATCGGCAGTGCCAGGATGGTCTCCTCGCGGTACGAGACCGGGTCCTCGGCGTCCAGCGCGTAGCGGGCCTCGCGCAGCTCGTCGAAGTTGTTCGGGTGGCCGCAGTCCTCGCAGCCGCCGCCGCTGCTGGCGGCCCCGCAGCTGGGGCAACTGCCGCTCAGCAGGCCGTCGTAGAGGTACTGGCCGGCCCGCTCGGCGTACGGCAGCCGCACGGTGAGGGTGCGCAGCCGGCCGGCCTCGTGCAGGGCGCGGACGAACTCCGTCACCGCCTCGCGGTAGCGGGCGTCGATCGGCGGCAGCACCCGGCCCTCGGGCGCGGACAGTTCGATCCCGAGCGCGGTCAGCGAGCCCTCGATGGCGAGGGTGGACTCGGCGGCCAGCCGGGCGGGCGTGGTGCCCTGGCGCCGGGCGGTGGAGGTCACGTAGGTCTGGCTGTCGTCGGTCGCGGTGGTGTAGGTCACCGGCAGGCCGGCTGCCCGCAGGTAGCGCGCGTACACGTCGGCGGCCAGGTACGGCCCGGCCATGTGGCCCACGTGCAGGTCGCCGTTGGGCGTCGGGGTGGCCGCGATCAGGATCCGGTGCCGCTGCTCGGCGGTCATGCCCCGGCACCGCCGCTCGGGCCGGTGCCGGCGTGCGGGCCCGCCCGGTGCTTGGCGAGGAAGCCGCCCGCCAGGTCGGCGTCCCACCAGATCGCGTAGAACTCGAAGTCGGCGTCCGAGGAGTTGACCACCTGGTGCACGGTGTTCGGCTCGAAGTGGATGACGTCGCCGGCCACGAACGGCACCCGCTTGCCCTCGGTGCGGATCTCCGAGGCGCCGAACAGCGCGATCCAGATCTCGTACTCGTGGTGCCCGTGCTCGCCCGACTCGGTCCCGGGCGCGACCACGCACCAGGAGCCCTCGAACGGGGCGTTCAGCAGCGGCCAGGGCACCAACCGCTGGGCGCGCAACTGGTTGTCGGGCTTGAGCGCGGCCCGGTCCAGCGGACGGATCTCATGTGCCATGGTGAATCTCCTCGAAGAGTGCCGGTGCGAGCGACGGGCGCGCGCGGTGTGGCGTGCTGACGGCCCGTCGGGTGACGCCGGGTCGGGCGTCAGGCGACGTCGGCCAGCAGCGGGGCGTGCGCGGCGTCCTGGCCGCGGTGCAGCAGCAGGTCGGCGACGATCTCGCCGGAGCGGCCGGCCAGCACGCTGAGCAGGGAGTCCGAGATGCCGTGGGTGGCCTCGTTGACGCCCTGGAGGTAGCACGAGGCGCCGTCGGCGCCGTGCGGCATGGTGAGGCGGTAGTTGCGGTCCACGGTGATCTCGTCGAGGCCGAGGTCGGCGGCCAGCCGCCGCACCAGCTGCGGCATCCTGCCGTCGAAGCCGGTGCCGAGCAGCAGCAGGTCGCAGCGCGACTCGCTGGTGGCGCCGGTCTTGCGGTCGCGCAGGGTCAGGACGATCTCCTCGCCCGCCATCCGGGCGGCCGTGATCTCGGTCATCGTGACGATCTTGAGGCGCTCGGCGCCGGCCAGGCGCTCCAGGTACCGCTGCCGGTAGAGCGTCTCCAGCATGGCCGGGGCCAGTCCCGCGTAATTGCTCAGGTGCATTTCCCGCAGCAACTGCTCGCGGGCGTCGGCGGGCGCCGCGTGGAAGTCGTCGATGAACGAGGTGTAGTAGATCTCGTTGGTGAACTTGCTGGACTCGTAGTTCTTCAGGCCGATCGAGCGCATCACCATGGTGGTCTCGGCGGCCGGGAATCCCTGGTGCGCCGCCCAGAGCAGCTCCGCCGCGCTCTGCGCACCCCCGATCACCGTGATCCGGTGCTTCCCGGCCGGGTCCAGGCCGGCGATCCGGGCGGAGTACTCCGCGCTGTGGATCACCCGCTCGGCCGGCAGGCCGGCGAACTCGGCGGGGATCCGCGGGTCCCGCCCGGCGCCGACCACGAGGTCCCGGGCCAGCACCTCGGTGCCGTCGGAGAAGGCGGCCAGCCAGCCGGTCACCTTGCCGTCGGCGCCGCGCCGCGGGGTGATGCCCTCGCACCGCCGGCCGTAGGAGACCCGCACCTCGCTCAGCGAGTCCGCCACCCACTGGAGGTAGCCGGAGATCTCCTGGCGGTACGGCGTGAAGGTGCCGAGGTTGATGAAGTCGTCGAGCTGGCCGACCGAGTGCAGGTAGTTGATGAAGGAGAACTTGCTGCGCGGGTTCCGCAGCGTCACCAGGTCCTTGAGGAACGAGACCTGACTCTGGGTCCAGGGCAGCAGCATGCCGCGCTGCCAGACCACGTTGTCGTGCTGCTCGACCAGCAGCGTCTTTCCGGCGACGTCGGCCGGCGCCAGTTCCTCCAGGGCGACGGCCAGGGCGAGATTCGCCGGGCCGGCCCCGATGGCGAGCAGTTCGACTTCCTGTCTGTTCAATGCCATCCCCTGTCAGTGAACATAGGAACTCCGGAGCCCGGGAATGCCAGGGCTCGATAACGGGAGGAGCCCGCGCGATGCCGGGGCTCGGGAGATCGAGAATGAGGAAATGCGGGGTGAGGGAATACGGGGTCCGGGAGCTCGGGGGCTCGGGGACCGGGGAGTCGGGCGTCCGCGAGATCGGCAGTCGCGAAGTCGGGGGCCGGAACTCGGAATTCAATCCGCGACCGATGCTGCCAGCCGGATTTTAGGATGGCAAGTCTTCGTCGGGAGTTTCACCTGAGAAGACCGCGGCGGCGGCCGAACGGGCCGCCAGCAGCGCGTACTTGGCCGCGCCGCCGGTGCCGCCGGTGAAGCTGAGCAGGGCCGCGCCGGGCAGGCAGGCGCGCAACCGCAGGCCGCCGGCGGGCGCGTAGCAGTCGGCGGCTGCCACCGTGACGGCGTCCGGGCCGGGCCAGGAGTCCAAGCCGAGCCGCTGGGCAGCGAGTTCGGCGACCCGGCGGGCCAAGTCGGCGTCGGTGCGCGGCGCCGCCGGATCCACGTCCCACTCGTCGGTGGGCAGGCCCAGCAGGAAGCGGCCCGGGCCGGCCGGGCGGCCGTAGAGGCCGCAGGTCTCGTCGACGAAGGCGCCGAGGCCCGGCGGGGTGCCACGGCCCAGCGTGTACTGGATCCGCTTGCTCCGCAGGCCCCCGCCGGGTAGGCCCCAGGCGGCGAGCAGGCCCGGTGTCCAGGGGCCGGTGGCCAGCACCACGGTGTCGTACTCGGCCGTGGCGCCACCGGCGGTGCGCACGGTGCCCTCGGGCAGCACCCGGAGCACCGGATCGGTGCGGACCGTCGCGCCCGCGCGGACGGCCTGCGCCAGCAGGGCGTCCCGCAGGGCGGCGGGGGAGAGGTAGCCGGCCTGCCGCTCGACCACCGCGACGGAGCCCGGTGGCAGGTCCAGGAACGGCTTCAGATCGGGGAGTTGGCGCAGTTCGGCGGAGCCGGGCAGCAGCTCGTCGAGCAGCCGCAGCACGGTGTGCAGGGCGGCCGGGTCGGTGCCCGGGGGCAGCACGACGGTGGAGTCGAGCTCGCGGTAGTCGGCCCAGCCGCGCAGCAGGGGTGAGGCGCGCAGCTCGGCCAGGCTCTCGGCGGCCGCGCGGGCCCTGGCCGGGTCGGTCTCGAAGCCGCGCAGCAGTCCGCCGGAGGCCTGGGTGGCGTCCGTCCGGCGGCCCTGCTCGCTGGTGAACAGTGTTGGCTTGAGGCCCAGTTCGGTGAGCCGCCAGGCGAGCGCCGCGCCGGCCAGGCCGCCGCCGACGATGGCCGTGCGGACGGTGCCGGTGCGTGCGGCGGCCGTGCGGACGGTGTCGGTGCGGATGGCGGCGGTGCGTGCGGCGCCGGTCATGACGCGTCGGTCGCGGGCTCGGTGCGGCGGTACTCGACCAGCTCGACCAGCAGCCCCGCGGGCCGCTTGGCGTAGACGAAGGCCACCCACATGCCGGGCCGCGCGCCGGGTTGCGGCTCACGGTCCACCGGCACCCAGCCGAGCCCCCGCAGTCGCTCCAACTCGGCTGCCACGTCGTCCACTTCGAAGGCGACGTGGTAGAGCCCCGGCCCGTGGTCGGCGAGCCGGCGGCTGATCGCCGCCTCCTCGTCGAGCGGTGCGACCAGTTCGACGGCGCCGCCGCCCTTCGCGGCCTGCCAGAAGTCGCAACTGACGCCGTACGTCTCGGCGTTGCCGCTCTCCCCGAGGCTCAGTCCGAGGGCGGCGAGCAGGTCGCCGGCGCCTTGCGGGTCGCCGGTCGCCACCCCCACGTGGTCAAGTCTGACGATCACGGTTCCCCTATCCGATGCGTCGTGCGCGGCCGCGCAGTTCGGTTGCCAGCTCCCGCCAGTTGTCGGCGCACTCCAGGGCGAGGGCCGACACGGTGGGCAGCAGGTGCGGTGGTATCGACTGGAGTTGGTGTTCCGCCTCGCCGGCCACCAGCAGGCGCTGGTGCAGCCAGGCCAGCAGCGCCCGGCCGCTGTCGGTGAACCGCAGCGAGGGGTCCCGGCGCAGGCTCTCCAGGCCGGCGAACGCCTCCTCGGCGCGCAGCCCGGCCGGCGGTCGCGCCGGGGCGGTCCGGTTACCGGTCCGGCTGCCGGTCCGGCTGCCGGTCCGGCCGGTGGCCCGGCCGTCGGCCCGGGCCCGCACGCCGTGCGCGGTGCTCACCGAGACCCCGGCGGCCTGGGCGATCTCGCGCAGCGACGCGTCGGGCCGCTCCCGGATGGCCTTCAGCACCCGGCGCCGGCCCTCGTCCGCGTTGACCGGCCGCAGCCGCCCGTCGCGGCCCACCCGGGCGGTCGACCGGGCGTGTCCGGCGGTGGAGCGGCGGCGGAGTTCGGCGACCGTCTTGGCGGACAGTCCGGTGGTGCGGGCGATCGACCGGTCGGACATCTCCGGGCGCATCGTGACGATGCGCATCGCGGCGGCCTTGCGCTCCGCGGTGGAGAGCGGCAGCCCGTGCGCGATGTTGGCCTGCACCGAGAGGAGGTAAGCCGCCTCTTCGGTGCCGTCGAAGAACTCGACGGCGATGGAGTCCTCGCCCTTGAGCCGGGCGGCCCGCAGCCGGTGCAGCCCGTCGATGACCCGCATGGTCTGACGGTGCACCAGGATCGGCGGCAGCGCGGCGTCGGTCCCGGCGAGGCGGGCGATGTGGGCCTGGTCCTCGGTGGTGAACCGCGGGGAGTCCCCGGGCAGCACCGAGTCGATGGGAATGCGGTCGATGGTGTTCAATGCGCGCCCCCTGTACGGGATGTACGGTGCGCACCGCGCCGACCCCGGTGGTGCCCGCCGGGTGCGGGCCGGCCGTCGCCGGCCGGCCCGCACCCGGGGTCAGACGGTCGAGCTGACCGGCTCCGGCTCCGGACTCCCGCCCACGGCGGACTTCTTGGCGCCGGGGAAGGCGAACAGGCCGAGCACGCAGGCCGCGGCGGCCATCAGGCCGAGGGTCGGCCAGACCATGCGGCCCAGGCCCAGGAAGAGCTCGCCGCCGATGATCGGGCCGATCGCGGTGCCGAGGTTGAAGGTGAACTGGAAACTGCTGATGTAGATCGGCTTCAGGTGGCCGGGCCCGGCGATGGCCGGGTAGGAGAAGATCGCCGGGCCGGCCATGATCTCGGCGCAGCTCCAGATGAAGGTGCCGATCAGGATGACCGCCCCGCCCAGCGGGAAGCCGTAGAACATCTCGCCGACGCCGACCAGCGCCCAGGCCACCACCACGGTCAGCCGCAGCGGCCACTTCTGGGTGAACTTGGTCAGCGGCAGTTCGAAGGCGATCACCATGAAGCCGTTGAGGGCCACCGCCAGGGTGTACCAGAGCACGCTCACGTGCTCCTTGGCGACGTCCAGCGGCAGCGTGCTGGTGTACTGCACGTAGACGATCGTGTTGAACAGCATGCCGATCAGGAAGAACAGGTAGCGCCGGTCGCGCAGCACGGTGCGGTAGCCGCCCGCCTCGGCCGGTGCGGCCTGCGCGGCGGCGCCCGGCTCCGGGTCCGCCGCCGGGTCGGCGCCGGCGGCCTTGACCGCCGCCGCGGCCGCGGCCTCCTGCTGCTTGGACGGGATCAGGAACCAGGCGATCAGCGCGTAGACCACCGCGACCAGCGCCTCGCCCCAGAAGAGCACGGTGTAGCTCTTGTGGCGCAGGTTGAAGAGCGCGTAGCCGAGCAGCGGCGAGGCCATCGTGCCCAGGTTCAGGCCCCAGCGGTAGATCCCGAAGATCATCACCTGCCGGGAGTCCGGGGTGAGTTCGGACAGCAGCGCGGCCGAGGCCGGCCGGTAGATCAGGCCGACCGCGCTCACCAGGAAGACGGCGGCCACGATCGCCGGGTAGCTCGGCACGTACACGATCGTGGCCAGCAGCACCGCCGAACTCGCCATGCTCAGCACGGTGGAGTTCCGTGCGCCGAGTCTGGTGGCGAGCGCGCCGCCGATCAGCACGCCCACCATGCCGCCGGCGCCGTAGGCACCGAGGGCCAGCGAGGCCTCAGCCGTGGAGTAGCCCTTCGACACCAGGTAGAGCACCAGGAAGATGGTGAGGAAGGCGCCGAGCCGGTTGACGATGACGCCGGCCAGGATCGCCTTGACGGCTGGGTTCGACTCCTTGAACGTGACCCAGGCGCCCGGGCCTTGGGAGGTGGGCTGCTGCTCGTTCTCGGTCATTTGCGATGGCTGTCTTTCAGTCGGACGACAGGGGTGGGACGGGTGGTTCAGACCGAGTTGACGACCAGCGCGGCGCCGGCCTCGTCCAGCGCCCGCCGGCAGGCGTCCACCGAGTCCGCGGCCACGGTCGCGAAGGCGATCCGGCCCCAGACGGTGCCCTTCGGCGGCGGCGAGACGACGGCACCGGGGGCGGCCACGACCACCGACCGGTCGATGGCGGCGGGCAGTTCGCCGTCGAAGGCGACCTCGCCGAGGGTGGTGTCCTCCTCCTCGACGTAGAAGAAGCGGACCCCGCTGACCCGCTGGCGCGACGGCGTGAGGTCGGGTGCCAGGCCGCAGGCGACCGAGGCGGCGGCCAGCCCGGGGTCGATGCCGGTGGCCAGCAGGCCCAGGTAGGGGATCAGGTCGCCGCCGAGCCGCCCGTTGACCTCGATCAGCTTGGGGCCGTCGGCGGTGAGCATGAACTCCGAGTGGGTCCAGGCGTTCTCGACGCCGAGCGCGGCGTGCGCCTCGCGGAGCGCGGCGACCAGCGCCGGGTCGGTGAGCAACGGGTCGTCGGCGTCGACGAAGTGGCCGATCTCCTCCGCGTAGGGCGGGTAGCCGACCACCTTGCGGCCGATGAACAGCGGGGTCACCTCGCCGTCGCGGATCGCCGCGTCCACGCTGATCTCCTCGCCGGTCACGCACTCCTCGACCAGGTACCGCTCCGCGGAGTTGTAGCGGACCGGGTCCGGGATGGTGATCGAGGTGGTGAAGGCGAAGCCGGCGCTCAGCGCGGCCGCGTCGTCGACCCGGATCACGCCGAGGCTGGCGCCGAAGCCGCGGGGCTTGAGCACGACCGGGTAGCCGAGCCGCTCGGCCGCGGCCAGCGCCTCCTGCTCGGTGCCGACCGGCACGGAGGCGGGCTGCGGCACGCCGGCGGCGGCGAGCGCCGCGCGGGTCTGCGCCTTGTCGCGCATCCGCCACAGCACCGCCGGGTCGCCGTTGGGCAGGCCCAGCGCCTCGGCGATGTAGGCCGTGGCGTGGATGCGGACCTCGTCCCAGCAGAGCACGCCGGCGATCGGGGTGGCGGCGTGCAGGTCCAGGGCCGCCTTGGCCATCGCCGGGCCGTCCCAGGTGTCGGGGAGCACCGTCCAGCCGCTCAGGTACTCCTGCTCCCAGGACGGTTCGACGGTGTGGAAGAGGTGCACCTCGAAGCGGGTCGCGATGGACTTCAGGAGGTACTCGCGGTAGGGGCGCATACCGGATGCGACCAGGAGGAGAAGGGGCCGGTCGGTCGCGTCGTCACTGCCGGTGGTCATGGTTCTGGGTTCCCTTCCCGGGCCTGCGTGATCGGCACGGCCAACGCGCCCACCTGGTCGCACCGTTGGAGTCTTGTGGAGTCCGCCGGAGTCCTGGGGGGTACGAGCGCGATAGCACAACCTACAAGTGGCCCTGACGGACTGTCGAGAGATCGGCCATCGGGCTGGCCGGGCCCGCCCAATCAGACCGCAAATGGGCTGCTTTGAGAACCCTCCGCCCGCCGGTGATCACGCTGTCAACCACTGGTGCGCGTGTTCAACCGCTTGTTCCCCACACTCGAACGCGGACGGCGGCACTCCCGGCCGGGGCAAGTGTGGCCCAGCGAACCGCTGATGACCACGGATCAGGGGTGCCGACGGCCCGCCGCGGCGTGCATCATGTCCCTCTGTCGGCTCTCCCGGGGTCGGGACCGGGTCCAGCAGGGCGCAATTGTCGCCGCTGGGCTTCTCCGGGCATTCCCGTATTCCCTGAATTCTCCTCAGAATGCTGCTGAAAAGGGGATGTTTGCATGACCAGCCTCACCAAGGCGGAAGCCTCCCACCGCGCCGGCGCCATTTCGGTCGGCGGCTACCGGGTCGAGCTCGATCTCACCGGCACCGAAGGGGTGTTCCGCTCCACCACCACCATCCGGTTCTCGGCCGCCGATCCGGCGGCGGAGGTCTTCTTCGAACTCCGGCCGGCCGCGCTGCACGAGGTGGTGCTGAACGGCGCGCCGCTCGACGTGGCACTGCTCGACGACGGGCGCTTCCCGCTGACCGGACTGTCCGGCCTGACCGGACTGTCCGGCCTGACCGAACTGACCGGCCTGTCCGGCCCGGCCGGCGAGAACGAGCTGCTCGTGGTCGCCGACATGCCGTACTCCCGCAGCAACGAGGGCCTGCACCGGTACACCGACCCGGCGGACGGCCAGGTCTACGTCTACGGCTTCCCCTACGCCGACCAGGCGCCGCGGATCTTCGCCTGCTTCGACCAGCCGGACCTCAAGGCCCCGTTCTCCTTCGCCGTTTCGGCGCCCGAGCACTGGCAGGTGCTGTCCACCGCCGAGGCGACCCGCACCGCGCCGGGCCGCTGGGAGATCGGCCCGACCGCACCCCAGGCGACCTACCTCACCACGATCGCCGCCGGTCCGTACACCTCGTTCACCACCGACCACGACGGCATCCGGCTCGGCCTGCACTGCCGGGCCTCGCTGGCCGAGGCGCTGGCCGCCGACCTGGACGAACTCTTCGACGTCACCCGGCGCTGCCTCGACGAGAGCCACCGGCTGTTCGGCGTCCGCTACCCGCTGCCCAAGTTCGACCAGATGTTCGTGCCGGAGTTCAGCGTCATCTCGCTGGACCACCCCGGGCTGGTGCTGCTGCGCGAGCAGTGGCTCTTCAACTCGGCCGCCCCCGACAGCGAGCGGGAGACCAGGGCGGTCATCCTCGCCCACGGCATCTCGCTGATGTGGATGGCCGGCCTGGTCACCAACGCCTGGTGGGACGAACTCTGGCTGGGCCAGGCGTTCGCCGACTACCTCGCGCACCGCATCCCCTCCGAGGTCACCCGGTTCACCGGCCCGCCGACCACCTTCGCGGCCCGCCGCAAGGGCCAGGCCTACGACGCCGACCAGCGCCCGTCCACCCACCCGGTCAGCGTGGCCGGCGAGTCCGTCGCCGCCGCCCTGCTCGACCTGGACCGGATCTCCTACTTCAAGGGGCACTCCGCGCTGCGCCAGCTCTCCGCCGCGATCGGCGACGAGGCGCTGCGCGCCGGGCTGCGGCTCTTCTTCGAACGCCACGCCCACGGCACCGCCAGCTACCAGGACTTCCTGAGCGCGCTGAGCGAGGCCGCCGGGCAGGACCTCACCCGCTGGTCCGACAGCTGGCTCAAGTCGGCGAACGTCAACACCCTGGAGCCGGAACTGGCCGCCGCCGACGGCGTGATCAGCGCCGCCGCGATCCTGCAGACCGCCCCCGCCACCCACCCCGTGCTGCGCCGGCATACCCTGGACATCGGCCTGTACGACGCCGACGGAACCCGCACCGCGCTGCTCCGCACCGTGGTCGACGGCGCCCGCACCGAGGTGCCCGAACTGGTCGGCCTGCCCGTGCCCGCCCTGCTGCTGCTCAACGACGGCGACCTGACCTACGCCAAGATCCGCCTCGACGAGCGCTCCCAGCAGGCGTTGCCGGGCCTGCTCGCGGGGCTCGCGCCGATCAACCGCGCGATGCTCTGGTGCCAGCTGCTGCTCGCCGTCAAGGACGGCGCCTACCCCGCCGCCGCGCACCTCGCGCTGGTCGCCGAGATGGTCGCCGTGGAGCCGGAACTCTCCATCCTCACCGAGGTGCTGGAGCAGGCCAGGTTCCAGGTCGCGGACAGCCTGCTGGACCCGGCCGAGCGCCCGGCGGCGGTGGCCCGGATCGCCGACGCGCTGCGCGAGCGGCTCGCCGCCACCGGCCCGGCGGCCGAGGAGGGCCTCACGCTCTTCCGCGGCCTGCTCGACTTCACCCCGGACGCGGCCGAACTCGCGGGCTGGCTGGGCCCGGTGGAACTGCCGGCCGGCCTCGCCCTGGACACCGACCTGGCCTGGCGGATCCGGCTGCGGCTCACCGCCCTCGGCGGTCTGGACGCCGCCGGGATCGAGGCGGCGCAGGCCGCCGACGCCTCCTCCGACGGCGCGCTCGGCGCCCTCCGGTGCCGGGCCGCGCTGCCCGATCCGGCCGCGAAGGAGGCCGCCTGGAACGCGCTGCTCTCGCCCGGCGAGCTCTCCAACTTCGAGGTCTTCGCACTGGCCGGCGGCTTCTGGCAGCCCGAGCAGGAGCAGCTGACGGCGCCGTACGTGGTGCGGTTCTTCGAGGAGCTGCCCGCGGTGGCCGGCAAGCAGGGCGACCTGGTGCTGGACCTGCTGGTCAAGGCGCTCTACCCGAAGCACTCGGCCCGCCCGGAGACGGTGCGGCTGGCCCGGGCGCTGCTGGACAGCGGTCAGCTGCCCGACTCGCTGCGCCGGGCGGCCGCCGACCTGACGGACGACCTGGCCCGGGCGGCGGCGGTGCGCTGACGGCACGTCAGATGCGCCCCGGGGCGGGGTGCACGACACCCGCCCCGGGGCGGCTCAGGCCGCCTCGGTGACCTGAGCCGGGGCGCCCGGACCGTACTTCCCGTAGGCCAGCGCCCCGGCGCCCAGCAGCAGCGGCCAGACCAGGTACTGACCCGACATCACCAGCAGCACCGCCACGGCGGCCAGCGCCACCAGCGCCGCGCCCCAGGCCACGCTGCGCCGCGGCAGCAGCTTCACCGCCGCCCCCACCCCCAGCGCGTACACCATCACGAAGGAGCCGGTGGTCAGCAGCACCAGCGGTGCCGGACCCACACCGGCCGCCTCCACCGCGCCGAGCGCCAGCAGCGAGAGCACCGCCACCGCGGCCAGGCTGCGCCGCGGCACCTCGCCCGCCACGCTGCCGCGCGCCAGCACGGCGGGCAGCTGCCCGTCCCGGCCCAGCGCCGCACCCAGCTTGGAGGCACCGGCCCAGTAGGCGTTCATCGCTCCCAGGGTCAGCAGCAGCGCCGCACCGGCCGCCAGCACCCGGGCGTTGCCGCCGAGGCCGCTGGCCATCAGGTCGCCGAGCGGCGCGCTGGAGTTGGCCGCGCCCGGCCCGAGCACCACGATCACCGCGAAGGCCAGCACCAGGTAGAGCGCGCCGACGATCAGCACGGCCAGCCCGGTCGCCCTCGGCAGGTCGCGGGCGGGGGAGCGGAACTCCCCGGCCAGGTAGGTGATCGCCTCCCAGCCGGCGAAGCTCCACACCAGCAGCGCGGCGGCCGGCCCGATCGCCGACCACCCGTGCGGCGCGAACGGGTGCAGGTGGGACAGCCGCGCCTGCGGCAGCGAGGACGCGACCGAGACCAGCAGCAGCGTCACCAGCACCACGGCCAGCGCGAGTTGGAACCGTCCGGAGACCTTCAGCCCGACCCAGTTGGCCAGCCCCACCACGGCCATCAGGGCGGCCGCCGTCACCACCGTCGTGGTCCGCCCGCCGCCGAGCGCGGAGGAGACGTACGCCCCGCCGAACAGCCCCGCCGCCGCCGAGCCCGGCGGCACCGCGAAGTAGAAGCACCAGCCCGCGATCGAGGCGGCCCGGGGCCCGAACGCCAGTCGCGCGTAGTAGGAGACCCCGCCCGCGTCCGGGTAGCGCGACCCGAGCGCCGCGAACGTCACCGCGAGCGGCGCGGACAGCACCACCAGAGCGGCCCAGGCGAGCAGCGAGGCCGGCCCCGCCACCTTCGCCGCCATCGCGGGCAGCGCGATCACCCCGGTCCCCAGCACCGCCCCGACGTACATCGCGGTGCCCTGCACGAGTGACAACGTGCCCTGGTGGGAGGTGGATTGGTCGGATCTACCGGGAGTCTCAGCTACATCGGTCACCGGGACACTATGGCAGCTCCGCCCCGGAAACACCCGGGCTTGCACCAACGAGCGAACGCCGGGATGTCCATCGACTGTTGAACGCCGCCCGGCACGGTGACCGGCATGAACGAGAGCGCGTCCGACGGCCTGGCCCACACGCTGGCCGACCGGGACTTCTACCTGCCGCTGGAGGCGGCGCCCGATCCCGGGGCGCCGTTCGCGCCGGGGCGGGTCGGCGCGGGGTGGCAGTGGCGCACGGGTGGGGTGTGGACGTACTGGGTGCCGCCGGGCGAGTCGCTCGGGGGGCTGCCCGTGCAGGGCTGGAAGGTGCACGTGTCGGCCACGGCGGCGCGGGCCGGGCAGGTGCTGGACGCGGCGGCCGAGGTGTTCTTCGCGCACCGGGTGGTGTTCAAGCACCTGTCCGCCGAGGCGTACTTCCGCTACCTGCACCACAAGCACGGTCCGCGCCAGCAGGCCGGGAAGTTCATCGCCGGCTACCCGGTGGACGTCGAGCGGGCCCGGGAGGTGCTGGAGGCGCTGCGGGAGCGGCTCGGTGACGAGCCGGGGCCGTTCGTGCTGACGGACCGCCGCTACCGGGACTCGCCCACCGTGCACTACCGGTACGGCGGGTTCCGCCCGGCCCGGCGGCTGCGCGCCGACGGCACGGTGGCGCGGCTGATCCGGCGGCCGGACGGCGAGTGGGTGGCGGACCTGCGGCTCCCGGCGTTCACCCTGCCCGACGGCGTGCGCGACCCGTTCGCGGAGCCCGAGGCCGAGCCGGAGCCCGCGTCGGCGGGGCCGGTGGTGCTGGGGGAGTACGAGATCACCGCCGCCCTGCGCCACAGCAACGCCGGCGGCAGCTACCTCGGACAGCACCGGGCCACCGGCCGCAAGGTGTTCGTCAAGGAGGCCCGGGCACACAACGGGCTCTCGCCGGATGGCAGTTGCGCGCAGGAACGGTTGCGCCGGGAGCACCGGACGCTGGTCGCCCTGCACGCCGCCGCGCCGGGCCTGGCCCCCGAACCGCTCGGCTACCTGCGGGAGTGGGAGCACGAGTTCCTGGTCACCGAGTTCCTGGGCGGCACCTCGCTGCACGAGTGGACGGCGCGGCACGCGCCGGTCGCCCGGGCCGCCGCCACCCGCGAGCAGTTCGCGGCCTACTACGCGCGCTGCACGCGGCTGGCCGAGCAACTGGAGCGCGCGGTCGGCCGGTTGCACGAGCTGGGCTACGCCTTCGGCGACCTCAACTCCCGCAACGTCCTGGTCGACGAGGGCCCGGACGGCCGCGACACCCTGCGGCTGATCGACTTCGAGACGGCGACCACCGCCGGGCAGCCGTCGTTCCGCATCGGCACCCCCGGATTCGCCCCGCCACGCGGCCTGTTCGGGGAGGACCGGGAGGGCCGGGACCGCTACGCGCTGTCGGCGGTGCTGCTCTGCCTGCTCTTCCCGCTGCACCCGGTGCTCGACCGGTCACCGGCCAACCTCCCGCTGCTGGAGCGGGAGTTGACGGCGCTGTCGCCGGTGCCGGCGGAACTGTGGCGCAAGGCAACCGAGTTCGTCCCGGCGCGGCCGGCCCGACCGCTGGACACCGCGCTGCCCGAGTTCACCGCGGGCGTGGCCCGCGGCCTGCTGGCCCTGGCAGGGCGCGGGCCCGAGGACGCGGTGTTCCCGCTCGCGCCGGACGCCTACCGGACCAACCGGCTCGGCTACGCGCACGGCCTCGCGGGCATCCTGTCGGCCCTGCGACAGGCCGCCGTCCCGGTGCCGGCGGAGTTCACCGAACGGCTGCGCCGCGCCGCACTGGCCGGGCGCGCCGAGCTCCCGCCCGGCCTGAACTGCGGCACGGCGGGCATCGCCTGGGCACTCGCCGAGCTCGGCGAGCCGGACGCCGCGACGGCGCTGGCCGAGCACGCCGTGAACCACCCGCTGGGCCTGACCTGCGTGACGCTCGGCGACGGCGCGGCCGGGATCGGCCTCGCGCTGCTCGCCGTGCACGCCCGCACCGGCGACCAGCGGCTGCTGGAGCGGGCCGACGCGCTGGGCGACCGGATCGCCGCGGCCACCCGGGCCGGCGAGGCCTTCGGGGCGGCCGACCCGCGCGGTCTGCTGGCGGGCCGGGCCGGTCTGGCGCACTTCCTGCGCCAGCTGTCCGCGGCCACCGGCCGGCAGGGCCACTACCGCACCGGGCTGCGGCTGATCCACGAGGAGCTCGACCGGGCCGTCGAACTCCCGGGCGGCGCACTCTCGTTCGCCCCGACGGCGGGATCGCGCCGGGCCGTCCCGTACCTGGCCGGCGGCTCCGCCGGCGTCGGCCTCGCGCTGCTCGGCTTCGCCCGGCCCGGGGCGGACGACCGGCTGACGGGGGCCCTCGGGCGGATCGTCGCCGACGCCTCCAAGCCCCTGACCGTGAAGGCGGGCCTGTTCCGCGGCCTCGCCGGTCTCCTGATCTTCCTCACCGACCACGCGGCCTGGTCCGGTGGAGCGTCTGCCCGGCAGACGGTCGACCGGTCCGCCAGGTGCCTGACCACCCATGCGATCCCGCACGGGGACGGCTTCCGCTTCCTCGGTGGGGACGGCCGCCGCTACAGCTGCGATCTCGCGAGCGGCTCAAGCGGCGTCCTCCTCGCGCTCGGCCGGGCACTCCAACCGGGGCCGGGAGGCTTCCTGGCCCCGGTGCCCGACTGAGCGTCAACCATCACCACCCACTCGAAAGGAACCGAACCCGATGAACAACGTGCTGGCACTGCAGACCCTGACCGCCGAGGCCGCCGCCGAGGCCGAGCTGCACCTGAGCGCGATCAGCGACGAGTGCGACGTCGACTGACGCACACCGAAACACCCCCGGGGGGGCGGGCCGCTCACCGAGCGGCCCGCCCGCCGCCACCTACCCCGATCCGCCGCCCTCCGGAGTACGCCCGATGCCACCGCCCACCCGCGTCCCGCTGTCCGTCCTCGACACCGGCCCGGTCGAACGGGGCGAGACGCCCGGCCGGGCCCTCGCCCGGACGATCAGCCTGGCCCGCCAGGCGGACCGGCTGGGCCTGGCGCGGTTCTGGGTGGCCGAGCACCACGGCGCACCCAACATCGCGACCTCCTCGCCGGCGGTGCTGCTCGCGGCGATCGGCGCGGCCACCCGGCGGATCCGGCTCGGCTCGGGGGGAGTGATGCTGCCCAACCACCCGCCGTTCACCGTGGCCGAGCAGTTCGGCACCCTCGACGCGCTCCACCCCGGCCGGATCGACCTCGGCATCGGCCGCGCGCCCGGCACCGATCCGCGCACGGCGGCCGCGCTGCGCAGGCTCCCGGTGGACCGCTTCCCCGAGGAGCTCGCCGACCTGCTCGGGTTCCTGGGCGGCGGCTTCCCGGCCGGCCACCCGTTCGAGGAGGTCACGGCCGTCCCGGGCCGCCGGCTCGGCGCGGGGGCGGTGTGGCTGCTCGGCACGAACACCGCGAGCGCCCGCACCGCCGCCCGGCTCGGCCTGCCCTTCGCCTACGCCCACCACCTCAAGCCCGGCTCGGCCCGGGCGGCCTTCGACGCCTACCGCGGCGAGTTCCGCCCCTCCGCCCACCTGGCCGAGCCGCACACCATGCTCTCCGTGCAGGTGGTCTGCGCGGACGACGACGCGCAGGCGGCCCGGCTGTGCGACCCGCTGGAGCTGTGCATGCTGCGGGCCCGCAGTGCCCCGATCGCCCCGTACCCCTCGGCCGAGGAGGCCCGCGCGCACCGCTGGACGGCGCAGGAGCGCGAGTGGGCGGACCAGCACCAGGCCGCGCAGGCGGTCGGCAGCCCGGAGAGCGTCGGGCAGCGGCTGGCGGAGCTGCTCGTGGACACGGAGGCCGACGAGCTGATGATGGTCAGTATGCTGACCGACACCGCCGCCAAACTGCGCTCGCTCCTGCTGGTGCGTCAGGTGCTCTCCCGCCCGGCCCACGAGTGGTTCTGACGACCTGACAGCGCGCGCCAATGCAGTGACCGTGAATCGAGAGGACCAGGATGTCCCGCATCATCACCGCCGCCATACCCGTGCACGGCCACACCGGCCCGCTGCTCGCCATCACCGCCGACCTGGTCGCCCGCGGCCACGAGGTGGTCTTCCTCGGCGGCTCGCGGTTCGCGAAGGCGGCGGCGGAGACCGGTGCGCGGTTCGTCGCGCTGCCCGCCGAATCCGACTTCGACGACCGCGACCTGGCCGCCTGGTTCCCGGCGCGGGAGGCCACGGCGCCCGGCCCGGAGCGGCTGGTCTTCGACGTCAAGCACATCTTCACCGACCCGGTGCCCGGCCAGTACCGGGCGCTGCGCGAGCTGCTCGCCGAGTTCCCGGCCGACGCGGTGATCGCCGACCTGGCGTTCAACGGCGCGGCGGCGCTCGCCCTCGCGCTGCCGCCGCAGCGGCGGCCCGCGGTGATCAGCATCGGCACCAGCGCGCCCACCCTGCCGAGCGTGGACACCGCCCCGTTCGGCCTGGCCCTGCCGCCCGAGCCGGGGGAGGCCGGGCGGGCGCGCAACCGGACGCTCAACGAGCGGGTGGCGCAGGCCCTCGCGCCGCTCGCCGACTACCTTGCCGAGACCTTCGCCGGCCTGGGGCTGATCCTGCCGGCGGGCTCCCACCGCGCCGTGATCCCCGCCCTCGCCGACCACTACCTGCTGCTGACCGTGCCGGGGCTGGAGTACCCGCGCAGCGACGCGCCGGCCAACTTCCGGTGCGTCGGCGCCCTGCCGGCGCCGCTCGTCGAGGCCGTCGAACTGCCGCACTGGTGGCCGGAGCTGACGGGCGGCCGGCCCGTCGTGGTGGTCACCCAGGGCACCGTCGCCAACCGCGACCTCAGCGAGCTGGTCGCGCCCACCGTGCGGGGCCTGGCCGACCGGGACGTGCTGCTGGTCGCGGCGACCGCCCGCGCGGACGGTCCGGGGGAGCTGGCCGAGCTGCTGGGGGAGCTGCCCGGCAACACCCGCGTCGGCGGCTACCTGCCCTTCGAGCTGCTGCTGCCGCACGCCGACCTGCTGGTCACCAACGGCGGCTACGGCGGCGTGCACGCCGCGCTGCGGCACGGCGTCCCGCTGGTGGTCGCGGGCGCCACCGAGGACAAGCCGGAGGTGGCCGCCCGGGTGCAGTGGGCCGGCGCGGGCGTCGACCTGCGCACCGGCCGCCCCGAGCCGGCGGCGATCGCCGGGGCCGTCGACCGGGTGCTGGGCGACGCCGCCCACCGCGAGCGGGCCCGGGCGCTGCGCGGCGAACTCGCCGCGCACCGGCCGCTCGACACGATCGCCGCCCTGGTGGCCGACCTGGGCTGATCGAGCCTCAGCCGGCGAGCGGGCGGGCCGACCCGCGCACCCGGACCCCGGCCGCGCGGGCCCGCTCGGTCCAGGCCTCGGGCGGGTCGCCGACCACGGTGACCGGCAGGCCCTGCCCGAGGAACTGCCGGACCAGCGGCCAGGCGAGGTCGGCCAGCACGCGGGCGTCGCCGTCCAGCGCACCGGCCCAGGCGTCCAGGTCGATGGTGACGCCGTCGGCCGGGGCGGACCGCTCGGGCTGCTGCGGCTCTGCGCGTTCCAGCAGCAGGCGCCGGTTGGCAGCCAGCAGGTCGACCGGCGGCCGGCCGCCGTCGCCCGGGCCGGCGGTGAGGGCGCCCGCGACCGCCCGGCCGGCGTTCCGGGTGACCCGGGCCAGGTCGTCCATGGTCGGGGCCATGAAGTAGCCGTCGATGTCGCTGCTGAGGATCCGGCTGATCGGGCCCCGGAAGTCGGCGTCGTAACTGTCGTCGGTGAACTCGGTGGCGAGCAGCCGGGCCTGCGGGAACTGCCCGCGCAGCAGGCCGAGCAGCTCGGCGCTGACGGCCGGGATGAGCACGATGTCGGCGTCCGGCCCGGCCTCGCGGATGTCCACCACGATGTGGCCGGGGCCCAGGCGCTCGGCGAGGGCCTCCCGGGCCGGCGGCTTGAGCGCGATGGCGGTGACGACGACGACCGGCCGGCTGCCGGTGGCCGAGCCGACCAGCGGCTCGGCAGCCTCGGCCGGCCCGGCCGGTTCGGTCCGGGCCTCGGCCGGTTCGGCCGCCCGGCTCGCGGGCACCGGCAGGGTCGAGTCGTCCAGCGCTGCGTCAGAAGCCATGGCCCCCAAGACGCGTGCCGTGCCGGGAGCGGTTCCGTCGAGTGCGAACCGCGCCCGGCGCGGCCGCGCTCAGCCGGCGTTGATGTACTGGTCGGCCCAGGCGCTGATGATGTGCGCGGCCCGCTGCGCCTGGCCCCGCACGGTCAGCAGGTGGTCCGCCCCTTCGAGCGAGATGAAGCTGCGCGGGTGCTGGGCCTCGCGGAAGATCTCGCTGGCGTTGGAGATGTCCACGGTGTCGTCGGTCGGCGAGTGCATCACCAGCAGCGGCCGGTTCAGGTCGCGGATCCGCTCGCGCAGCCGGGCCTGGCGGACGTCGTTCACGAAGGCGCGCTTGAGCACCAGGGTCCGCCCGCCGACGAACCACTCGTGCGAGCCCTCGCTGAGCACCCGCTCCACGACCGCGTCGTACTGGTGCTCGACGTGGCTGGGGTCGGAGGGCGCCCCGATCGTGGCGACCGCGCGGACCCCGGGGGCGTCCGCCGCCGCGGCGATCGCGGCGGCCCCGCCCCAGGAGTGCCCGACCAGCAGGTCCGCCGGCGTCCCGCGCTGCGCCATCAGCTCGGCCGCGCGGACGGTGTCCTGCACCTTGATGGTGAAGGACCCGTCCCCCCAGTCGCCGTCGGAGTCCCCGATGCCGAGGTTGTCGAAGCGCAGCATCCCGATCCCCTCGCGGGCCAGCTGCTTGCTGACCCGCGAGGCGGCCGGCGAGTTCTTGCCGAGGGTGAACCCGTGGACGAAGATCCCCCAGCCCCGGACCTCGCCCTCCGGCAGCTCGATCGAGCCGGCCAGCTCGGGGCCGACCACGCTGGGGAACCGCACTTCTTCGGACATGATCGCCTCGGCAGGAGCTGGGACTGGACGGTGTGCAAATTCGACTGATGGATCGTCAGACGGCCGGCTGGTAACCGGAGTTCGGGTTGCCGGTGACCAGCGCCGTGATCTCGGCGGCGAGCTCCGGGCCGAGCTCGCCCCAGCCGTCCTTGTAACCGTAGACCCCGCCCAGCGTGCGGGCCTCGTAATCGCCGTTCATCACCTCGACGTCGTTGGCCGTGATCAGCCCCGGGTGGGCGACGCCGAGCGCCGACGAGACCTTGGTCAGCTCCTTGCGCAGGGTGCGCAGGTAGACGGCGGCGCGGGTGGACTTCAGCGCCGGGTCGAGGCCGCGGGCCAGCCACTGGTTCTGGGTGGCGATGCCGGTCGGGCAGGTGTCGGTGTGGCACTTCTGGGTCTGCAGGCAGCCGATCGAGAGCATCGCCTCGCGGGCCACGTTGACCATGTCGGCGCCCAGCGCGAAGGCGACCGCGGCGTTCTCGGGCAGGCCGAGCTTGCCGGAGCCGATGAAGGTCAGCTCGTCGGTCAGCCCCAGCTCGGCGAAGGCGCCGTAGACCCGGGAGAAGCCCATCCGGAACGGCAGCGCCACCGAGTCGGCGAACATCCGCGGCGCCGCACCGGTGCCGCCCTCGCCGCCGTCGATGGTCACGAAGTCCACGCCGCGGTCGCCGCGCGACATCAGCGTGGCCAGCTCCTGCCAGAAGCCCATCTCGCCGACGGCGCTCTTGACCCCGACCGGCAGGCCGGTCTCGGTGGCCAGCAGCTCGACGAAGTCGAGCATCGAGTCGACGTCGCCGAACGCGGTGTGCCGCGAGGGCGAGGCGCAGTCCTTGCCGACCGGGATGCCGCGGATCTCGGCGATCTCCGGGGTCACCTTGGCGCCCGGCAGCATCCCGCCCAGCCCGGGCTTGGCGCCCTGCGAGAGCTTGATCTCGATCGCCTTGACCGGCGCGCTCGCGACGACGTCCTTGAGCTTGTCGAGGTTGAAGGTGCCGTCCTCGTTGCGGCACCCGAAGTAGGCGGTGCCGATCTGCAGCATCAGGTCGCCGCCGTTGCGGTGGTACGGGGAGAGGCCGCCCTCGCCGGTGTTGTGCATGGTGCCGGCCAGCGCCGCGCCCTTGTTGAGCGCGGTGATGGCCGCGCCGGAGAGCGAGCCGAAGCTCATCGCCGAGATGTTCACCACGCTGGCCGGCCGGAACGCCTTGGCCCGCCCGCGCGGCCCGCCCAGCACCTTGGCCGAGGGGATCGGCGACTGCGGGTCGTGCGCGTCGGGCAGGGCGGTGGCGGCGAAGGTGCGCTGCTTCAGGTAGGCGTGGCCCTGCACGTGCTCGACGTCGAGCTCGGTGCCGAAGCCGAAGTAGTTGTTCTCCTCCTTGGCGGAGGCGTAGATCCAGCTGCGCTGGTCACGGCTGAACGGCCGCTCCTCCTCGTTGGAGGCCACGATGTACTGCCGCAGCTCCGGCCCGATCGTCTCCAGCGCGTACCGCGCACGTCCGAGCACCGGGAAGTTGCGCAGCAGCGCGTGCTTCTTCTGGAGCAGGTCGTGGGCGGCCACGACGGCTATGGCCGCCGCGGCGACGGCACCGATCTTCCGCGCGTGCATGAACGTTCCTCCTCGGTGCACGGTCCGCTCCGCCGTGCGATGGGGCGGCGCGTCGTGCTGGCGTGGCGTTGGGCGACGGGCAGGGCCGGTCAGGCACGGCGTCCGCCGGAGAATGCGGAACGATACTAGGAGGGCTGCGCGGCCGACCGGCGGCCAGGGTGCTCGGTGGTCCCAGGGGGCCCGGTGGTCCTGGTGGTCCCACTGGCCCACTACGGCTGGGCGGCCTCCCGCACCCAGGCGCCCGCGCCGAGCCGTCCGGTGGTGCCGAGGTCGAGCTCCGGGGTGACCATCACCGGCGCGGCGCCCGCGAAGGCCCGCACCCGGACGTAGGGGGCGTTCACCGGGGTGCCGTCGGTGGTGGTGTTGCGCCAGACCAGGGTCGCGACGGCGCCCTCGCCCGGGTGCAGCGCGATCGGCGCGGGCGGGGTGTCCGCGCCGGTGCCGGTGGCGATCGCCGCGCCGCCGCGCAGCACGTCGATCCCGTCGACCTGCCGGTGGTCCGCGTCCAGCAGCTGCAGCTGCGGGTAGCCGTTGACGTTCACCGTGGCGGTGCCGCAGTTGCGCAGGTGCAGGCCGACCGCGCGCAGGCCCATCGCGGCGTCGGGCTCGTCGTCCGCGTACACCCGCACGCCCGAGGCCGGGCAGGGGCCGCCGGGCGCCGGGGCCTCGGCGGTCGGCACCCGGCGGACCTTGACCACCTTCAGGTGCGTTCTGTCGGGCGTGGACCGGTCCAGCTCGACCTGCCCCCGCACCGTGGCCCCCGCCGGGACGGCGGTCACGGTCCGCGGCAGGTTGCCGATCGCGCCGCCGCTCGGCGAGAACTGCGTGAACAGCACTGCCACGTCGGCCGGTTCAGTGTCCGGGTTGGTCACCTCGTACTGCGCGCAGCCGGGGCCGACGGCGGTGATCCGCACCCCGTCCCGCGCGGGTGCGGGGGTGGCCGACGGGACTCCGCACGCGCCGGGGCTGGCGGCGGACGGGGCGGCGGCCTCGCCGTCGCAGCCCGCGAGCAGCAGGCCGGCGACCGCGACGGTTATCGCTGCGGCCAGTGGACGTGGGCGGTTCTCGATCCGGTACACCAACCGATGTGATCATGCTCCCGCACCGGCGGGCAGTGAGCCGCGCCACTCGCCCTGCAACAGCTGTGCAACGGTCGTGCTTGAGCGAACTCTCATCCGCGACCGCTACCGTTCCTGGGCGATGCATTGATGCTGTGTGAAGGGGGAGGGAAGTGCAGGTGAATCAGAGTCGGCGCCGCGTGCTGCTCGGACTCGCCGCGGCCCCGCTGCTGCTGGCGGGCTGTGGGTCGACCTCGAAGAAGAAGCACGGGGCTGACGCCGCATCGGCTGCCGCCCCGGGAGCGGACGTGACGGTGATGATCATCCGTCACGGCGAGAAGCCGGCCGATGGCGCGGCCGGCCACGACGAGACCGGCCACCCCGACAAGAGCTCGCTGACCGACCGGGGCTGGCAGCGGGCCGACGCACTGCCGCACCTGTTCACCCCGCAGCCCGCAACCGGCCTGCGCACCCCGGCGAAGGTCTACGCCGCCACCGACACCGGCCCGCACGCGGGCGCCCACCGGATGCGCGAGACCGTCACCCCGCTCGCCCAGCAGCTCGGCCTCACCCTCGACCTGACCTACGCCGAGTCGCAGGAGGCCGCGTTGGCGGGCGCCGCTGCTGCGCAGCCGGGCCCGGTGCTGATCTGCTGGGAGCACACCCGGATCCCGGCGATCGTCAAGGCACTGGCGCTGGCGCCGGATGCCGGAGCGCCGAGCGCCTGGCCGGGCGACCGCTTCGACCTGGTCTGGGTGTTCACGCGCACTGCCGGTGTCTGGTCCTTCCAGCAGGTGAACCAGCACTTGCTGCCGGGGGATGCCTGACGTCGGGCCAGGTCAGGCGCAGGGTGGTGACGACGCCGAGGAGGGCGCCGGCGAGGAGGAGCGCGAGGGTGTAGACGGCGGCGAGGGCGATCATCGGCGGACTCCGAGCAGGCGGTGGCCGAGGTGGTCGGCGAGGTCGTGGAGCAGGTCCTCGGCCTGGCGGCGGGTGAGGGCGAGGGCGAGGTGGTCGCCGGGGGCGGCGTTGATGTCGAGGTCGATGGCGGCGCGGAGTTGGAGGGCCGCGTCGGGGACGGTCTCGACATCGAGGTGGGCGACGGTGGTGCGTTCGGTGCGCACCTGCTGGACGAGCATGGGGATCACGACTCCCACGGTCGGGCCTCCTCGATGAGGGCGAGGAGGTTCAGCACAGTGCTTACCGGCGCGTTGCCGAAGTTGACGAGGGTGTGGCCGTTGACGGTGCCGTTGGTGCGGGCGGATCCCCAGAGCAGGCCGAACTTGGTTCCCTTGTCCTGGAGTTCGCGGATCAGGTCGGTGACTTGGGCGTCGGTGTAGTCGCGGGTGGCGGGGTCGTCGGGCGCGATGGGGCTCATGCGGCGAAGTCCTGTTCGAACCAGACGGCCTTGCCCCCGTGCTTGCGCGGGGCGGTGCCGAAGCGGTGGGTGAGGGAGCGGACGAGGTGGAGTCCGCGTCCGGAGAGCTCGTAGGGGTCGGCGGAGCACGCGGTGCGCTGGTCGGGCAGGTGGGGGCTGTCGTCGGCGACGGAGACCCGGAGCGTGCGGTCGAGGAGCACGACGACGACGGTGGGCGCGGGGCTGCCGCCGTGCTTCCAGGCGTTGACGAAGAGCTCGTGGAGGGCGAGTTCGGCGTCGCAGATGAGGTCGGCGGGCCACCCGACGCAGGTGAGGGCCTCGCGCAGCTCCTCGCGGGCGGTGGACCAGTCGGGCGGGGGTTCGGGCAGGCTGAAGGTACGCATGGCGGAACTCCATGTGCTGGGTTCAGTGAGGTGGTGAGGTGATCGGCGGATGCGTCGCCGTGAGCCAGGCCGGGCGCGTGCGGCTGCTCTGCGGAGCACGAGGCATGAGGGCAGCAGGCGCCTACTGCCCTGGTGACAGGCGTTACTGACGATCCGTCGGATCGACCTGAGAACGACGATAGCGCAGCCTGACTTCAATTGAAGGCACGTGCCGTAAAGTTCCCTCTCCCGTGGGATCCCGAGCTCGGTGGACCTGCTCTCGGCGCTGGCGGCAGACTGATCCCACACTGATCGAGAGGACGCCATGCCACTTCGCCGCGACCCGACCCTGCGTCAACGCCGCCTGGGCGCTGAGCTGCGGCGGATGAGAGAGCAGGCCGGAATGGGTGGCAGCCAGCTCGCTCGTACGCTCGGCCTGAACCCCACTCAGGTGACTCAGATGGAGGCGGGCAAGATCGGCGTCAGCGCCGAGCGCCTGCGTACCGTTGCTACGGCCTGCAAGTGTGCCAACGAGCCGCTCATCGACGCGCTCGCCGTGATGGCCACCGAGCGAGAGAAGGGCTGGTGGGAGGAGTACCGGGGCGTTCTCCCGGCCGACTTCCTCGACGTGGCGGAGATCGAGGGCCACGCGACGGGAATCACCGTCTTCAACATGACCTTCATCCCGGGACTGCTACAGACGAGTTCCTACACGGCATCCGTGTTCACGAAGGGCTTTCCGCCACTTCCGCAGCAGGATGTCGACCAGCGAACCACGTTCCGGCTTCGTAGGCAGCAGTTGATCCGCTCTGGCGGGACCCCGTTTGTGGCGTTCATCCACGAGGCTGCTCTGCGAATCCAGTACGGTCAGTACGGAGTGCTCCACGAGCAGCTGGGTGGCCTCCTGGAGGACTCCGAACTCCCTGGATTCTCGATCAGGATCGTGCCCTTCGACACCGAGGACTTTCCCGGCCCCAGCGAGAACCTGTTCTACGCGGAAGGGCCAGTACCCGAGCTGGATACCGTTCAGGCCGACTCGTCACTCAGCTCCCACCTCTTCGACTCGCCCGCCCACCTGGCAAGCTACCGGGAGATCCTGGCGCGGATCGAGTCCGTCGCTCTGTCGGAGTATCAGTCGCGGGACTTCATCCGCTCCATCATGAAAGAGGCGAAGGTCAAGCATGAGTGACGTCGGTTGGCAGCGGTCCAGTTACACCGCCAACAGCAACAACTGCGTTGAGGTCCGGACAGTCGACGGCCTGGTCGAACTCCGCGAGTCCGACGACGGCGACGTCATCGCCCGCACCACCCCCCTCAAGTTCGCCAAGTTCCTCCAGGGCATCAAGGCCGGCGAGTTCGACCACCACGCCGACTTCACCGCCTAGCCCCGCCCCACCCCCGACGGCCCCTCGCTCCCCCTCCCCCCGAGCGAGGGGCCGCGCCGTTCGGCGCGGAGGACTACGCGGGCCCCACCCGCAAGCCGTACACACCGTCCGCGATCAACTCGAACCCGTGCCGCTCCCATGCCCGACGAAGCTTCACCACCGCCTCCTCGTCCGCCCTCCGTACCTCCGGATCATCGGACTCGTAGCTGCACACCTCGCCCGGACCGTGCTGCGGGTGGATCGGCGCGGGGTAGCAGATGGCCACGGTTCCGGGGATGGCCAGTCGGCGCAGCGCGGTGACGGCCAGGCTCATCCCTACGCCTTTGCCCCGCCATTCCTCGGTGACTTCCACCGACTCAAGCAGTAGGAGGAGTGAAGGGTTGAGCTCGGCCACCAGCGGAACGAGTCGGCCGTCCTCGGTGAAGACGACGCGGGGGATTCGGTCCAGCACCCCGGGATCCGCGTCCAGTGTCTGACGGGGGTTCGGGACGGCGCCGAGGGCGACACGGGTGATCTCGGCCGTGCCGAAGACCGTGGTGTCGGCCTCGGTGTAGAACGACGCGGTCCAGCGGTCGGCCTTCGTGGTCCAGTCCGCGTCCGCGTAGTGGCGTGAGGCATAGGCAATCAGGAACCTGTCCTGATCGGTCATTTGTGCTCTCCCTTGCGACGGGGCGGCCCCCACGCCGCGTGCGCGCGGAGGCCGTCCAGTGTGTCAGCTCTTCGACGGCGGGGGTGTCAGCTGCCCGAGCCCGGGTTTGCCCGGATGGATCGGCACGGCTACTTCGGCTGCGGGGTGGGCTGCGGCTCCGGCGCCGGGTTGCCCCGGTGCTTCGGCGGGTCCTTCGGCTCTCCCTTGTGCTTCATCCTCGCGCTGGTCATGGCCGTTCCTCCTACTCGTTGGTGGGGGCGGTGGTGTCGCTGTCGGGCGGCATCGGACCGGGGGGCCTGTCAGCCGGCCTGGGGGTCGTCATACTGGCTTCACTCCTTACCGAGGAACCGTCCTGGCTCGCCTGATGGCGGCCGGGCCGTGTGGTGGAGCAGAGCTCACCTCGGCCTGACGGCCTGCCAGCAGCTGGCCGGGGTGAGCCGCCCGCGCCGGAAGTCCAACCACGGTCCGGCACGGGAGTTCATGGGTTCTTGGGCGGCCGAATCAGCAGGCGGTCGTTGTTCAGCTGCTGGACGGCGGCCCGGAGGCGGACCATGGTGTCGGACTCCGCCGGCTCCAGCGCGTCGGGTCCGGTGGATGGCCCGGTTTCGCCGGACCCGTCGAGTTCGCCTTGGATCAGGTCAGGAGCGTCAGCCACGTCTGCGGGCGTTCACCACGTGGCGGCGCCTGATCCGTCCAAGGCTTTCCACTCGGGCGCCGGGACGGCGAACGCGGCACGCACCGTCCCCTTTGGGGGCATGGTCGCGTCCGAGGGCAGCACTCATCCTCAGTCCCTCTCCTTCACCAACGCGGTGGGGCACTGGACAAGACCGTAGGAGCGTCGGCCGGCGGCATTCAACGAAGTTGCTCGAAGTTGCTGGAAGTCTCCTGAAAGAGGGTGCGGCGCTGCCGTCCGCTTGACCTCGGGGTAGTCGCGGGGCGAAGGTCGGATGTGACACGCGGCCGGATCAGGGAGGAGCAACATGCGGCAACAACGCAGCGACGGCGACGACTTGACCGCTACGTTCTTCTGCACGGACCCCGAGTCCCAGGGGGGCGTCGAGTGCGAGACCTTCTACGAGACCGACCGTGAGTCTTGGATCGTGCAGCTGAAGAAGCGCGGACCGAAGGTCCGGGATCAGCTCGTCGGATTGGCCGATGACGAGACGTTCGGGGAGATGTCCGGGCGGACCATGGATGTGTTCGTGCGGAAGTACGTCAGGGAGCGCTATGGAATTGATCTCGGCATCACGCCGACTTGAGCTGCTGTTCGGTCAGCCCGCCCAAGAGGTCCGGAAGCTGGAGCTCCGGGACTTCTACGAGGTGGACCGCCCGCTGTTCGAGGCGTGGCGCTCGGGCGACCGTGCGACGGTCGACGAGACGATGCGTGGGCATCGTGCGTTTCTGACCGGGAAGGCCGCTCTCGGCTTCCCCTACCGGCGTGTGCGGGTCGTCTCAGAGCCGCTCTCGGAGTACCAGCGGATGGCGGTCGAGTTGGCCGACCCCGAGGAGCGTCTTCGGTGGCTCCCCCGTGCTCTAGTGTCGTCGGTGCCCCTGCCCGGGAACGACTGTCTGATCCGTGATGACCTGGTGATCTTCAACCTCATGGGGGGAGACAACCAGCAGGCCGAGATCCAGCTCTCGACCGACCCGGACGTGGTCGGGTTCTGCAATGAGGCGTTCGATCGGGCATGGTCGCTCGGCGTCCCCAACGGTAAGTACAAGTCCTGACGGCATGTCAGACCAAGAACCATCCGAGTCCGCGAAGCGCGCATTCGGAACTCAGCTCAAGGAACTGCGTCGGGACACCAAGCTGTCGGGCGTCGAACTCGCGCGGCGCTGCGGTTGGCACAAGACCAAGGTGTCCAAGATCGAGCACGGGACACAGATCCCGACCGAGGACGACATCCAGAAGTGGGCGACGGCCTGCGGCATCGAAGGGCAGATCCCCGAACTCATCGCGGTGAGCCGTGAGATCGAGCAGATGTGGACCGACTACAAGCGCTGGCACCGGCCGGGGATGAAGCGTCTCCAGTTCCAAGCCATGGACTTGTACGCGAAGACAAGGCTCCTGCGCGTGTACGAGTCGCTGTTCATCCCCGGATTCCTACAGACCGTCGAGTACGCCAAGGCGCAGTTCGCCATCCACGCCAGGCTGCACGGTCTACCGCTGGACGACGTCGAGGAGGCCGCACAGAACCGGATGGCCCGTAAGCGCTTCCTCGGTACCGGAGCGCCGATCTTCTCGTTCCTCCTGGAAGCGTCCGCGCTGACCAACAACACGGGAGGCGCAGCGGTGATGAACGGCCAACTCGATCATCTGCTGGAGGTGATGAAGCTCCAGTACGTGTCCATCGGGATCATCCCCCAAGGCCGGGAGCGGTCGCTCTACCCGGGCGAGGGCTTCTACCTGTTCGACGAGAGCCTGCTCAAGCAGGAGTTCTGGTCGGGGGCGTTCCAGACGTCGAGACCCGAGAACATCACGTACTTCGTCCGGGTGTTCGCCGCCCTGCGGAACCAAGCCGTATTCGGCGCCGCCGCCCGATCCGAGATCGAGGCGGCTCGAAGCCGCCTTCCAGGGCCCTGAGAAGCGTCGGCTGGCAGAAATCCAGCTACAGCGGCGCGTCGAACGAGTGCGTCGAGGCCCGTGCGGTCGACGGTCTGATCCGCATCCCGGCCCGCATGGTGCCGATCCTCCGAAAGGCGTGCGATGCCGCAGAACGAACCGACCTTCGCTGAACTCCTCAGCGCCACCGAGCACTCCGCCGTACACCTGGAGATGCGCGACACCTACGCCGTCACCCAGGAGACAGAAGCCTTCGCCGCGTGGCGCGACGGATTCAGGTACGACCCCGTCGACCGGGCGTCCTGGTGGCGCCCCTTCCTGGACCTGATCAGCGAGACTGTGAACCGTGGCGTCGTCGTGCGCCGGGCCCGGATCGTCTCCGAGCCGGTCACCGAGTACATCAGGTACGAGCACTCCGGCACCTTCACCAACGTCGCTGCAGGCGAACAGGTCCGCTGGCTGCCCCGCCGACTCGCTTCTGACATCGCACTGCCCGGCAACGACTTCTGGCTGTTCGACGGCCGGTTGGTCCGCTTCCACCACTTCACCGGCGACGGCGCTTGGACCGCCGACACCTTCGACACCGAACCCGCCGTCGTGAAGCTGTGCGCCAGTGCCTTCGAAACGGTGTGGGAGCGAGCCACCCCGCACGACCGGTACACCGTCTGACCCCGCGAGCACTGGACCGCCAACCCTCATGTCCTCCCCGTCACCCAGCGCCCAGTCCGCTCGGGTCGCGGTCGCCGTCCGAGCGGCGAGCAGCTCTCGTCCAGTTCGGGCTGTCGCCCGGGAAGTCGGCCGGGTGAACGAAGTGCGGTGCGTCGTGGGGGAATATTCGAGAATCGGGGCTTCTCAACGGGCGGCTTCACGGCACGCTGGTTCAGCCCGTCCGACGGTGAGAGGAGTGGCCATGAGCCGACGACTGCGGTACATCGGAAGCAATTGACGGCCGGCCGATGCCATGGCCTGGTGCTCCTCGACTGGGAGGGCTGGGGCATGCCACCGGTCGGCTTCGACGCTGCCATGCTGCACAGCTACTCACTCCTCGTCCCGGAAGTCGCCGCACAGGTGAGGCACCACCTCGGCCACGTCCTGGAAACCCCTGCCGGCCGCTTCTCCGAACTGGCCGTCATCACCATGCTGCTCCAGAGCGCCGAGCGCGGGGACCACCTCGACCGCGCAACGCCGCTGCGAGAACGGGCAGCCTTACTGCTCGACTCGGTCGAGTAGACAGCGCTCGCGACTCTCCGAGCCGCACGGAGTCCGACAACACGACTGGCCCGTAGAGGCCACGCGTCACTGTCCGCTCCTGGAGCGTGCAATGAGCCAGTCGGCCGTCACCTCGATCGCCTCGTCCTCCCGGTCACGGGAGTCGAAGCCGTGGTCGGACCCTCGCACGGTGTGGAAGTCGCAGTTCCCGTGCCGGGCCGCCGCCTCACGTGCCACGTCGTAGGAGACGTAACTATCCTGGTCGCCATGGACGATGAGCGCCGAAGTGGCATCGGCGACGAAAGACTCACCGGGCTGCCAGTGGCGCATCTCTGCGAAGAGCACTCGGCTGAGCTCGAACTCACCGTCGAGCAGCAGCACTCCCGATTCCTCCTGCTGTTTCAGTGCCTCTGGTCCGAAGTTCTCCAGCCCCCACGGAAGCTCCGGTTCCAGGAAGGTGCGCCGCAGATCCAGCACGGGGTTCCAAAGCACCAGTCCGGCCAACTTCCCGGACAACCAGCGCAGGGAGAGGCACGTGGCCACCGCCCCGAAGCTCGCGGCGATCACGAAGAGCGGGGCGCCGGCCTCCTCGTCCTGCGCTCGATCGAGTGCGGCCTGGAGGTCGAGCAGTTCCCCTGAGATGGTGATCCCGCGCTGGCTCCCTTCACTCTCCCCATGGCCTCGAAAGGAGAACCTCAGCACCGTGAATCCAGCCGCCACGAGCGACTCGGCCAGACGCTCGAACATGCCACCCTCATCCAGGTCAGCGGCGATACCGTGAGCCTGAACCACGACTCCCCGAACGGTCCGACCATGCGGTACCGGGTGGAAGACCGCATCAAGACCCACACCGTCAGCAGCAGTAAGAGCGATCCGGTGCACGGCCTTACTCTCTGTCGTAGTGTCAATTGCCTTTAACGCTAACTGAGATAGAGCCGACCTCGCCGCCCACAGAGCCTTCGCCGAGTTTGAGTCGTCAGCTCCCGAGCGTGGTGTCCAGGAATTGCTGCACCGGCTCGTAGAGACCGTAGGGCACGTACTCGGGGATCTCGGCGAGAGTCACCCAGGCGAGCTGGTCCAGCTCCTCCGTGTCGACCACCTCGGCGGTGCCGCTGACGACCTCGCAGGCCGTGTACGACATCAGCCGGCCGGTCTTCGGGTGCACGCGCTCACCCAGGAGCTTGATTGCAGTCACATCGAGCCCGGTCTCCTCCGCAGTCTCGCGGACGGCTGCCTGCTCGGGCGACTCACCGGACTCGATCTCACCGGCCGGGAACTGCCAGGAGAGCTGGCCCTCGCTCACCCGTCTCCTCACCATCAGGACACGGCCTTCCTGAACCACGATCGCGGCGGCGATGCCCGGACGGTCCTCGGCAGTCAGTTGTGTCACGTCTGCTCCTTCAGGGCAGCCAGGACGGATGGGTAGAGCGTATCGGCGTCGATGACGCGGATCGCCGAGTTTCGAGGAACCCACACCACATCGCGGTTCTCGACGGCGTCGCTCTTGCTCGCCCCGCCAGAAGTTGCGGCATTCGCCTCCTCATCCCGGAGGTCGCCACACGGTTGAGGCACCACCTCGGCCGCGTCCTGGAAACCCCTGCCGGCCAGCTCTCCGAATTGGCCGTCATCACCGCACACGGCTCACTGTGAGCTCCGTGGGTTCAGCCGCACAGTCGCGCTTGACCTCAAGCCGGCTTGAACTCCTAGCGTTGACTGCATCGACGGGATCAACGAGAAGGGCAGGGCCCGGCCGTGGAGTACTCGCACAGCGATGCCGAACTGATCAAGCAGCCGATCGGATACTGGAGTTGGGCGGCCTACAAGGCCATCGTCAGCCGTACTCGGGGCGCGTTGGCCGAGCTCGCCCTCACGCAGCCGCAGTGGTGGGTGCTCGCCCAGCTCGCCCGTGCTGCGGAGCCGAAGACCCGCGACGACGTCTCCCGAGTGCTGCGCGACTACCTCGACACCGGGGAGGACGCCCTGGACGCCGAGATCGACGCGGCCGTCGAGTGCGGCTGGGTCTCCGAGGCCGCCGGGGGGCGACTCGATCTGACCCCCGTAGGCCGGGCGCTCTTCGACAAGGCGGCGGCCCTTCAGGGCGACCTCTGGGCCGAGCGCCACGCGGGTGTCTCCGACGAGGAGTACCTGACCACGCTGAAGGTCCTGCAGCGGTTCATCCACAACACCGGAGGCCAGGCCTGGCACCACTGAGGGCCCTGCCAGTTCGGGCAGTTCGGCTGCCCGAACGGCTCCGGTCGGCGGCTCGTGGCGACGGATCACCGGCCCGCGTAGTAGACGTGGCAGCGGGACGGCGCGAGGAAGACCGGGTTCATCGGGCAGGAGGAACGACGTGCGGACGATCGGCACCGACAAGCAGCAGCCACCGGTGGCGCGGACGGTGCCACACGGCCAGTCCGGCTCCGTTGCGCACCCCAGCCCGCTGACCGCGCGGAACATCCTCGCCCTCCAGGCCACGGCGGGGAACGCCGTCGTCGTGCAGCTGACCCGCAGCTCCGGCCCCGTGACACGCAGTCAGGCCGTCCTCAACGAGAAGACGAACGAACTCCAGCGGATCACCGAGGAGTTCTACGCACAGAAGGCCGCCAATCTCGCGCAGCTCCTCGACGGGGCCGAGGAAGGCATCGACACAAGCCAGTACGACCTGTGGTCCGGGCCGGCGAAGCCGGACATGGCGCCGGCCTACGGCGGAATCGGGCAGACCGGGGAGAGCCGGGCGAAGGCGGCCGAGGGCTTCCGGATGGACCAGACCGCCCAGCACCACAAGGCCCTGGCTCAGCTCAAGGCAGCCGGATACGACATGTCCGACTTTCCCCGCGACCCGGACTACGTAGCGGAGTTCAGCGCGTGGCTCGCCGCGAACGAGCGGGCCGGAATCCGGTACGTTCCGAGGAAGGCCCAGGCCAAGTTCCTTGAGCTCAAGGCCAACAGCTCCGGGACCGGTCAAGCCGTACTCGATCCTGAGGACTCGACAGGTGCGGGCCCGCAGCACGAACTGGTCGGGTACCACCGGGCCCAGTTCGGCTCGGCCTGGGAACCGACCTCGGACGCGGTCGCCAGGTCCTCGACGCTGGCGATGATTCCGGTCCGGAGCTTCGGGCTCGACGAGCCGCACGCCACCGAACCGAACCGCACGGCTCACCCCCGACCGCACGAAACCGTTCAGGCGCAGCGTGAGATCCCCATGGTGATCAAGCACGCCACCGACGTCGCCAACGCCCTGAGGCGCAACTCGGCGCTGCGCACCGAGATCGCCGGGCTGGTCACCGACGCGAACACGGGGGAACAACTCGCCGAACTGGCCGCTGAAGTGGCGCGGGGCGGCGGGCTCTTCGAGGAGGGCGCGCGGTTGCTCGGCCTGGAGAACGAACCGCGGGACCGCCGGAGGAGCGCTGAAACCATGCGCCACGGCAGGGACATCGCCCTCACCGGCATGAGGGAGTTCGACCGGATCCTGCATGCCGCGGGCTACCCCGCGGCCCGGGGGCACGCCTGACGCCTGACGGTGCTTCGGCGGTTGCGTGAAGGTCCTGTGAGCTGATCCAGGACGTCAAGGGGGCGTCAAGATTGCCGGGATCACGCACTGCGCGCGAGCCGGGGCCGCTGCCACTCTGACGCGTGCGGTTCCACGGAGGAGCCGCCGGGGGACGCGTAGAGGCAGGCGAGCACAGTGCGGGGCTTTCTGGGGGCGGTGACCGGGTTTCCGACCGCGGTCTTCACCTTCGCGCTGGTCGTGGTGGTGGGTTACTGGGTGCTGGTGCTCGTCGGGGGAGCGCATCTGCACGGGGCCCGGGGGCACCACGGCGGCTACGGGAACGGCCATGGCCAAGACCACGGTCACGGCCATGGCCACCGGCACGGCCACGGCGGCCTGCAGCGCGTGCTGGGCCTGGGCGGAGTGCCGATCACGGTGGCGGTGTCACTGGTGATCGCCTTCGCCTGGTTCGGCTCACTGGCGGGCGGGGTCTGGCTCGGTGGCGGGGGAGGTGCCGGCTGGCTCGCGCTGCCGTTGGCGCTGGCCACCGGGTGGGTGGGGGCCCGCCTGTCGGTGCTGCCGCTGCGGCGGCTGATGCCGGAGCCGGCCCCGCCGCCGACCCGCCGGGACTTCGTGGGCCTGGGCTGCGTGATCCGCACCGGCCGGGTCGGGCCGGACTTCGGCCAGGCCGAGGTGCGCGCGGCCGACGGCTCCTCCGCCGTGGTGCAGGTCCGGCAGAGCCTCGACGACGCAGCCGGCCCGGGCGGTGAGCTGCGGGCGGGAGCCGCCGCGCTCATCTACGACTACGACGCCGAGGGCGAGTACTTCTGGGTCATGCCCGCCCCGGCCTCCGCCACCTGACGCGACGTCGGCTGCGCCGTCGTCGGTCCGTCAACTCATTCGATCATTCCTGGCACCAGTCAGTCCAAGGGAACAGCCATGTCTGTCGTCACCATCGGTATCGGTGTGCTCGTCGCCGTCCTCCTGCTCATCGGCCTGGGCACGCTGCTGCTCTTCGGTCGGCTGTTCCGCAAGGTGGTGCAGGGCGAGGCCCTGATCATCTCCCGTCCCAAGGGCGTCGCCGTCACCTTCACCGGCGCGCTGGTGCTGCCGATGGTGCACCGCGCGGAGGTCATGGACATCTCGGTGAAGGCCATCGAGATCCACCGGGCCGGCAAGGAGGGCATGATCTGCAAGGACAACATCCGCGCCGACATCCAGATCACCTTCTTCGTCCGGGTGAACAAGACGGTCGAGGACGTCGTCAAGGTCGCCCAGGCGATCGGCACCGAGCGGGCCAGCCACCAGGAGACCCTGCAGAACCTGTTCAGCTCCAAGTTCGCCGAGGCGCTGCGCACCGTCGGCAAGCAGCTGGACTTCGCCGACCTCTACACCCACCGCGAGGAGTTCCGCGACCGCATCATCGCGGCGATCGGCACCGACCTGAACGGCTACCACCTGGAGGACGCGGCGATCGACCACCTGGAGCAGACGCCGCTCGCCCAGCTGGACCCGACCAACATCCTGGACGCCCAGGGCATCCGGAAGATCACCGAGCTGACCGCGCTGGAGCACATCCGCACCAACGACTTCCAGCGCAACGAGCAGATGGAGATCACCCGGCAGGACGTCGACGCCCGCGAGGCGGTGCTGGAGCTGGAGCGCCGCCGGGCCGAGGCGGAGATCCGCCAGCGCAAGGGCATCGAGACGCTGAAGGCCCAGGAGGAGGCCGCCACCGCGCAGGTGCAGGAGGAGGAGCGGCTCAAGGCGCAGGGCGCCGCGCTGCGCACCGAGGAACTGCTCGGCGTGCAGCGGGAGAACCAGCAGCGGGAGATCGCCGTCGCCGAGAAGAACCGCGAGCGGGTGCTCGCGGTGGAGACCGAGCGGATCGAGAAGGACCGGATGCTGGAGGTGGTCAACCGCGACCGCGAGGTGCAGCTGGCCAAGGCCGAGATGGAGAAGGAGGTCGAGGCCGAGAAGCGCGGGGTTGCCGAGGTGGTGCGCGAGCGGATCGCGGTCGAGCGCACCGTCGCCGAGCAGGAGGAGGAGATCAAGCGGGTCCGGGTGGTCCAGGAGGCCGAGCGCACCCGGCAGAGTGTGATCATCGCCGCCGAGGCGGAGGCGCAGGAGCAGCTGGTCAAGGACATCAAGGCGGCCGAGGTCGCCGAGCAGACCGCGCACCTGCGGGCCAAGGAGCAGCTGGTGCTGGCCGAGGCCGGCCAGAAGAGCGCCGAGCTGGAGGCCGCCGCCAACCTGCGCCGGGCCGAGGGCGAGCGGGCGCTGGCCGGTGCGGTCGGACTGGCCGAGGCCGAGGTGGCGGAGCGTCAGGCGCTGGCCGACGCGGCCGGTGTCCGGGCCCGGCTGGAGGGCGAGGCGGCCGGTCTGAAGGAGAAGGCGGAGGCGATCGAGAAGGTCGGTCTGGCCGAGGCCGCCGTCGCGGAGCGCAAGGCCAACGCCGAGGCCGCCGGCATCCGGGAGAAGCTGCTGGCCGATGCGTCCGGCGTCCGGGCCCGCCTGGAGAGTGAGGCCGCGGGCCTGCAGGAGAAGGCGGCCGCGATCCAGAAGGTCGGCCTGGCGGAGGCCGCGGTGGCCGAGAGCAAGGCCAACGCGGAGGCGGCGGGCATCCGGGAGAAGCTGCTGGCCGACGCGGCCGGTGTCCGGGCCCGGCTGGAGAGCGAGGCGGCCGGTCTGAAGGAGAAGGCCGAGGCGATCGAGAAGGTCGGCCTGGCGGAGGCCGCGGTGGCCGAGCGGATGGCGAGCGCGGAGGCCGCCGGCATCCGGGAGAAGCTGCTCGGCGAGGCCGCAGGCCTGGAGAAGAAGGCGATTGCGATGGCCGCCCTCGACGAGGTCTCCCGCTCGCACGAGGAGTTCCGGCTGCGACTGGCCGCCGACAAGGACGTCCGGATGGCCCAGCTGGAGGTCCAGGCGAAGGTGGCCGAGGCGCAGGCGTCGGTGCTGGCGGCCGGCCTGGAGAGCGCGGACATCGACATCGTCGGCGGTGACAGCGTCTTCCTGGACAAGCTGGTCGGCGCGATCTCCTTCGGCAAGTCGATCGACGGGGCGGTGCAGGGCTCGGACATCGTCCAGGCACTGGGCGCCGACTGGCTGAGCGGCGAGCGCAAGTTCAGCGACGACGCGACCGAGGTGCTGCGCGGCCTGGCGGCCGGCGGACCGTGGAACCTGGCGATGCTGACCCGGCTGCTGGGCAGTGCCGGTGACGGCGTCCTCCCGGCCGAGCCGGTGCGGGTCGTCGTCAACGCAGCGGGCAACGCAGCGGGCAACGGCACGGGCAGCGGCGCGGGCAGCGGCACGGGCAAGTAGTCCAACGTCCGACGGGCAGCGGACAAGTAGTCCGCTGCCCGACAGTCCGTCAGAACACCAGTCAGGCAAGGGGAAACGGGAACAGCCATGGGCGTCGAGGGCGGCACCTACCAGATCCTGCGGGCACGGCTCGCCGAGCGCGCGGCGGAACTGGGGCGGCGGGCGGCGGAGTTGAACGCCCACCGGCAGGAGGCCTTCGGCGCCCGGGCGCTTGAGCTCGCGGCCTCCGCCCGGCCGCGCACCGCGGGGGAGGGCGCGGCCTGCGGGATCGTCGCGGTGCGCCCCGGCGCGCTGCTGCTGGGCACCACCGCCCCCGACCTCGGCGCCGGCCTGCTCTCGCTGCACGCCCCCGACGGCACGGCGCTGGACAGCGGCGCCGTGCCCGGCCTGCTCGACGACGAGCGGTTCCACCGCGACCTGGCCGAACTGCTCCGCTACTACCGCGACGCCCGCCTCGCCGACCTGCTGCGCACCCCCTCCGGGCGGCTGCTCGCGGTCTTCCGCACGGGCGAGAACGACGGCGACCAGCGGGTGCTCAGCTGGCAGTTGACGGACCATCAGGTCGAGTACCTGGGCAACCACGGCGAACGCGACCTCCCGCAGCCGCCCGCCTACGAGCTGCCGTGGACCGTCACCGGGCGCGAGCACCACGACCGCGGGCGGATCCGGATCGAGGGCGGCGGGGGCGCCGTCTCCGTCGCCACCACCGGCGGCAGCCTGACCGTCCACGCGCTGCCCGGAGACCGGCCGCTGTACGAGGAGGAGGTGGTCGAGCCGCTGCAGAGCCTGGCGGACGCCACCGTCGCCTACGCCGAGACCGGACCGCTGCTGCTCCTGCGGATCCGCCCCTACAACGAGCCGGCCGACCGCTACCTGGTCGTCAACACCCGCACCGGATCGGTGCGCCGGCAGGACTCGCTCGGCCTCGGCGCCCGGCTGCTGCCCGCCGAGCAGGGCCTGATCTTCCCCGGCGGCTACGAACTGGCCGACGGCACCCACCGGGCGTTCCGCACCGAGGGCGCCCAGGGCCAGAGCGGCCTGCGCTTCGACGCCGTGCTGCCCTCGCCCAACGGCGAGGACCTGCTCTACGTGCTGCGCCGACCCGGGCACGCCCAAGTCCTGCTGCTGCCCTGGAACACGGTCCGCCGCGAGGCCGCCGCCGCCCTGCACGGCGCCGCGCACACCCTGCTCCCCGACGGCACCCTGGTGCTGCTCAAGCCGGACCGCGAGCCGGTCCGCACCCACGAACTCCAGCTCTGGCAGACCCCGTTCCAGTCCGCCGACCACGCCGCCGCCCAACCCGTCGGCGACGGACCGCTGGCCCGGATCGGCAACGCCGACCTGGTGCGCGGCATCGCCGACTGCCTCGACGTGGTCCGCACCGCCACCGCGGCCGCCGACGCGTCGGGGCCGGAGACGGCCGCCGAGCTGATCCTGGACGCCTGCGCCAGGACCGCCGACCGCCACTACTGGCTCGGCGACACCGGCCTGCTCGAACCGCTCGCCGAACTGCGCGAAGCCGCCGAGCAGGTGGCCGCCGAACAGGACCGGATCCGGGCGCTGGCCGGCCGCGCCGCACAGGCGCTGGAACGGGCCGCCGGCGAGGCCGCCGCCCTGCTGCGCCGCTCGCATGGCGAGCCGCCCGCCGACGCCGACGCCTGGACCGGGCTGCTCGCCGAGCTGCGCCAGGCCCAGGGCCGCACCCGCGCCCTGCGCGACCTGCCCCAACTCGACCTGGCGGCACTGGAGAAGGTCGAGGCGGAGCTGGCCGCCGAGCTGACCGCCGCGACCGAGCGCGCCTTCGCCTTCTTCGCCGGACCCGATGCCTTCGCCGCCCCGCTCGACGCGGCCCGGGCCGCCGCCGAGCACGCCGAGTCGGTCACCACCGCCGCCGAGGCGACCGCGCTCGCCGACCGCCTGACCGAGCAGGCCGACGCCCTGGCCACCGTCACCGACCTGGTCACCGGCGCCGTCGCGGCCGACCCGACCGCCGGAACGGCCGTGCTGCTGACCATCGGTGAGGTGCTGTCGGCCGTCAACCGGGCCCGCGCGGTGCTCGCCAACCGCCGCCGCGCACTGCTCGACGCCGAACACCGGGCCGCGCACGCCGCCGAGTCGGCGCTGCTCGCCCAGGCCACCACGGCCGCCCTCGCCGCCGCCGACACCCCGGCCGGCTGCGACGACCAACTCGCCCGCCTGCTGCTGCGGGTGGACGCCCTGGAGGCCCGGTTCGCCGAGGCCGAGGACCTCGCCGCCGACCTGGCGGTGCGCCGGGAGGAGCTGAAGCAGGCCTTCGCCGCCCGCCGCCAGACCCTGCTGGACGAGGCCGCCGCCCGCGCCGACCGGATCGCCGCCTCCGCCGAGCGGGCCCTCGCGGCGCTGCGCCGCCGACTCGCCGGCCAGACCTCCGCCACCGAGATCCACGCCGCCCAGGCCGCCGACCCGATGGCGGTGCGGGTGCGCGCCGCGGCCGCGGAACTGCGCGGGCTCGACGACCAGGTCCGCGCCCAGGAACTGCTGGACGCGCTCTCCGGCGCCGTCGGCACCGCGCTGCGCGACCTGCGCGACCGCGCCGACCTGTCCGCCGACGGCGGCGCGAGCGTGCGGCTGGGCCGCCACCGTTTCGCGGTCCGCCGCGAACCCGTCGAGCTGACCCTGCAACCCGAGGGCGAGGGCCTCGCCTTCCTGGTCACCGGCACCGGCTACCGCAGCCCCGCCGACCTGCCGCAGCTGCTGGCCGGGCGCGAGTTCTGGACCCAGCCGCTGGTCAGCGAGTCCCCGGCGCTCTACCGGGCCGAGTACCTGGCCGCCGGGCTGCTGTCCGCGGCCGAGGACGGCGAGGAGCCGCTGCTCGACCAGGTCCGCCGCGCCGCCGAACGCGCCTACGACGAGGGCTACGAGCGCGGCGTCCACGACCACGACGCCGCGCTGATCCTCGACGCGCTGCTGCGCCTGCGGGCCGGCGCCGGCCTGCTCGAACACCCCGCCCCGGTGCGCGCCGCCGCCCAACTGTTCTGGGCGCACGGCGCCGACGGCGGGCAGCGGGCCGGCTGGCAGCGCCGGGCCCGCTCACTGGCCCGGGCCGCCGACCACTTCGGCGCGGCCGGATCGGCGGCGGCCCGCTCCGAACTCGCGGCCGAACTCTCGTCCGCCGCCGGGCAGTTCGCGGACTCTCTCGGGCTGCTCGGCGCAGCGGCCCGAACCGGGGACTACCTGCTCGCCGAACTCGCCGACCCGCGCGAGGGGTTCGCCGCCGCCGGCACCGCCCGCACCCTGCTCGACGGCTTCCGGCAGACCGCCGGCGCCGCCGCCCTGGCCGACGACCTGCGGGCGCTGGCCGACGACCTGCCCGCCCGCCACCAACTCGCCGCCGCCTGGCTCGGCTCCTACGCGGGCCCGGACGCCGAGGGCCTCGACGAGGCCGTCGCCCAGCTCTGCGCACCCGAGCTGCCGCGCTACCCGGTCGACGCCCCGGTCGGCGAGACCGTCACCGGCCTGCTCGGCGCCCACCCGCGCCTCACCGACGGCCGGCTGACCGTGCGGATCGACCAACTGCCCGACCTGGCCCGCAGCTTCCGCGAGGAGCGGGCCCCGGCCTTCCGGGCCTTCCAGCGCCGGCGCGCCGACCTGCTGGCCGCCGAACGCACCCGGCTGCGGCTGGACGACTACCGGCCCCGCCCGCTGGCCGGCTTCGTCCGCAACCAGCTCATCGACCAGGTCTACCTGCCGCTGCTCGGCGACAACCTGGCCAAGCAGCTGGGCACCCTCGACGCCGGCGCCGGAGCCGACCGCAGCGGCCTGCTGCTGCTCCTCTCCCCGCCCGGGTACGGCAAGACCACCCTGCTGGAGTACGTCGCCGACCGCCTCGGCCTGCTCATGGTCCGGGCCGACGGCCCGGCCCTCGGCACCGCCACCACCTCGCTCGACCCCGACCGCGCGCCCGACGCCGCCGCCCGCCGCGAGGTCGAGAAGATCGTCTTCGCCCTGGAGGCGGGCAGCAACGTGCTGCTGCACGTCGACGACATCCAGCACGTCTCGGCCGAACTGCTGCAGAAGTTCATCCCGCTCTGCGACACCCAGCGCCGCATCGAGGCGGTCAGCGGCGGCACCGCCCGCAGCTTCGACCTGCGCGGCCGCCGGTTCGCCGTCTGCCTGGCCGGCAACCCGTACACCGCGAACGGCGAACGCTTCGAGATCCCCGACATGCTGGCCAACCGTGCCGACGTGTGGAACCTCGGCGAGGTTCTGACGGGCCATCAGGACCTCTTCGCCCTCTCCTTCCTGGAGAACGCGCTGGCCGCCAACCCGGTGCTGGCCCCGCTGGCCGGCGCCGACCCGGCCGACCTGCGGCTGCTGGTCGCACTCGCCGACGGCGACCCGGCCGCCCAGGCCGACCAACTCACCCAGCCGGTCGCCGAGCTGGAGCGCGCGGTGGCCACGCTCACCCGGCTGCGCCGGGTCCAGCGCACCGTCCTCGCCGTCAACAGCGCCTACATCGCCTCCGCCGCCCAGGCCGAGACCACCCGCACCGAACCGCCCTTCCTGCTCCAGGGCTCCTACCGCACCATGGCCCAACTCGCCGCCCGCGTCGACCCGGTGCAGACCGACGCCGAGGTCGAGGCGCTGCTCGACGACCACTACCTGGCCGAGGCCCGCACCCTCGGCAGCGCCGCCGAGGCCAACCTGCTGGCCCTCGCCCACCTGCGCGGCCGGGCCACCCCCGAGCAGGCCGCCCGCTGGGGCGTCCTGCGCTCGGCTCACTCCGCCGGATCGTCCGGCCAGCCGAGCAGCCTCGCGCCGAGCACCGCCGTCTCCAACGTGTAGCGCTGCAACGCGTCGTCCGGGTCCAGGCCGGTCAGCCGGACGATGTGCGCGATCCGGTACGCCAACGCCCGCACGCTCAGGCCCAGCCGGCGCGCCGCCTCCGCCGTCACGTACCGCGAGTCGGCGTAGGCGATCAGCGTCTCCACCAGCGGCCGGGCGCCGCCGCGCGCCTTGCGCAGCGGCCCCAGCACGCCGTGCACCAGTTCCTCCAGCGCCTCCCGGTCGCGCAGCAGCACCGGCAGCACCAGCAGGTCGGCCGCGTGCAGCAGCTGCTCGGGCAGGCCCAGTTGGTCCGCCTGCTCCAGCGCCGCGCGCGCCTCCTCGTACGAGTGCACCACGCCGCCCGGCCCGCTGTGCGGCCGGCCCACCACCACCCGCCGACCCGGCGTCAGCTCCGCGAACGCCTTGACCGCCGCGTCCTCGCCCGGCCCCGACGGCATGATGCACACCAGCCGCCCGTGCTTGACCGCCAGCAGCACCTCCTGCTCCCCGAACCGGCCCAGCAACTGCCGCTCCAAGGCGCGCACCAGCGGGTCGTCCAGGTCGTAGCCGTCGCCTTCCGCCACCGCCACCACGTGCGCACAGGCCAGGTTGAGGCCGAACCGCTCGGCGTGCTCGGCCAGCCGCCCCAAGTCGCTGCGGCTGCTCAGCAGGTCCGCGACGAACTCCCGCCGCCCCGCTTCCTCCCGCTGCAACCGCTCCCGGTACGCCCGCCCGTGACCGGCCGCCAGCGCGCCGATCCCCGCCCGCAGCGCCGCCATCGACGCCGCGTCGACCGGCTGCCCCTCCCACACCCGCCCGGCCTCGGCCAGCCGCTCGTCCACCAGCTCCGCGAGCCCCCGCCCGTCCTCGGCCGCCCGGTCCCCGTACTCCCGCAGCGCGTCCAACTCCTCGCGCCGCAGCCGGCGCCCGCTCTGGCCGACCTCCACCAGCACCTGCGCCCACGCGCCGCCGTCGAACGGCACCCCCGCCTGCGACCCACCCCTGACGGTGCCCAACTCCCGCTTCCTCCCACCAGACCCACACGAACGACAGCGACCCGCCAGGGTACCGGGTGGGCCCGCACGGCCCGCCCCCCGACTGCTCATCACGGGAGGCGAAAGGCTGGGACGATGGTCCGATGACGACGCCACCGCCGCCCCCGCGTGACCAGGTCGCCGTACTGATCCTGGACCGGGCGGCCGCCCTGCTGGCCGAGCCGGGCACCGCCGCGGGCATGACCGACATCGCGCGCGCCGCCGGCGTCGGCCGGGCCACGCTCTACCGCTACTACCCCAGCCGCCAGGCGCTGCTGGACGCGCTGGCCGACGCCGCCGTCGACGACCTCGGCGACCGCCTCGAAGCGGCCGGCCTCGCCCACCTCCCGGTCCGCGACGCGATCGCCCGGGTCTGCCACGCCTTCGTCACCACCGGCGCCAAGTACATCGCCCTGCGGCACACCGGCCACAAACCGGCCGACCCCACCGCCACCGACCGCCGCATCGGCACCCCCTTGCGCGCCCTGGTCCGCCGCGGCATCACGGACGGCACCCTGCGCGGCGACCAGGAACCGGACATCACCCTCACCTTCTTCGCCGCCCTCCTCGAAGCCGGCCTCACCCTGACCCCCCACCTCGGCCCGGCCCGCGCCGCCGCAACGGTCACCACCCAGTTCCTCGACGGCGCGAGCCCCCGTCGGCGCTCGTAGGAATTCCGATCTTCTTCGGAGTGCCACTCGGAAAGGGCTCCGTCGGTGCCGATTGCAGGGGATCCACACCAGCGGAAACGTTGAACGCATACGTCACCACAAAGCCTGAGCCATCGTCGTCCGGCGAGGTCGACCGCCATGCCGACTACGTCTCCTGATGCCGAAGTTTCTCTGGTGGCCAGTCACTTCCCGTGCTAAACGGTGCTGCATGAATCCGGCGAACATCTGACGCAAATCGGATAGCTGCGGCAACTGCGTTGTTTCCATTGACCGTTCGAATCGCGAGCGGTACCTTCACAATGCTCTGTCATGATTGTTCAGCTGGCCATGTGACTCCTGACCTGCGGGGCTGTGCCCCATGTCGGGTGTTCGCCGGCCACTACGTCAGGAGGTCCGAAATGGTTGGGAAGTTTACCCGTGTCGGATTGGTCGCACTGCTCATGACCGGTACCGCAATGGTGGGCGCGATGCCCGCGGAGGCAGCTCAGGTGCACGCCAAGCCGCAGATCGGGCCGTCGTCCGAGTACGTCATCGATTTCTACAGCGACGCGCAGCACACCCTCCTCGTCGGCATACGCCAGAACGGCCCGTGCGGCGCGTTCTCCTATGGGGTGACCACTCCGTACGCCGTCGGCGGATACGTGCCCTGCACTCTGAATCGTTGAGCAGTACAAGTCAATTGAGTGAGCCGGAACGACCGGCTGCCGCGTGAATTCCGATTCCGGGCGCCGGTCGCGTCCGCGGATGGGCCTGCTGGGCGGTGCGATCGCCGCCCAGCAGGCCACGCGCGGCCCGTAGTTCGCCCGCTCGCCCGCGGTGCCCGGTGGATCACCGGTACCGATCGCGGTCGAACATCAGTAGTGTTCCGCCATGGCACTGCGACCCGATGAGTTCTACGCCCACGCACGCTCCGCCGCCGACGCCGAGGCGCGCCTCCCGCTGGCCCGGATGACGGGGTGGGACATCAGCCCGTTCGAGCAGGAGGGCCTGCGCGTCGCGCCGCTGCGGCCGCCGGTCGTGCCCGAGCCCGCGCGGCACGGTGAGGACCCGGCGGACTGCGGCTCGTGCCGCAGTCGGGACGAGGGGATCTGGCTGAACGAGCGCTGGCGGCTCACCCAGATCAAGGGGGTGGGCGTGCCGCTGGTGCTGATGCTGCACCCGCGCGAGCACTACGACCTGGCCGACCTGCCGGACGAACTGGCCGCCGAACTCGGCGTGTTGACCACCCACATCGCCCGCCACATCCAGGCACTGCCGCACATCTCCCGGGCCCACGTCTACCGCATCGGAGACGGTGGCGCCCACCTGCACATCTGGTTCTTCGCCCGTCCCGAGGGGCAGGCCCAGCTGTACGGGTCGTGGATGGTCATCTGGGACGACCTGCTCCCGGAGTACCCCGGCGACGTGGCCGAGGCGGACGCTGCCGTCGTGGCGGACGCGCTGGTCGCCTCCTACGGCGGCCACCGGCCGGCCGTCGCCGAGTTGCCGCACGTCTGATCCGCGGTCACATCGCGGTCCCCTTGGCGGCGTGGTGTCGGTGGTCCGTGGGTGAGATCCCGTAGGCGGTGCGGAAGGCGCGTGTGAAGTCGGAGGCGTGGCGGAAGCCCCAGCGGGCGGCGACGGTGTGGACGGGCGTCGTCCGTTGGGCTGGGTCGGCCAGGTCGCGGTGTGCGGCTTCCAGGCGCAGGCGGCGCAGGTAGCCGGCGACGGTGGTGCCTTCTTGGCGGAACAGTTGGTAGAGGTAGCTGCGGGAGATGTGCAGTGCTGCGGCGACCTGATCCGGTGTCAGCTCGGGGTCGGTCAGGTTGTGGCGGAGGAAGGCCTGGGCGCGCAGGAACAGGGTCCGGCGGCGGGACTCCGGCGGCAGTGCGGCGTCGGCGTCGAGGGTGTGGGCGAACAGCGCGGTCGTGAGGTGGGCGATGACCGTGCTCAGACGTGGGGCGTCCGTCGGGTGGTAGGGGCTGGTGTCGGCGGCCAGTTGGGTGAGGAACTGGGCCAGCAGCGCGCCGACTCCTTCCTGGCCGGACAGGTGCAGGCCGATCACCTGGTCGGCCCGGTTCGAGGGCAGCAGGAGCTGGGAGCGGGGGACTTCGAGCCCGATGATGGTGACCGACTCCGATCCGCTGATGACTTCGAACGGGGCGGAGGTGGAATTGCTGTGGAAGTTGCCGGGGTGGTACGTGGCCTCCCGGCGGTCCCACCGGGCTCCGCCGGCGCCGCTCACGAGGAGCGACAGGTGGTAGGTCTCGGGATCGGACTGCCGGATGAGCTTCGGGGTGCGGCGGAAGACGACCTGCTGGAACGTCGTCGGGTAGACGGTGACTTCACCGAGGGCGATGACGCTCTGGCGCGCCTTGAAGTCGGCCGCGAACTCGCTGGTCATCTGCATGGGTGCGTGGCTCTGGCCCATGAGGTCGCACCAGGCGTCGAACCGGTCCGCAGCCGGCAGGTCCTCGCTGCGGAACAGCGTCTGCGTCAGCACGATCAAACCCACCCTTGAAGCATCGGTCACTGATGGGATGCATCCGCTCACAGCACAGAGCCGGCGGTCAACCCAAGGCTCGCACCGAGCGGTCAGCTTTCACCCGGTGCCGACAGCGTGACCGCATTCCGACGGGATTCCTCACCGCTCCAGCTACTCGACCTCGCCTTGGCGGCGTGGTGTCGATGGTCCGTGGGTGAGATCCCGTAGGCGGTGCGGAAGGCGCGTGTGAAGTCGGAGGCGTGGCGGAAGCCCCAGCGGGCGGCGACGGTGTGGACGGGCGTCGTCCGTTGGGCTGGGTCGGCCAGGTCGCGGTGTGCGGCTTCGAGTCGCAGGCGGCGCAGGTAGCCGGCGACGGTGGTGCTTTCTTGGCGGAACAGTTGGTAGAGGTAGCTGCGGGAGATGTGCAGTGCTGCGGCGACCTGATCCGGTGTCAGCTCGGGGTCGGTCAGGTTGTGGCGGAGGAAGGCCTGGGCGCGCAGGAACAGGGTCCGGCGGCGGGACTCCGGCGGCAGTGCGGCGTCGGCTTCGAGGGTGTGGGCGAACAGCGCGGTCGTGAGGTCGGCGATGACGGTGCTCAGGCGAGGGGCGTCCGCCGGTCGGTAGGGGCTGGTGTCGGACACCAGCTGGGCGAGGAACTGCGCCAGCAGCGCACCGACACCCTCCTGTCCGGACAGGTGCAACCCCATCACCTGGTCGGCCCGGTTCGAGGGCAGCAGGAGCAGCGAGCGGGGGACTTCGACGCCGATGATGGCGACCGACTCCGGCCCCCCGAAGGCCTCGTACGGGGCGGAGGTGGAGCTGGTGTGGAAGTCACCGGGCCGGTAGACCGCCTCCCGCCGGTCCCACCGGGCGCCACCGTTGCCGTTGACCATCAGCGACAGGTGGTAGGTCTCGGGATCGGACTGCCGGATGAGCTTCGGGGTGCGCCGGAAGACCACCTGCTGGAACGACGTCGGGTAGACCGTGACGGCCCCGAGCGCGATCACGCTCTGGCGCGCCTTGAAGTCCGCCGCGAACTCGCTGGTCATCTGCATGGGCGCGTGGCTCTGGCCCATGAGGTCGCACCAGGCGTCGAACCGGTCCGCAGCCGGCAGGTCCTCGCTGCGGAACAGCGTCTGCGTCAGCACGATCAAACCCACCCTTGAAGCATCGGTTGCCGATGAGCTGCGCCCGCCCCCGGCACGGAGCCAGCAGTCAATCCAAGGTTTCTGAATGCGCGATAAATGGCCTGCTGGGGCGGGAACTTCCGTACCCGGACGAGTGGACACGGCGTCAAGAACCTTGTGCACCCGCCGCTAAAGACGCCCGAGCGGGGCCGACCGGACGATGGAGTCAGCAGCCATAGTCACTCTCGAAGGAACGGGGTCCTTGGACGATGAACGACAACTCGGCACGCACAAGACGGTGGTGGCGCGAAGCGGCTGTGGCCGGCGCGATCGCGGCGGCGGCGCTGGTCGGCACGCCCGGCAGCGCCCTCGCCGCACCCGCCCCGCAGCCCGCCCCGCAGTCCTTCGCCGGCTCACACGCGGCGAGTGCCGGTGCCCCGACCGGGGGCACAGCTGAGAACGCGAGCGTTGCCCCGGGGAGGAACTGGACTGGTTCCGCCAGTACTTCGAGCGGTCTCTGCAGTCCGCCCGAGTGCCCCTGACCCGACCGTACGAGGCGCTCCGGGCGTTTCGGCAACAGCGCGGCACAGGGCCTGCCGGCGGGCCCGGGTCTTCGGCTCCGGCCCGTTGACGACGATCGAGCTCAGCAGCGTCGGCTCGCCGTCGAACTCGACGGAGATCTTGCGGTTCAGCAACTCCGCGTAAAGAAGCCGGAGTTCCACCCGGGCGAGCATGCTGCCGACGCAGAAGTGCTCGCCGAAGCCCAGCGCCAGGTGCCGGTTGGGCTGGCGCGAGATGTCGAAGGTGTCGGGGTCCTTGAAGACCGTTCGGGGCTCAGCCGCTTGCCGTCGATCTCGGCGGTCGCCAGCACGCTCACCAGGTCGTCGCCCGGGTCTGCCGCCTTGATCGACTGCAGCTTCTCGAAGTAGCTCATGATGTCGAGGTGGGCGAACCGGCGGGTGAGCGCGTCACCGGCGCCGAAGGCGTCGCTCGTCAGCTTGAACAGGTGCTCCCAGTCCTCGCTGGGCACACCCATCATCTTGCAGATCACGTAGAGCGGAATCCGGGCGGCGACATTCCGGGGATCTCTTCTTGCGTGTCAGCCTTCGGCCGAGCGCGCACGAGGTGATCGACCAGCGCCGAGGCCGCCGGGTTCCGCAGGCTCGGCCCGCGGCCGGTGAGGACGATGGTGCGGCCGGGCTCGGGTTGGCGGATCCGGACGCACGGCAGGCCCGCGGCCTCGCCGATGCGGCGGGGGACGAAGGCCACGCCGATGCCGGCCCGCACCAGGTCCACGAGCATGCCGATCTGGGTCACGTCGCAGGTGATGCGGCGGTCCAGGCCGCAGTGGGCGGCGAGCCGGCGCACGGCGCTCTCCAGGCCCGTGCCCGCGCGGAAGTCGATGAAGGACTCCTGGCCGAGGTCCCGGATGAACGTGCGGCCGGCCTGCGCGAGCGGGTGCCCGGGGGCCGTGATCAGCACCAACTCCTCCTGCCAGGAGGCGAACTCGACCAGGCCGTCGGGGAGTACGGCGGCGTCGGGGGCGAGGTAGGCCAGGTCCAGCTCGCCCGCGCGCAGGCCCGCGTACAGGTCGTCGACCGGCGCGTCGCGCACCGACACCTGGATGCCGGGCCAACGCCGGTGGAACAGCGCCAACTCGGCGGGCAGGTCCACGCAGGTGAGGGTCTGGATGGTGCCGATGGCCACCCGCCCGGTGGTCAGGCCGGTCACCGCCGCGACGGCCTCCCGCGCCGCCTCGGCCCCCGCGAGCAGCGCCCGGGCCTGCGGCAGCAGCGCTCGCCCGGCCTCGGTGAGCACCACGCGGCGGCCGGTGCGGTCGAACAGGTCCGCCCCCAACTCGCGCTCCAGGTTGCGGATGGACGTGCTGAGCGCCGACTGCACGATGAGTTCCGACCGGGCGGCGGCCGTGAAGGTGCCCTCGGTGACGACCGCCAGGAAGTGGCGGAGCTGACGCATCTCCATCCATCGACTCTATCGATGGCAGGAAGTGAAACGATCTGTTGGACCGACCGCACCGGATCGCCGGATCCTGCTGGGCATGGATCACGTACCCGCCCTGTGGACCGCCGCCTACGCCCCCCGCCGGCCCGCCGCCGTGCGCGCCCTCGCCCGCCAACTCGTCCGCCTGCGCTGCTTCGTGCGCGCCCTCGCGGTGGCGGACCACCTCCCGTTCGGGGGGCTCTAGCAAGCCGGGTGCCGACCGGCCGGTCGGCACCCGGCACTGCCTCAGGGCCGCCGCGCCGCCACCAGGCGGATGCCGAGCGACGGCTCCTCCCACAAGGTGCGCAGGTGGGCGAGGCCGGCCGCGCGCAGGGCGGTGTCCAGCGCGTCGGCCGCCAGGGCGGCCGCGCCGCCGGAGACCTCGCTGTCCAGCGAGGCCACCGCCGCGCCGAGCGGGCGCTTCGGCGGCTGGACGACCGGCAGCACGAGCCAGCCGCCGGCGGTCAGCGAACCGGCCGCGGTGGTGACGGCAGCCTGCAGGGCGGCGTCGTCGAGGCCGGCCGTGGGCAGCCAGGTGAGGGCCAGGTCGTCCGCGAGGGTGGTGAGCACGGGCAGGTGCGGGAGTTGGCGGGAGAGCGCGGCGGCGCTGGCGCCCCCGTCCCGGGCGAGGCAGCCGATCCGGGCGTCCGGGCGGGCGAGTTGCTCGGACAGGCCCTCCAGGCGGCCGAGCACCGTGTTGACCAGTGCGTCCACCAGTGCCGGGGCCTCGCCGCCAGTGCCGGCCGGGGCGTGCTCGGGGGGCGTGCCCGCGCGCAGCGCGGCCGCCCCGCTGACGGCGCGGTCCAGCCGGGCCGCGAACGAGGTGCTGCGCGGGCCGCCGATCAGCACCCGCTCCAGGCCGGCCTCCGTCGCGTACCGGCCGTCCGGCCGCAGCCGGACCAGCCCCGCGCCGGTGAGCACCTCCAGCACGCCCTCGGTGAACGCCTTCGGCAGCTCGTCGGCCGCCTCGCTCAGGGTGGCCGGTTCGAGCAGCCGGGTCAGCAGCCCGGTGGCCAGCGCGGCGACGCAGACCGGCAGCGCCCAGCCGGCCCGGGCCAGCTTGCCTGCCGGGGGTGGCGGCAGCTGCTCGGGCACCCGGCCGGCCCGCACCTCGGCGAGCAGCTGGTGCGCGCGGTCGAGCAGGGCGGGCAGGCCGTCCAGGTCGGCCTCGGTGGGCTTGGCGGCGGCGGTGACCGCCGCGGCGGCGGGCGAGGGGGCGGGGAGCGCGGCCGCGTGCAGCGCCCACCAGGCGTCGCAGAGCTTGGCCACGGCCCGCTCGGCCGCCTCCTCGCGGACCCGGTCGCCCTCCAGCCCGACGATGGTGCGCTGGCCGAGCTGGATCAGCAGCAGCTCCTGCGAGCCCTGGCCGCCGAGCAGGCCGAGCACGTCCCGCATGAACCGCTCCCAGGGGAAGTCGGCCATGTAGCTCTCGCCGCCCTGAAGGGTCATCAGCAGCTCGCCGGCCCGCACCGCGCACTCGGAGGCGTGGTACTTGGCGACGGTGGCGTACTCGTCGAAGTACGGGTCCCGGCCGGGGGCCCGGGTGTGGTCCAGCGCCCGGTAGACGGTGGCCCGGGCCGTCTGCAGCAGGGTGCGCAGCTCGCCGATCGAGCGCTCGACGTTGGGGTAGTCCAGCACCCGGCGCCCGGTGCGCCGCCGGGGGGCGAGCGCCTCGACGTTGGCCGCGATCATGCCCTCCAGTTCGCCGAGCACGCCGCAGGCGGTGACGGTGCGGCGGATCCGGGCGTAGGTGTTGAGCTCGCTGAGCGCGTCGGCCCGCCAGACCAGGCGCCAGTGCGGCAGCCGGACCTCGTGCAGCAGCACCTGGCCCAGGCCCATCACGTGCAGGCCCATGGTCTCCAGGTGGACGGCGGAGACCCCGGGGTCGTCCTTCTCGACCGCGAAGGCGAGCATGTCGTTGGAGGTCTCGTCGCGCAGGAAGAGGATGAACAGGTCGGCGAACCGGGCCCCGGCGACGAACCGCTTGGCGCCGTTGAGCACCCACTCGTCGCCCTCCTGGCGGGCGGTGGAGCGGTAGTCGTACGGGTCGCGGCTCTCGTACGCGCCCTGCACGCCGAACCGGCGCCCGGCCACCAGGTCGGCGACGTAGCGGTCGATCAGCTCGGGCTTGCCGCTGGACAGGATCAGCTCGGTGATCTCCACCGTGATGTCGATCAGCACCGCGAAGTTGGGGTCGAGCGAGAGCCGGGCGAGCTCCTCGACGACCACGCCCCAGGCGAGCTTGTCGCGGCCCTCGCCGCCGACCTCGGTGGGCAGCGAGAAGCCGATCAGCCCGAGTTCGCCGGCCTGCCGGAAGAGCTCCGGGTCCAGCGGCTGCTTCTGCCGGTTGCGGAAGACGGTGCCCGGGTTGGCGTGGTCCAGTACGAAGGCGGCGAACCGGCGTCGGGCCTCGCGGCGGACCTGCTCGACCTCGGCCTCCAAAAGGACGCGGTCGGCGTCGATGTGACGGTCCATCACATCGGTGGCGTGCCTGCGCCCGGTCATGCGGGCACCTGCCCGGACTCCAGCTCGGCGATCAGGCCGGTCAGCGTCAGGTCGCCGAGGAAGCGCTCCAGCGGCACGTTGACCCCGGTGCGCTCCTCGACCTCGACGGAGAACTCGGCCGCGGTCAGCGAGTCGATGCCGAGCTCGCCGAGCGGGCGCTCGAACGGCACGGCCTCGGGGGCGACCCCGAGCAGGGCGGCCAACTGGGCGGTCAGCCAGGCCCGGACCGGTTCGCCGGCACCCGGCTCGGCAGCGACCGGCGTGGCGGCGGCGTCGTGGTGTGTGGTGATGATGGCCTCCAAGGCTGGGGTTCCGGTTAGCTTCCGGCCCGGTACTGCGCCGCCAGCCGCACCGGCAGCAGCGAGAAGGCCCGGTCGTCGTCGTCCAGTTCGGTGAGCAGGCGGACCAGGCGGTGCTCCGCCGCGTGGTCCGGTGCGGTGGGGCGGCCGAGCCGCTCCAGCAGCCGGCGCAGGGCCACCGAGAGCCAGGCCGGGTCGCTGCCGAGCGGGCCGAGCGCGGCCCGGCGCCTGGTCCAGGTGTGCAGGCAGCAGGCGGCCGCGTGCAGCAGGCAGTGCCGACGGGCCCACTCGTAGGCCTCGGGGGTGCGGCGGGGCGGCAGCAGGGCCCGGTCGGTCTCCCGCACGACGAGCAACTGTGCTGCCAGCCTGCCGAGTTCGCGGTCCTCGGCGGCCAGCAGGGCGACCGCCTCGGCGAGCCGGCCGACCACCTCGTCGGTGCCGCCGTAGCTGAGCGAGGGCCGCGGATCGGCCGGCCGCCACGGGCCGACCGGGTCGCCGAAGGCGAAGAGCAGCTGCGCCGGCAGCTCCGGTGCGGTGCCCGGGCGGCGCGCACCGCTGGCCAGTTGGGCGTGCACCGTCTCCAGCTGGACCAGCTGGGTGCCCTCGAAGACCGGGGTGATCGCGGCGTCCCGGGCGATCTTCTGGAACGCCCCGCCGGCCACCCCCTCGCGCAGGTAGGCGCGGGCGCTGAGCACCTCGCCGGCCGCCGTCACGGTGTCCTGGCAGAGCGCCGGCACCAGGTACTTGGCCACCGCCGACCAGAGCGGCATCCGCTGCCGGGCCACGTCCAGGCCGCGGGCCGCGGTGAGTTGGGTGCACTCGGCGGCCAGCAGGTCGGCGAAGCCGCGGGCGAGCAGCGAGCGCACCGGCGGCAGGTCGAGCGCGGTGCCGCCGTAGAGCCGGCGCTCGCGGGCGTGCCGCAGGGCGATCCGCAGCGCGGTGTCGGCCGCGCCCAGGCTCATGCCGCCGACCAGGGTCCGGGTGAACTGCAGCATCCCGGAGACCATTTCGACGCCCCGCCCGGGTCGGCCGAGCCGGGCCGAGGACGGGATCCGGTAGCCGTCCAGCTCGAAGCCGCTGAGGTCGTGGCCGCGCAGGCCCAGGGTGCGGACCTTGGGCAGCCGCCGCACCCCGTCCGTGCCGACCCGGTCGAAGTCCAGCAGGAAGAGCCCGAAGGAGGGCTCGGCGGCGGCCAGCACGGTCGCGAAGCCGGAGCGGGCGCCGTTGCCGACCAGCCACTTGCGGCCGGAGAGGGTCCAGCCGTCGGCGGTCGCGGTGGCCCGGGTGGCGGTGGCCAGCAGGTCGCTGCCGGCCGCGTCCTCGCTGATCCCGGCGGTGCCCCAGCGGCGGTCCAGCACCAGCTCGGCCACCCGCTGCCGCTGCTCCGGGGTGCCCCAGATCCAGACCGGGGTGGCGGCCAGGAAGGTGGAGCCGAGGCCGACGGCGACCGCCAGGTCACGGCGGGACATCGCCCGCAGCACGCCCAGCAGCGACTCGAAGGAGGCCAGCCGGCCGCCCTCGGCGACCGGCACCAGGTACTCGTGCAGGCCGGCCGCCCAAGCCGCCCGGTAACCGGCCGCCGGTTCGGTCTCGGTCTCGTCGGCCTGCAGCGCGGCCACCAGCGACATCCCGCCGGCCGGGTCGAACGGGCAGCCGAGCAGCCGCTCGACCCGCTCGGCGTCCGCCGAGGCCGTCAGCACCGGTGCGGCATAAGCTCTCTGACGGAGCGTCATATCTGCTCGACCACCACCGCGTAGCTGCCGCCGCCGTCCGGCTCGGCCGGGTCGAGCCGGTGCACGAAGGCCAGGCCGTCCTCGTGCCGGTGGGCGGTGGTGCGCACCACCAGGTCGTCCCAGAGCTGGCCGGCCCGCAGCCAGGTGACGTCCAGCCGGTGCAGCCCGCCGGACAGCGCGCGGCGCAGCACGGGGGAGGTGCGGCCGTGCTTGCGCACGTACTCCTCCCGGGCGCTGCCGGCGAAGCCCAGCGACTCGGCCCAGTACCACTGGTCGGCCACCTCGCAGTGGTGCCGGTGGATCCGCACCGGCAGGCTCTCCGGCGGGCCGAGCGGCTCGTCCGCGCGCTCCAGCGCGGCGGTCAGGCCGGGCACCCGGGAGAGGTGGGAGGAGCGCTCGACCTCGTCCTCCGGGAAGCCGGCGAGCAGGTCCTCGGGCAGCCGGGCCGGGGCGCCGGAGAGCGCCCGGTCGCCGCTGAGCCGCAGCGGCACCGAGGCCGCGGTGGTGCGCACCGCGACGCCGGCGGGGCCGGTGACGGTCATCGCGACCTCCAGCTGGGAGGCGCGCGGACCGCGCACCCGGCCGGTGACCTCGACGTCGACCTGGTCCGCGTCCTCGAAGCGCAGCGGTTCGAGGTACTCCAACTGCCAGGACCAGAGCACCAGTCCGACCTTGTGCTCGGTCACCAGGGTGCGGTGGCTGGCCACGTGGTCGCGCAACCAGCGGGTGCCGGCCTGGAAGCCGAGCCGGCCGACCGCCACGGGCTGCAGCTGGACCGGGGTGAACAGGCTGGCGTCCAGCACGAGTTCGAAGGCGCTGCGGCGCGGCATCGCGGGTCAGCCGCCGGAGACCGCGGTGACGATGTCCACCCGGTCGTCCTCGCCGGCCTCCCGGTCGAGCTCCTCCAGGGTGAGCTGCTCGCCGTTGAGCGCGATCAGGTGGGTGGCGCGGACGGCGCCCTCGCGGTCCCGCAGCACCTCGTCGAGCGCCGGGTAGCGCTGCGTCAGGTCGGCCAGGCCCTCGCGGACGGTGCCGCCGTCCACCTCGATCTCGTTCTGGTAGTCGGTGAAGCGGAGCAGGATGCCCCGGACCTTGACGATCATGGTTCTGGCGCCTCTCGGGTTGGGGTTCTCGGGTCGGCCGACGGGTCCCGGGTCAGCCGACGGCCGGCCAGCGGGCCAGCACCGCCAGCTCGCCGGCCAGGTAGTGCCGCCGGGCCAGCCAGCGCTGCACCTTGCCGCTGGAGGTCTTCGGCACGCTGCGCGGCTCGACCAGCACGACGGCGTGCACCGGCACGCCGATCTCCAGCGAGACGGCGGCGCGCAGCGCGTCCAGCACCGCGGGGTGCTCCTCGGCCGCGGTCGGTTCGGCCTCGTAGACCAGGACCAGCCGCTCGGCCGCGCCCGGTTCGTCCTCGATGGCGAACGCGGCCCCGCAGTTGCGGCGCACCCCCGGCACGGCCGACTCGCAGGCGCGCTCGATGTCCACCGGGTGGTGGTTGCGGCCGTTGATGACGATCAGGTCCTTCAATCGGCCGGTCGGGTGCAGCTCGCCGTCCAGCAGGAAGCCGAGGTCGCCGGTGCGCAGGTAGGGCCCGCGGCCGTCCTCGGTGCGCGCGGTGAAGGTCTCGGCGCTCTGCTCGGGGCGGCGCCAGTAGCCGGCCGCGACGCTCGGCGAGGCCAGCCAGATCTCGCCCACCTCGCCGTCGCCCAGTTCGCGCGCGGACTGCGGGTCCACGATCAGCAGTTCGGTGTCGGCGCCGGCCCGGCCGCAGCCGACCAGCTCGCGCACCGGCTCGCCGTCCTCGGCGGGGCGGGCGGTGCCGGCCAGCTCCAGCGGGTCGCGGGCCACCGACACCGAGCGCCAACCGGTCAGCGGCTTGCCGCCGGTGGCCAGCAGGGTGGCCTCGGCCAGGCCGTAGCAGGGGTAGAAGCTCTCGGCCCGGAAGCCCGCCGGGGCGAACCGCTCGGCGAACCTGGCCATGGTGTCGGCGCGCACCGGTTCGGCGCCGGTGAAGGTCAGTTCGACCGTGGACAGGTCGAGCCCCACCAGGTCGGCGTCCTTGGCCCGGCGCACGCACAGGTCGTAGGCGAAGTTGGGGGCGCCGGTGATGGTGGCGCCGTACCGGGAGACCATCCGCAGCCAGGCCAGCGGGCGGCGCAGGAAGGCCACCGGCGACATCAGGGTGACCGGGATCCCGGTGGCCAGCGGGGTGAGGATGCCGCCGATCAGGCCCATGTCGTGGTACGGCGGCAGCCACAGGCCGCCGGAGCTGCCCGGGTGGATGCCGAAGCCCTCGGCGATCCGGGCGCAGTTGTCCAGGAGTTGGGTGTGGCCCAGCATCACGCCGCGCGGCAGCGAGGTGGAGCCGGAGGTGTACTGGAGCAGCGCGGGCAGCTCCGCGTCGGGCGCGGCGAACTCCGTTGTGCCGTCGGCGAGTTCCGCGGCGGCCAGGTCGTCGGTGGTGACCAGGACCGGCGGGCGGGCCGGCGGCAGCGTGCCGGCCAGCCAGTCGCGCATCAGCGCCGCGATGTCGGAGGTGGTGAGCACCAGCTCCGAGTCGATGTCCTCGATGATCGCGGCCAGCCGCGGCAGGGTGCGGTTCAGCCGGGTGGGGTCCGGCGGGAAGGCCGGCACGGCGGGCATCCCGGCGTAGAAGCAGCCGAACAGTCCGGCCAGGTAGTCCAGCCCGGGCGCGAAGAGCAGCAGGGCCGGCCGGCGCCGCCCGCCGGTGGCCGCGAGCAGCCGGGCAGCCACCGCCCGGGCCCGCAGGTCGAGTTCGGCGTAGCTGATCTCGACGGCCGTTTCGTCCTCGGCCAGAAAGCGATAGGCGACGTTTTCCGGAACCTGACCCGCTCGTTCGGACAATAACTGCCCGAAAGTCTCTGCTTCGTGCCAATCCGCCGCAATCAACAGTCGCGCCTTCCCCCGCAGTTGATCAGTGCGTGCAATGTTGCAGCAACACTGCGCAATGGTCAACGACCGTCCGGGAGGGGGCCGGCCGGGCCGCGCGGGGCATTGGCGGCGGGCATTGACACTGACGGGTAACCAGGGCCATTGTGTGGCGGGTTGTCGACCGTCGAGGAGCGATTGTGTCGCCTGGAGCACTGCCCCCGCTGGTCGCGCCGGAAGCCGGGTTGAGCAGGGACGATGTCTCGCGCTACAGCCGGCACCTGATCATTCCTCAGGTCGGCGTCGACGGGCAGAAACGCCTGCGCAATGCGAAAGTGCTGGTGATCGGGGCCGGTGGGCTGGGTTCGCCGGTGCTGCTCTATCTCGCCGCCGCGGGTGTCGGCACGCTGGGAATTGTCGAGTTCGACACGGTCGAGGCATCGAATCTTCAACGCCAGGTCATCCACGGCGAGTCGGACGTCGGCCGCCCCAAGGCGCACAGCGCCCGGGACGCGATCCGGGAGATCAACAGCGCCGTCGAGGTGCGACTGCACGAACTGCGCCTGGACTCCGGCAATGCGGTCGAGATTTTCTCCGAATACGACCTGATCCTGGACGGCACCGACAACTTCGCCACCCGCTACCTGGTGAACGACGCCGCCGCGCTGGCCCGCAAGCCCTACGTCTACGGCTCGATCTTCCGCTTCGAGGGCCAGGCCTCGGTGTTCTGGGAGGACGCCCCGGACGGGCGCGGCATCAACTACCGCGACATCTTCCCGGAGGCCCCGCCGCCCGGCATGGTCCCGTCCTGCGCCGAGGGCGGCGTGCTCGGCGTGCTCTGCGCGACCATCGGCTCGGTGATGGTCACCGAGGCGGTCAAGCTGATCTGCGGGATCGGCGATCCGCTGCTCGGCCGGCTGCTGGTCTACGACGCCCTGGCGATGACCCACCAGACCATGCGGCTGCGCCCCCGCCCCGGTCGCGAGCCGATCACCGAACTGATCGACTACGAGGCCTTCTGCGGCACCGTCTCCGCCGAGGCCCAGCAGGCCGCCGCCGAGTCCAGCATCACCGCCCGCGAACTGCACGCGATGCTGGCGGCGGGCGAGGACCTCGCCCTGATCGACGTGCGCGAGCCGGGGGAGTGGGAGATCGTGCACATCGACGGCGCGGTGCTGATCCCCAAGGACCGCATCCTCTCCGGCGAGGCGCTGGCCGAACTCCCGCAGCACAAGCCGATCGTGCTGCACTGCAAGTCGGGCGTGCGGTCCGCCGAGGCCCTGGCCGCCGTCAAGCGGGCCGGCTTCGCCAACGCCAGCCACCTGCAGGGCGGCGTGCTGGCCTGGGCGACCCAGGTGGACCCGGAGCTGCCGGTCTACTGACGACTGCTCCAGCCGCGCTCCGCCCCGCCTGCCCGGACCCCGCCCACCCGCGGATGCGATCATGGTGGCAGGGCCCCGGAGGGAGACGGCATGGCGCTCGGACAGGTGGACGTCGCAGTGGTCGGCTCCGGCCCCAACGGGCTGGCCGCCGCGGTCACCATGGCCCGGGCCGGCCTGCGGGTGGAGCTGCACGAGGCGGCGGCGCAGATCGGCGGCGGACTGCGCTCGGAGGCGCTGCTCGACCCGCTGGTGCGCCACGACCTGTGCGCGACCGTGCACCCGATGGCGCCGATGTCCCGGTTCTTCCAGGAGTTCGACCTGGCCGGGCGCGGGGTCGAGCTGCTGACCCCCGAGGTGAGCTACGCGCACCCGCTGCCCGAGGGCCCGGCCGCGCTGGCCCACCGCAGCCTGCGGGCCACCTGCGCGGAGCTGGGGGCCGACGGACCGCGCTGGCGGGCCCTGATGGAACCGCTGCTGACGCACAGCCAGGGCCTGGTCGACCTGCTGCTCTCCGACCAGCGCGGCCTGCCCGCCGACCCGGCGGCCGCGCTGCTGCTGGCGGCCCGGCTGCCGGTGCTGGCCACGCCGCTGGCCCGTCGCCAGTTCGCGGGGGAGCGGGCCCGGGCGCTGCTCGCCGGGGTGGCCGCACACGTGGTCGGCCGGCTGCCCTCGCCGACCGGCGCCGCCGTCGCGCTGCTGCTGGGCCACCTGGCGCACGGCACCGGCTGGCCGCTGGTGCGCGGCGGCAGCGACCGGATCGCCGAGTCGCTGGCGGCGGACCTGACGGCGCACGGCGGCCGGATCTCCACCGGCCGGCGGATCAGCGACCTGCGCGAGCTGGGCGGCGCCCGCGCGGTGCTGCTCGACACCGGGCCGGCCGAGCTGCTGCGGATGGCCGGACCGCTGCTGCCGGACCGCTACCGCCGCGCCCTGCGCGCCTACCGGTACGGGCCGGGCGCCGCCAAGGTGGACTTCCTGGTCTCGGGCCCGATCCCGTGGGCGGACCCCCGGGTCGGCCTGGCCGGCACCGTGCACCTGGGCGGCACCCAGCGCGAGCTGTTCCGCCAGGAGACCCGGGTGGCCCGGGGCCGGCCGGGCGGCGCGCCGTTCGTGCTGGTGGTGGACCCGGCGGTGACCGACCCGGAGCGGGCGGTCGGCGGGCTGCGCCCGGTCTGGGCCTACGCGCACGTGCCGCACGGTGACCCGACCGACCCGGTGCGCCTGGTCACCGAGCGGATCGAGCGGTACGCCCCCGGCTTCGCCGACACCGTGGTCGCCCACCACTCGCGCAGCGCCGCAGAGTTGGAGCAGTACAACCCGAACTACGTCGGCGGCGACATCGCCGCCGGGGCGATGACGCCCCGTCAGGCGCTGCTGCGACCGGTGGCCCGGTGGAACCCGTACCGCACCCCGCTGCCGGGCGTGTACCTCTGCTCGGCCGCCACCCCGCCCGGCCCCGGGGTGCACGGCATGTGCGGCTACCTGGCCGCCCGCTCCGCCCTGCGGCACGAGTTCGGCCTGCGCGAGGCGCCGTCGCTCGCCCCGTGAACGGCCGGGCCCTAGCTGCTCCGGATCTGACCAGGCGTCGCTTTGGCGATTCATCACTCCATCGGGTTGTTCCATGAGTGGGCTGCCGAAAGGGTGGCAAGGCTCCTCGGCGTGACGACCGGAGGGGGAGCTGTGACGACGGACGACGAGGGCGGGCGCGATCCGCTCTACGCCGTGGCCGGGCTGGCCGACCTCGCGCTGGACCGGGCCGGGGCCGCGCTGCGCGGACTGCGCGGGCTGCTGGGGCGGTCCGACCTGGCCGAGCTGGCCCGCGACGGCCAGGACGAGCTGACGGCCCGTGGGCGACTGCTGGTCCAGCGCCACGCCGCGACCCCGGAGGCGCACCTGGAGCTGCTGGCCCGGCGGGCGGCCGCCCGGACCGACCATGCCCGTCGCGATGACGTGTGATGGCTGAACACGCCGACGACCAGGCCGCGTTCAAGGTCCGGGTCGATGCGGAACTCGCGGCCTTCGCGCACCGGGAGACCGCCGAACTGCTCGCGATCGACAAACAACTCGCCCCGGTGGCCGACCAGTTGCTCGGTGCGCTGGGGGAGGGCAAACGGCTGCGCGCGGCCTTCTGCTACTGGGGCTGGCGGGCGGCCGGCCAGCCGGACTGCGACGAGGTGATCCGGGCGGCGGCGGCCATGGAGCTGATCCACGCCGCCGCCGTGGTGCACGACGACATCATCGACGACAGCCCGCTGCGGCGCGGCGCGCCAACCGCCCACGTCGCGCTGCGCGGTGGGACCGGCCACCGGCGCGGCCGGCAGCAAGGCTGGGACCAGGGACGGGCCCTGGCGATGCTGGTCGGCGACCTGCTGCTCTCCTGGGCCGGCCAGCTCTTCACCTGCTGCGGCCTGCCCGCCGCCTACCTAGCCCGGGCCCGGGTGCTCTGGGCCACCCTGGCACGGGAGTTGGTGGCCGGAGAGTGCCTGGAGATCCTGCGTGCGGGCGAACGGCCGGACGCCGAGCGCTCCTTGCAGATCATCCGGTACAAGACGGCGAAGTACACCGTCGAGCACCCCCTGCACATCGGCGGCCGGCTGGCCGGCGCGCCGCCCGCCCTGATCGCGGGCTTCACCGCCTACGGCATCCCGCTGGGCGAGGCGTTCCAGCTCCGCGACGACCTGCTCGGGATCTTCGGCGACCCGGACCGGACCGGCAAGTCGAACCTGGACGACATCGCCGGCGGCAAGCCCACCGCCCTGCTCGCGCTCACCCTGCCCGCCGCCGCGCCGGCCGAACGCCGGGAACTGCTGGCCCTGTTGGACGGCGGCAGGCCGGACCGCGAAGGCCTGGAGCGGGTGCGGGAGATCATGCGCCGGGCCGGGGCACCGGAGCGGGTCGAGGAGCTCATCGCCGGGCGGGTCCGGGCCGCCACCGAGGCGCTGGCCGACGCCGAGCTGCCGGAGCCGGCCGCCCGGGCGCTCACCCAGCTGCTCACCTCGGCCACCGTCCGCCAGTCCTGACACCCAGTCCTGACGCCCCCTCCGTTCCCCTCGCTGAGGAGCAGCACCGTGCCCTACACCCCCGAGTCCATGGACGCCCTGCGGCTGGTCGGCGACGAACTCGCCGACGCCACCGTGGAGACGCTCTTCGAGCGCGGCGAGGTCGGCAAGTTCAACACCCTGATGCGCTCCTTCACCCAGGTCGGCCAGGACCTCCCCGAGGGGCTGCCCGAGGTGGCCCACGAGTACCTGCGCGCGACCAGCGCACCGCCGGACTGGGTGGACTGGGACGAGATGGAGAAGGCCCGGCTCTTCTTCCTGCACAACAACGTGCACATCTCGACGGCGCTCTCCTTCGCCTCGATGCCCGCCTGCTACGTCGTGCCGCACGTGGCCCGACTGCTCAGCGCCACCCACTCGTTGGACTACCCGTCGCGCCGGATGGCCGAGACCGGCCAGTTCACCGTCTACCTGATGCGCCCCGACGCCTTCGAGGCGGGCAGCCGCTTCATCCCGGCCGCGCAGAAGGTCCGCCTGCTGCACGCCTCGATCCGCCACCACCTGGCCCGGGAGGACCGCTGGGACACCGCCCGGCTCGGTGTGCCGATCTGTCAGGAGGACATGATCGGCGGTCAGATGATGTTCTCCATCCAGGTGCTGGACGCCCTGCACCGCCTCGGCATCCCCATGACGGTCGACGGCGCGCAGTCCTACTACTACGCCTGGCGCGTGGTGGGCGCCATGCTGGGGATCGACCTCGCCCACGCGCCCGCCGACCTGGACGCCGCCCGCGAGTTCTCCGACCTCTACATGACCCGCCACATGGGCCCCTCCGAGGAGGGCGCGCGGCTGACCCGCCAACTGATCGACCTCTACGAGCAGGTCGTCCCGGGCACCCTGCTCGACCCCCTGGTGCCGGCGCTGATCCGCTACCTGATCGGCGACACCGCCGCCGACTGGCTCGACGTCCCGCGCTCCGCCTGGGACACCGCCGTGCGCGCGGCCCCCGTGCTGCTCGGCGCCCTGGAACGGCTGGAGGACTCCTCCCCGCTGGCGGCCCGCCTGTTGGACCGCCTCGGCGAGCTCACCACCGCCTTCGAGCTGAGCTCCCTCACCCGGGGCCGGGTCATGCAGTACGCCATCCCCGAGCACCTGAAGGACGAGTACGGCGTCAAGGCGACCAAGCCGGCGACCGACCGCTGGACCCCGCCCCCGCTCTCGCTGCGGATCTGACATGCCGTCACGGCCCCTCGACGAAGCATCGAGGGGCCGTGCGCGGAGTGCGTCGCTCTGGAACGTCAGCTCGTGAAGGAGGCGGTGACGCCGATCGAGTCGGCACCGCCCGCGGGTGCCTGCCAGGTGTTCCAGGTGCCCGCGTTGTAGTCGCCGTCCTTCTCGATCAGGCGGTTGTTCGCGTTGACGGCGAAGACGTGGTTGACGTTGTTGGCCATGGCGCTGGCGATGCGCTTGAGGGGTCCGGCGCCGTCGGTGCCGCCGTTGGACCAGCCCTGCCAGGAACCGGTGTCGAAGTTGCCGTCGTTGTTGTACCAGTTGCCGTCCGTGCCGATGGCGCCCAGGTGGACGGTGTCGCCGCCGGCGGAGGCGGTGACGTCGGTGCCCTTGAAGTTGGCGGAGTTCGACCAGGTGTTCCAGGTACCGGCGGCGTAGTTGCCGTCGATCTCCCACAGCTGGTTGCTGGTGTCGATGGCGAAGATGTGGTTGACGTTGTTGGCGGTGGTGGCACTCGCGATGCGCACCATGTTGGCGCCGCCGAGCGAGCTCCAGCCGTTCCACTGGCCGGTGTCGAAGTTGCCGTCGGAGTTGTAGACGTGGCCGTCGGCTTCGACGGCGTCGAGGTGGACGGTGTCGCCGCTGGCCGAGGCGGTGATCGCGGTGGCCTGCGGCGCGCCGATGAGCTGGCGCCAGCCGGACCAGGTGCCGCTGGCGTAGTTGCCGTCGTTCTCGTAGATGTTGTTGTCACCGCCGAGGATGAAGACACGGTTGACCGACCCGGTGGCGGCGCTGGTGACGGCCTTGACGCCACTGGCACCCAGGTTGCTCCAACCGGTCCACACACCGGCCGTGTAGTTGCCCTCGGCGTTGTTCAGACCGCCGTCGGGAGTGGCGTTGACCAGGTGCACCGTGTTCGCCCACGGGGAGGTGGTGACCGCCACGTCCAGGTAGTCCTGGTCCACGCCGAGGGTGACACCGCCGTAGGTCTGCGTGGCGTTCCCGCTGTACTGGTGCACGCGCTGGTGGTTGGACCAGGCGCCGGCCGGCAGGACCGAGTCGTTGGTGTCGGCGGTGTTGTTCCAGTTGGCGTCGAAGACCACGTCCGGCTCGTTGTAGCCCGTGTTCAGGTTGGCGGCGAGGTCCTTGATGCCCGAGCTCGACGAGCTGTAGACGGCGGACTTGTAGCCCTTGGCGTGCAGCTCGTTGGTCCATGCGGCCAGGAAGCCGAGGACGTTGGAGCTGTAGCCGGGGGCGTACTGCTCCATGTCGTAGTAGAGCGGGGTGCCCTGGCCGAAGCCCAGGCTCTGTGCCTGGGCGATGGCGTCGTCGGCGGCTGCCGCGCCGTCAGTGCCCGGAGAGGAGATCGCGGATGCCTGCAATCCGACGTAGAGCGGCATGAAGTGCCAACCGGCGGAGGCCTGCTGCTGGACCCACGAGGCGGTCAGGTTGGGCTGGCTGCAGCCACGGTTGGCGCCGCCGATGTAGATGCCGACGGCCCGGTAGGGCGAGTTGGTCAGCCAGCTGGACATGGTGCTGGAGCTCGGGGCGGCGCAGGTGTCGAACCCGTAGCCGGTGTAGGCCGCGGTGTTCCCGTCCATCGCGGCGGCGGGCCGGACGGTTGCCGACTGCTCGGCTGCGGCCTTTCCGACGGCCGTCTGGTGGGCGGCCGGAGCGGTCGCGCCCGGCAGGCCGGCGCCGGCGAGGATCCGCTGGACCACTGCCTTGTCCGTGCCGTAGGTGCCGGTCACGCGGGCTCGCTTCCCGGTGGCCAGGAACTGGTGGGCGACGGCCTGGTCCACCGTGCTGGGATCGGCGGCGGACCCGACCGGCTCCACCAGCAGGGCCTCGGTGCGGTCACCGACGTGGGCCGGACAGGCCTGGTCCGCACCCGGGGTGCCCAGGTAGACGGCGTGCTGGTCGTAGCGGACGCAGGTGTCGGGGTGGGCCGCCAGCGACACCACCGGCCAGTTCGCGGGCACTCGGAACGTGTATCCGAGGTAGTTGACCGCCTTGTCGGTCGTGGTGGCCGGCGCGGCTTGGGCGATGCCGACCGAGGCGGTGCTGAGCGTGGTCGCGAGTGCCAGCGCGGCGAGCGTCCGGCGGGTGGTCGAACTGGGGGCGTGGGCGGGCATGGAGGCTCCTCGGGCCGGCACGGGTTCATTCGCTGACTGGGCTGTACGGCCGTCGGGTCGGCCGGTCGGACCGTCGGCCGACCCACTCGGCGTCCCGGCCTGTCAGGAGGCCGAGTGGGTCGGCTGGTGGTGTTGCGCTGTGGGTCAGTTGGTGAAGGTGGCGGTGGCTCCGGTGGAGTCGTTGCCGCCGGCGGGTTCCTGCCAGGTGTTCCAGGCGCCGGTGTTGTAGTTGGCGTCGAGTTCGATGAGGCGGTTGTTGGCGTTGACGGCGAAGATGTGGTTGACGTTGTTGGCGGCGGCGCTGGTGACGTGCTTGAGGGGGCCGGCGGTGGTGCCGCCGGCGTTGCTCCAGCCGTTCCACTTGCCGGTGTCGAAGTTGCCGTCGGTGTTGTAGAGGTTTCCGTCGGTGCCGATGGCGTCGAGGTGGACGGTGTCGGCGCTGGCGGAGGCGGTGACGTCGGTGCCCTGGAAGCCGCCTGCGGCGTCGGCCCAGGTGCCCCAGCTGCCGGTGGCGTAGTTGCCTTCGATTTCCCAGAGGCGGTTGGTGTTGTCGATGGCGAAGATGTGGTTGGTGTTGTTGGTGGTTGAGGTGGCGGCGACCTTGACGAGGTTGTTGCCGCCGCCGCCGACCAGGCTCCAGCCGTTCCACTGGCCGGCGGCGAAGTCGCCGTCGGAGTTGTAGAGGTGGCCGTTGAGGTCGATGGCTTCGAGGTGGATGGTGTTGCCGTAGGAGGAGGCGGCGATGGCCTTGACCTGGGGGGCGCCGATGAGTTGGCGCCAGCCGCTCCAGGTGCCGTTGGCGTAGTTGCCGTCGTTCTCGTAGATGTTGTTGTCGCTGCCGATGATGAAGATGCGGTTGGTGGAGCCGGTGTTGGCGCTGGTGACGGCCTTGACTCCGCTGGCGCCGAGGTCGCCCCAGGTGGACCAGGTGTTGGCGGTGTAGTTGCCCTCGGTGTTGTGCAGACCGCCGTCGGGCGTGATGTCCACCAAGTGCACCGTGTTCGCCCACGGGTTGGGCGCGCTGTAACCGCTGGGGGTGACGTAGGCGGTCAGCTGCATGTTCATGTTGGACTGGAAGGACCCGGCGGCGACCTGCGAGGACGGGATGGTGACGTTGACGACCTGGGAGGTCTCGGCGAAGGTCACCTCGCCCTGGCCCTTGGTGCCGCTGAAGTCGCCGTTGGTGAGCTGGATGGAGCCGTCGGCGTTGACGGCGGTGACGATGCCGACGTGGCTGGTGCCGAAGACCGCGGCGTCGCCGAGCTGCGGGCGGTATCCGCTGTCCTGGTGGACCGTGCTGCCGTTGCTGCCCGCCGCATCGATGAACGAGTGCGCGGCTGCGGTGATGCCGGTGACGTTCAGGCCGTTGTTCTGCCAGACCCACTTGGCGAAGTCCGCGCACCAGTATTCGGGTACTCCGGCGTAGCCCTGGCAGCTCCCGTTGAAGGCCGAGCCACCGAGGCTGTTGGCCGAGGAGTTGTAGGTCGAGCAGGAGCCCGCTCCCTTGCCCACGTTGGCCAGCGCGAGGTTCGCCACGTCGGTGCCGGTGTTGGCGGAGGCGGCCGAACCACTGAGCACGACCAGGGCGGGGGCGAGTACGGCGGCGCTGGCGAGGGTGCCGATGGCGCGGCGGAGCGAGCTGTTGGACATGACGGGTCCTCCTGTTGGGACGCGGAGTGGGACGGGGGTGTCGACCGATCGCCGAGCGAAGTCCATGGGGCTGATCCGGGCGGCCCGGGCCCGGGCGGTGGGGCCTGGCCGTCGACGGGTCAGTTGGTGAAGGTGGCGGTGGCTCCGGTGGAGTCGTTGCCGCCGGCGGGTTCCTGCCAGGTGTTCCAGGCGCCGGTGTTGTAGTTGGCGTCGAGTTCGATGAGGCGGTTGTTGGCGTTGACGGCGAAGATGTGGTTGACGTTGTTGGCGGCGGCGCTGGTGACGTGCTTGAGGGGGCCGGCGGTGGTGCCGCCGGCGTTGCTCCAGCCGTTCCACTTGCCGGTGTCGAAGTTGCCGTCGGTGTTGTAGAGGTTTCCGTCGGTGCCGATGGCGTCGAGGTGGACGGTGTCGGCGCTGGCGGAGGCGGTGACGTCGGTGCCCTGGAAGCCGCCTGCGGCGTCGGCCCAGGTGCCCCAGCTGCCGGTGGCGTAGTTGCCTTCGATTTCCCAGAGGCGGTTGGTGTTGTCGATGGCGAAGATGTGGTTGGTGTTGTTGGTGGTTGAGGTGGCGGCGACCTTGACGAGGTTGTTGCCGCCGCCGCCGACCAGGCTCCAGCCGTTCCACTGGCCGGCGGCGAAGTCGCCGTCGGAGTTGTAGAGGTGGCCGTTGAGGTCGATGGCTTCGAGGTGGATGGTGTTGCCGTAGGAGGAGGCGGCGATGGCCTTGACCTGGGGGGCGCCGATGAGTTGGCGCCAGCCGCTCCAGGTGCCGTTGGCGTAGTTGCCGTCGTTCTCGTAGATGTTGTTGTCGCTGCCGATGATGAAGATGCGGTTGGTGGAGCCGGTGTTGGCGCTGGTGACGGCCTTGACTCCGCTGGCGCCGAGGTCGCCCCAGGTGGACCAGGTGTTGGCGGTGTAGTTGCCCTCGGTGTTGTGCAGACCGCCGTCGGGCGTGATGTCCACCAAGTGCACCGTGTTGGGCACTGGCGCGGGGGTGGGGGCCGGATAGGGATCGACACCGTCGTTGGTCAGTCCGGCCTTCGGGCCGCAGGACGGCCAGGCGCCGGGGCCCTGACTGCGCAGCACCTGTTCGGCCACCAGGATCTGCTGCTGCTCGGTGGCCTGGTTGGCGTACTGGGCGTACTGGGCGCCGCCGTAGGCCAGCCAGGTGCTCTCGGTGAACTGCAGGCCGCCGTAGAAGCCGTTGTTGGAGTTGATGCTCCAGTTGCCCGTGCTCTCGCACTGGGCGACCTTCTCCCAGGTCGCGACCGAGGCCGCGGAGGCCGGACCGGAGGACAGGACCGCAGCCGAACAGGCCAGCAAGGCAACGGTGGTGGCGGCAGCGGACTTCTTCCACGCGGACGCGGACATGGTTCTCCTCAACGGTTTCGGGCTGGTGTGCACAGGAGCGGGGCAGCCACCGGCCGCACTTGCGGCGCGCGGTGGGTCGCGGGTCCGATCAGCCGATGCGGCTGGGGGTGGAGCTGAGCGCCAGCTCGCGCTGATCAGCGGTGTCGATGGCGTAGAGCATCGCGAAGGCGTCCTCCGCGGAGTTGCGGGTGGAGAGGGTGAGCCGGAAGTGGAAGGTGAGGCTGCCGTGTGCGGGCAGCGCGGCGCCGCCGGTGGCGAAGGAGGCCGGCGAACCTCCGTCGCCGGTGGGCATCGTGACGTTCTGCCAGGCGCCGGTCGCCGGGTCGAGCAGCTGGAGCGAACCGTCCGAGCAGTTGCAGGGGCCGCCGACGAGTTGGAACAGCGGTGCGACGGACGGGTAGGCGGTCGCCGTCGGGTTGCTGAGGACGGCGGTGAACTCGACCGGCTGCCCGCCGGCGCTCAGGGTGGCCGGGAAGCCGTCGAGTTCCGCGCTGAGCACCTGGGTCTGCGGTTGGCCCGGCACCGGGAGCGGCGGGGCACTGGAGGGTGCGCCGGCGGGAGGGACGATCGGTGTGCCGGTGCGGACCGGGGCAGCGGCGCCGGTGGGCAGGTCGGGGGCGGCCGGGTGCGCGGTCGGGGTGGCCGAAGGCGAGGGGAGGCCGGGCGGTGCGGCCAGGGCGGACGGGGGCGTCGTGGGCGACGCGCTCGCCGTCGGATTCGCGGTCGGTGCCGACACACCGGCGGACGGCGCTGTCATCGTGGCCGCAGGCCCGCGGTGGTCCGTGGCGGTGGCGTGGGCGTCGGCGTCCGGCAGCGTCAGGGTCAGCACGGCGGCGCCGAGGGCGGCACCTGCCGTGATCGCCGCCGCCAGGCGGGCGCCACGGAGCGGGAACTTGCGTGCGGGCATGGCGAACTGACTCCTAGCGGGAGCTGCGGGTGATGGTCCGGAGTTCGGGCGGCCGATCGGTCAGGCGGTCGGCTGGCCGGCGTCGTCCGCCGGCGGGACGGGCGGGTCCGGTGGCAGGTAACGGGCGTTCAGCAGCGGTGAGTTCTGGTGGCAGCGGCGCAACAGGGCCGCGACTCGAAGCGGTGCGGTGGAGTCGGTCCGGCTGGCAGCCACGCCTTCACGCAGGTAGACCAGGAGGTCGATCCGGTCGCCCTCGACCTGGCCGGAGGCGTGTTCGAGGCCGTCGCCCGGCTGGCTGTGTGCCCACAGGGCGCCCAGGACACTGGCCAGTTCGGCCTCCTGGGCGATGACCTCGGGTGCGGCGCCGGCGCGCCGGATCAGGCTGCTGTAGACGATGTCCAACCCGGACTCAGCCGCCCCAGCCGACGGTGGCGGGGGCCGGGGTGCCGGCGGGCGCGGCGGCGGAGGCCGGCGGCGTGGCGGGGGTCGCGGCGACCGCGACGTCTGCGATGGTGATGGTGCTCAGGGCGAGAGCGGCGACCGCGGCGGCCTTGGCGATCCGGATGCTGATCATGGTGGTGTCCTCCCAGGTGATCTGACGGTTGTCCCGTTCCGGCCTCGCGTCCCGCGGTTGACGCTTCGTCCGGTTGCCGTTCGGGCTGTTCCCTGCTGGCGAGACAAAGCTTCGCCGCTGGTCGCGCCCGTCGGAAGGGGTTCCTGGGGGCCGCAACAGGCCCGGCCTATTCAGGACCCATGAGCAGGTCCATGACAAAAATGACGGCGTCGTCGGTTCCGCGCGCTCGGGGTGACACGGCCTGGCGTCAGATCCCGGAATGCGCACCGATGCGCCCGGACCGGGATCAACGGGATGAAGAGATCTTGAGTAGTGCGTGCAGGATCTGAGAGGATCCCTTCATCAGGCGTCCCGTGGGGGGAGAGCGCCTCGACCAGGGGGCCAGCCATCATGCTTCAGGCGCTCGGACTGACCGACACGGCCGCTGCCGTGTACCGGACCATGCTCGACCACCCAGGTGACGGCGTTGACCAGCTGGCCGCGGCCTGTGGCCTGCCGCCCACCCGGGTTCACGAGGCCCTCGATGAACTCGCCCGGCTGTTGCTGGTGCGTGCCTCCAGTGAACACCCCGGCCAGATGCGCGCCGTGGACCCGGAGATCGGTCTGGCGGACATGGTCGCCCGGCAGGAGGCCGAACTCGCCGCACGCCAGGCCGAACTGGCCGCCTCCCGCGCCGCCGTCACCCAGATGGTTGCCCGGCGGGCGGAGAGCCGTGCGACCAACGGCGAACGCCTCCTCGGCATGGACGCCATCCATGCCCGCCTCGACCAGCTGGCCCGCGCCACCCGTAGCGAGATCCTGAGCGTCCAACCCGGTGTGCAGCGCGCGGAAGACCTCGAAGCCAGCCGACCGGCCGACACCGAGGTCTTCGAGCGTGGCATCACCATGCGGACCCTCTACCAGGACGTCGCGCGCAACCATCCGCACCTGGAGGTCTACGGCCGCTGGCTGCTCAGTCAGGGCGGCGAGGTTCGTACCGCCCCCACGATTCCGCAGCGCGTGGTCATCTTCGACGGGACCAACGCCCTGGTGCCGATCGATCCCGCGGACAACCGCAAGGGGGCTCTGCACGTCACCGAGCCCGGCATCCTCCAGGCCCTCATCGACTTCTTCGAGCAGGCCTGGGGCACTGCGATCCCGCTCGGTGCGACGTCCTCGGAGGATCCCGAGTCCGGACTGACCCAGACCGAGCGCGAGCTCCTGCGCCTGCTCGCCACCGGCCTGACCGACGACGTCGCGGGCCAGCGCCTCGGCATCGCCGGGCGCACGGTCCGGCGCCACATGGCCTCCATCATGGAGCGGCTCGGTGCGGCCAGCCGGTTCGAAGCCGGCATCAGGGCTGCCCAGAAGGGCTGGCTCTGAACCCCTGCGCGCTGCCGACGTGCCTCAGATGAGCACCAGCAGCTTGGTGCCCGGCACCAACTTGCGGTTCACCGAGGTCGACTGGACGAACACGGTGTAGGACGGGTTCGCGCCCGGCTGCACCGTGACCTCCGACTGCGGCAGGCCGAGCAGTTGGCGCGCGGCGGGGCCGGAGAACACCCGGCCGGTCATCCGGCCGGTCGCCGGGTCCTTCTCCGCGACGGCGAGCTGCTTGCGGCTCTGGATCTTCTCGCGCTTGGACAGCTCGTAGAAGGCGCAGCCGGTCTGCCACGCGAGCCCGGAGCTGGTGACGAAGTCGCGGATCGCCGTCGCCTGGTCGACCGGGATCAGCGTGTACTTGCCGGTGTCCAGGGCTTCGAGATTGGCCGTCACCTGGGCGGCGTCCAGGTCCTGGCCCATGGCGAACAGGTTCCTGGTGCCGCGCACGCCCTGCTCGCGGCCGCGCAGGAAGCCGGTGGCGGCCGCCTTGACGGTGCCGATGGCCTCCTCGACGCCCTTGCTGGAGTCGGCGTCCCAGATCGCGATGTTGCCGGCCGGGAAGCCGTAGCCCTGGGCGGTGCGCTTGGCCAGCGAGTTCGGGACCAGGATCGCCGAGGTCCAGTGGTCGGGGAGGCCGTCCATGGCGTCCTTGATCCGGTCGGTCCACTCGCGCAGCACGGCGCTGCCCTTGCCGGCGGACATCCGGGCGTGCATCTGGCCGCTGCTCGAACAGCCGGAGGCGTTCTCCTCGCCGTCCGTGACCAGGACCTGGAGGAAGGAGTGCTCGCCGTACCCCTCCCAGATGTTCTTCAGGTCGTCGAGCGACTTCACCGCTGCCTCGATCAGCGCGGTGGCACCGTTGTTGACCTGGTAGAGCCCCTTCAACGAGGGCAGGTGCTTGACGTCCATGTCCCAGACCAGGTTCTGCACCTCGTGGTCGAAGGCGTAGAGGCTGATCCGGGTCTCGTGCCCGAGCCGGTCCGACTCCTCCTGCAGGCCCTTCACGAACTCGTCGACCACGCGCACGAGTTGGGACGCGTGCGGCTGCATCGAGCCGGACTTGTCGACCACCAGCGAAACGTGGTTGACCTTGTGCTTGATCCTGTTGGTGGACATGGCTCCGCCCCTTCTCCCCAAGCGATTTCAACGCGGGTCCCGGCGCCGTTCCCCGGCGTCCCCTCCAGCGTTGTCTCCAGACTAGGGGGCACCACTGACGTCAGAACTCGATCCGCACCTTGAGGGCCGAGCGCTCGTGCATGGCCCGGTAGCCGTCCGGCACCCCGTCCAGGCCGACGGTGCGGTCGAAGACCAGGCCCGGCTCGATCCGCCCGCTGAGCACGTCCGCGAGCAGCTCCGGGATGTACGCGCGGGCGGGGGCGACGCCGCCGCCGAGCGAGACGTTGCGATCGAACATCTGGCCGATGTCCACGCCCGCGCTGCCGCCGTGCGGCACTCCGACGTAGCCCACCGCGCCGCCGTCCCGGGCGATCGAGATCGCGGTGCGCATCGACTCCTCGGTGCCCACCGCCTCCAGCACCGCGTGCGCTCCCTGACCACCCGTCAGCTCGCGCACCGCCTCGATCGCCGCCTCGCCGCGCTCCGCCACCACGTCGGTGGCGCCGAACTTCCGGGCGATCGAGGTGCGCAGCTCGTGCCGGCCCAGCGCGATGATCCGCTCCGCGCCCAGCCGCTTCGCCGCCAGCACCCCGCACAGGCCCACCGCGCCGTCGCCGACCACCGCGACCGTGGCCCCCGGGCGCACCCGCGCCGCCAGCGCGGCGTGGTGGCCGGTCGCCATCACGTCGGACAGCGCCAGCAGGCTGGGCAGCAGCGCCTGGTCGGTCGCCGCCTCCTTCGGCAGCTTCACCAGCGTGCCGTCCGCGAACGGCACCCGGACCGCCTCGCCCTGCCCGCCGTCCGACCCCACGCTGCCCCAGAAACCGCCCTGCGGGCAGGAGGTGTGCAGGCCCTCGCGGCAGTGGTCGCAGGTGCCGTCCGACCAGACGAACGGGGCGACGACGAAGTCGCCGCGGGCGAAGCCGGTCACCTCGGAGCCGGTCTCCTCGACGATGCCGAGGAATTCGTGGCCGATCCGCTGGCCGGCCTCCCGGGCCGCGACGCCCCGGTAGGCCCACAGGTCGCTGCCGCAGATGCAGGCGTTGACCACCCGCACCACCGCGTCGGTCGGCCGCTGGACGACCGGGTCGGGGACCTCCTCGATCCGGATGTCGTCGGGGCCGTGGATGACGGTGGCGCGCACGGAAGACTCCTGGCACTGCTCGGGGACCTGGACGGGATGGCACTCAGGTTCGTCGCGCGGCTGCCCTCGTGTCCAGCTACATCTGCTACACCACATCCTTAAGATGAGCTGATGCTCGACGTTCGACGACTCGTTCTGCTCCGCGACCTGGAACTCCACGGCACGGTCACCGCCGTGGCCGACATCCACGGCGTCACCCCCTCCGCCGTCTCGCAGCAACTGCGCCTGCTGGAGGAGGAGACGCAGGTCACGCTGCTGGAGCGGACCGGCAGATCCGTCCACCTCACGGCCGCGGGCCGCCGGCTGAACCGGGACACCGAGCAGGTGCTCGCCGCCCTCGAACACGCCCGGCTCCGCCTGCACACCGGCACGGAGCACCCGGCGGGCCCGCTGCGGCTCGCCTGCTTCCCCAGTGCCCTCGTGCCACTGGCCGCACCGCTCGGCCGGGCCCTGGAGGAGGCCTGCCCGGACGTGCGGCTCCACATCACCGAGGCAGAGCCGGATGCGGCCGTCCGACTGCTGCTCCAGCGCCGCGCCGACCTCGCCCTCGTCTACCGGTACGACAACCTGGCCGCGCCTCCACCCGCGGGCGTGCAGACTCGGACGCTGCGGACCGACCCCCTGGTCGCCGTCCTGCCCCGCGACCACCCGGCGGTCCGGACGCTCGCCGCGCCGATCGAGCTGAGCGCGCTCGCCGACACCTGGTGGATCACGGCCCCGCCCCAGACCGCCTGCGGCGACGCCGTGCTCCAGGCCTGCCGCTCCGCCGGGTTCACCCCCCAGGTGCGGACCACCTGCACCGACTTCTCCGCCATGATCGCCCTCGCCGAGAGCACGGGCCACACCGCCCTGATCCCCGCCCTGGCCGCCGCCCACCTCCCGCCCACCCTCACCGCGCGCCCGGTCACGGACACCGCCCTCGCCCGCACCATCGAGGTCGCCCTGCGCCCTGACACCCCGTCAGAGCCCGCCCTCACCGCCTGCCTCGACCTGCTGCGCACGCTCTGACCCGCCGCAAGTAATCTGACGGATCGTCATTACCGGTGTGTGTTAGGCGAGTCCGACCAGTTCGGCGATCGTCCCGCCGAGGACGCGGTCGCGCACCTCGCCCGGGCCGGTGACCCGTTCCACCAGGGTCCGGGCGAGGACCGGGTCGCCGTACGGGGCGTCGGAGCCGAAGAGGGTGCGGTCCGGGATCTCGCTGATGGCCAGTCGGACCGCGAAGACGATGCTCGCCGTGGACAGCTCCAGGTACATGTTCGGGGTGTCCCGGACCAGTTCGATGGCCTGCATCCAGTGCTGCCCGCCCACTTGGCTGACCACCAGCGGCACCTCGCGGTACCGGCGGGCCAGCGCGGCCAGCGTCGTCAGGTCCTCCGCCGTGGTCGGCGCGGACCCGTGCACGACCACGGGCAGCCGTCCCTGGTCGGCCGCCGCCCGCAGCACCGGCTCGATCAGCGCCGCTCCGCCCGGCGGCGGCGTCAGCTCACCGATCCCGCGCAGCCCGCGCCCGACCACCTCCCGCTCCACGAGCTCGGCGGTCTCCTGCGTCCCCAGCCCGAGCGGCACCGACAGGAAGCCGATGAACCGCTCCGGCCACGCGGCCAGCGCGGCGTCCAGCTCCCGCCACGCCTCCCGGTAGGCATCCAGCGTGGCGCCCCGGCCGGCGAGCGCCCGCTCCAGGACCGCCATCTCCCGGCGCAGCGCCGCCAGGTCGCCGGCCCGCTCCGGGTGCGGCCGGGTGCCGAACAGCACGGCGCGGTCGACCCCCGCCTCGTCCAGCAGCCCCAGGTGCGCCGCGAGCGGGTCGTGGACGTGGCTGTGCGCGTCGATGATCACCGGTTCGTTCCCTTCTTCTTGATCGAGCCTCGATCGAGGCTCGATCGAGCCTCGATCGACCGGTCCGGAATTCGGCCGGTCGGCACACTGTTGCTCCCTGACACCGTTGGAAGGTCAAGTCGAAGTGGGGGTTGCGTTGTGCTGATCGGTGAGCTGGCACGCCGGACCGGAGTCAGCGAGCGCCTGCGTCGCTACTACGAGCGCACCGAGCTGATCCGCGCCGAGCGCCGCGCCAACGGCTACCGCGAGTACGACGAACGGACGGTGGAGACCGTGCACCGCGTGCGCGCCCTGCTCGCCGCCGGCCTGCCCACCCGGACCATCCGTCAAGTCCTGCCCTGCACCCGCGACGCGGCGGCCCTGCGCCCCTGCCCCGGCGTCCTGGCCAGCCTGCGCGAGCAGTTGGACGTCCTCGACCAGCGCGCCGCCGACCTGGAGACCGCCCGCCACCTGCTGCGCCGGACGATCGCGGCCACGGAGGGTGCGGTGGGCGCCGAGGCCCCGGTTACGGTTGCCGGGTGAACGGATCGACGAGAACAGCCAGTGCGGCGCCCTCCGACGCGGTGCTGCCCCTGCCGCCCCTGCTGCCCCTGCTGGCCACCGATGCGGAGGCCGTCGCCTACTTTGCCGGGATCGCGGACCTCGACGCGACGAGCCCGGCCGACCACCACTTGGAGGACGGAGTCCACCTCGCCTCCGGCGCCCGGCTGGAGCAGTTCGCGCGGGCGGGCTCGGGGGACGCCTTCTGCTTCGTCGGCGAGGGCGGGGAGGACCGCCCGGTGGTGTACGTGAGCCTCGACGGCGCGGCCGGACCGCTCGCCCTCGGGCTGCCGGAGCTGGTGCGGCTGTGCCTCGCGCTCCCGTGGTGGCGGGACGCTCCCGGCCGGACCGCCGAAGGACTCCGGTCCGTGGCCGAGGAGTACCGGGAGGACGTGCCCGACCTCGACCTGCGGCGCGACCGCGCGGCCCGCGCCCTCGGCCTCGATCCCGCCGAGCTGCCGTCCGAAGCGGCGGCCCTGGCCCGGCTCGTGGAGCTGTCCCGAGGGCCGGTCGCGGCGGCCTGCGTCGTCGTCGGGGAGGAGGGCGATCCGTTCGAGCCGCTGTTCGGCTGAGCGGCTCGAACGAGCTGACGTACCGTCAACTAGCCACAGCGGCACGGCCAGTGGCATGCCGCTCGTCGGCGATGCCGATGGTGCCGTCGGGGAAGCGCTGGACCGAGCGCACGCCGGGCAGCAGGTTCAGCAGCACGCACGGCGTGCCGATCAGGGCGGCTGCGGCCAGCAACGTCGCGCGCAGTCCGAGGAGTTGGGCGACCGGACCGGCCGCGGCGTAGCCGGCCGGCATGGCGATCAACGAGATCATCCAGTCCAGCGAGCTGACCCGGGCCAGCAGTTCGGCCGGGAAGAGCTGCTGCTGAGTGGTCGCCAGCACCTCCCCGCAGAGCGCGGTCATCGCGAAGGCCACGGCCACCCCGAGGGCGATCACCAAGACCGGCGCCGGGGGAGCGAGCAGCGCCAACGGGCCGATGCCGAGCAGGGCGGCCGCGTTCGTCGTCACCAGGGGACGGCGCGGTCGGTAGCGCAGCGCGGCCAGCCCGCCGACGATGGAGCCCACCGCGCCGGTGCTCAGGACGACGCTCCAGGCGGTGGCCCCGCCGTGGCCGTTCTGCATCACGACCGGGCCCAGGACGAAGAGGAAGGCGAGCGCGAAGTTCCACACGCCCCAGCTGAACAGGTTGGCCAAGTACCAGCGCCGCCGGGCCACCACCGTCCAGCCGTCGCGCAGGTCGGCGAAGAAGCGCTGCCGCTCGGACCGTGCCACCGGCCTGAGCAGGCGCATCCGGGAGACCAGCCCGCAGCTCACCAGGAAGCTGACGGCATCGATCAGGATCGCGGTGCCCGGGCCGGAGACCGCCAGCAGCAGCGCGGCGAGGGCCGGGCCGAGCACCTTGGTGCTGCTGTCGGTCAGGCCGAGCAGGGCGTTGGCCGGTTGCAGGTTCCCGGCGTCGACGAGTTCGGGCACGACGGCCCTGGACGCCGGGGTGAAGAAGGCGAAGGCCATGCCGGCGACCGTGTAGGCGACGCCGAACTGCCACACCGCCGCGTGGTGCAGGAAGATCAGCACGGCGAGCAGGCCGTAGCAGAGGGCCTGGACGGCGTCGGTCGCCATCAGCACGAGCTTGCGCGACAGCCGGTCCGCCCAGACCCCACCCACCGGCAGCATCGCCACCTGGCCGACGGCTTGGCAGGTCAGCACGGCACCGACGTCCAGGGCGCTGCCACCCGTGCGCAGGATGGCGAAGACCACGGTCACCGGCATCAGGGCGTTGCCCATGGCGGAGATGCTGCGCGCGGTCCACAGCAGCCGGAAGGGGCGCTCCCGCAGCGGGTTCAACGATTTCGGCAAGGGCATGGTGGCCCTCCTCACTGTTTCCGGGCAGGGGGCATCGCCGTCCCGCGGGTGCGGCACGGTAGGGGTGGGGGAGCGTCAGGCGGTCACGCGGAACCGTCGGCGGTAGGCAGCGGGCGTCGTGCCGATCCGCTTGCGCAGCGCTCGGTGCAGCGTCTCCACCGAGCCGAGCCCGCACAGGGCGGCCACCTGCTCCAGGGGCTGGTCGGTGCCCTCCAGGAGGCGGCGGGCCGCTTCCACCCGTGCGGCCTCGACGTAGGCGCCGGGGGTGGTCCCGGTCTGCTGGCGGAAGACCCGGGCGAAGTGACGCTCACTCAGGCACATCCGGGCGGCCAGGGCAGCGGTGGACAGGTCGCCGTCCAGGTGGTCGACGATGAACATCCGCAGGTCGTCGATGTCCCGGCGGTTCGCGGGCGGCCGGCTCAGCGGGACCGAGAACTGGCTCTGGCCGCCCTGGCGCTTGAGGTACATGACCAGTTGCCGAGCCACCGTCAGGGCGACCTCCTCGCCCAGGTCCTCGGCGACCAGTGCCAGTGCCAGGTCCATGCAGGAGCTGATCCCGGCGCCGGTCCACACGTTGCCGCAGCGCACGAAGATCGGGTCGGGGTCGACGGTGACCTCGGGGTGGGCCGCCGCCAACTGCGCGGCGGCCGACCAGTGGGTGGTCGCCGTCCGGCCGTCGAGCACCCCGGCGGCGGCCAGCAGGTGCGCCCCCGTGCACACCGACACGACCCGCCGGGCCAGCGGCGTGACCCGGGCGACCCACGCCACCACCTCGCCGTCCACCCGGGCGACCTGGCCGCCGGGACCGGTCTCGACCGCGCCGGGGACCACCAGGGTGTCCACCGCCCCGTCCGCCCCGTCCACCCCGTTCACTTCGTCGAAGGACAGGTCCGCGACCAGCCGCAGCCCCGCCGACGTGGTCACCTCACCGCGCGCCCGCGCCGCGAGCTCGACCCGGTAGCCGGCCGTACCCCCGGTCACCCGGTTGGTCAGCGCGAAGACCTCGGCCGGGCCGGTGACGTCGAGCAGGTCGACGTCCGGGAAGACCGCGATGACGACGCGGCGGATGCTGGACACGCGTCCATCCTGGCCCGCGCGATCCGGCGGGGGCAATGACGGTCTCCTGCCACATCCGGACATGACGGCCCCTCACACCCGCCGAGCCCGGCCCGGTCCTTCGCCGCGTCGTAGGCGCTGCGCCGCTCCTCCGGGCTGACGCCCGCCCTGAACAGGTCGTTGTCGTCCGGCCCGTTGTCCCAGGTCAGGCTGCCCGACTGGCTGCGAGGCCGCGGCCTGCGGTGCCGGTCCGCCCGCCCAAGAGGGGTCGTTCGGGTAGGCACACTCCCGATCGAGCACGGCCGCACGGCGGACCGGGAGTTCCCCGCTCCGGACTCAGGCGCTCCCACGGGCCTGCCTGCGGTGGCGGACGCGCTGCACCAGTGCCCACACGCCCGCCGCGGCGAGCAGGGCGGTGGTCGCGAGGAGCAGGTAGAAGCCGTACTGCAGGCTCACGTCGTCGAGGCAGCGGCGCAGCTGGGCTTGTTCCAGGGGAGTGGTGGGCTGGATGTCCTCGGTGCAGGAGTCGGCGTACTGGCTGGTCGCCATGAAGCCCATGACGGCCCACCAGGTGGTGGCGAGCAGGCCGACGGGGATCGCGGCCCAGCAGAGGCGGGTGCCCAGCCGGGAGCGCTGCGGCCAGGCGGTGACGAGGGCCAGCACGGTGACGAGGACGACGGCGATGGCGGGCGGCCAGATGAAGGGGGCGTCGGCCCAGGACGGCCTGCCGAGGACCAGGTCCCAGGCCGTGACGGCCGGGAAGTGGGCGCTGGCCCGACCGGTGCGGCCCCAGAGCGGCAGCGCGAGCGAGCCGCACCAGAGCAGGCCGGCCGCCACGAGGGCGAAGCGCGGGCCGCGGTGGGTCGGGGTCGACGATGCGTCAACCACCGGGGCGGTGACGGCTGGGACGAAGGGGGCCGGGGGGAACAGCGGCATCGGGGGTGCGGCGGTCGGGGGCTCCAGCAGGAAGTCCCCCATCGGCTGCGGGCGCGGCGGCGCTGCCGAGACGGTGGTGGGCGTCGGCGCCGTGCCGCGCAGCAGGGCCTGCAGTTCCGCCGCCGACGCAGGGCGGGCCGCCGGGTCCTTGGCGAGCAGGCGGAGCACCATCGCGTCGAGCTCGGCGGGGAGGTCGCCGCGCCGCAGGCCCGGGGCGTCGGGGGCGCGGTGCAGGTGGGCGGTCATCATGGCCAGCGGGTCGCCGTCCTGGAACGGCGGTGTGCCGGTGAGGAGTTCGTACAGCACGCAGCCGAGCGCGTACAGGTCCGACCGGGCGTCGCCGGGGGCGCCGGCGAAGCGCTCGGGGGCCATGTAGGCGAGGGTGCCCATGACCTGGCTGGACTGGTGGGTGGCGGCCATGTACCGGGCGATGCCGAAGTCCAGCACCTTGACGTCGCCACCGGTGGTGAGCATCAGGTTGGCGGGCTTGAGGTCCCGGTGGACCACGCCCGCCTGGTGCGCGGCGGCGAGCGCGGCGGCGGCCTGGGCGACCAGGTCCAGCGCGGTCGGCACCGGGGGCGGGCCGTAGGTGCGCAGCTGGGTGGCCAGGTTGCTGCCCTGGACCAGCTCCATCACCAGGAACAACGTGCCGTCGGCCGGATCCTGCCCGATGTCGTGCACGGTGACCACGCCCCGGTGGTTCAGCGCGCCCGCCGTCCGGGCCTCTCGGAAGAACAGCTCCACGGCGTCCGGGCTGTTCTGCTGCGGCAGCAGCTTGACCGCGACCGGCCGACCGATGACGGTGTCCCGTCCCTCCCACACCTCACCCATGCCACCCCGGCCGATGAACTCCACCAGCTCGTAGCGCCCCGCAAGAACCCGCACCCGTTCGCCCCTCCCCGTGACGTCCACGGGACCGACCGGCCCCGCCCCCTATGCGTGACCATTCAATCGCACCGGCCTGTCCGGTCCGGTACGCAGTCACTCAGTCGTCGGCGGCGACCAGGAGGGTGAGGACGCCCGAGGGTTCGACGTCAGCGTGAGTACAACCGGTTCAATGCCGACCGGCTCTCATCGTCCGCGGCGCGGCAGATCATCAACCGCTGGTCCGGGTCTTGGAGTGGCATGAGTACTTCGAAGTCCACGGCGATCACACCTGCGTCCGGGTGCCGCAGCACCTTGTGTCCGCGGCCGTTGACCTTCACGTCCCGCTCGGCCCACAATCGCGCGAACTCCTCGTTACGATCGGTGATTTCGGTGATGAGGTCGGTCAACGCCCGATCCTCCGGGTGCGCGGCCCACGCTGCGCGCAGGTGGGCGACTCCCTCCCGCACGACGCGTTCGCGGTCGACGTAGAACTCGCGTATGTCCGGGTGCACCAGGCACAGCCACATGGCATTGCGTTGCGACGGCGGCAGGGTGTCGAAATCCAGCAGCAGCCTCGCCATTTCGCCGTTCCAGGCCAGGATGTCGTAGCGGTGGTTCATCAGCATGGCCGGCAGCGGCGACAGGTCGGCGACCAGCCGGGCCAGCGGGGGTGCTGCAGCGGTGGCGGGCTCGTCGGCGTTGCGGGGGCGCTGCCGGGCCAGGTCGAAGAGGTAGGCGCGTTCGTCGGGGGCCAGGCGCAGCGCCCGGGCCAACGCCTCCACCACGTTCGCCGAGGGCCGCAGTCCCCGGGCCTGCTCCAGCCGCACGATGTAGTCGATGCTGACCCCGGCCAGTTCGGCGACCTCTTCACGACGCAGTCCCGGGGTCCGCCGGGCCTGCTGACGCGACGGCAGGTCGAAGTCCTCCGGGTCCAGGCGCTCGCGCCGGGTCCGCAGGAACGCGGCCAGCTCCTTCGTCGTGTCCACGGTGCGGGTCGTCACGTTCGATCAAACAGTCAGGGTAGGACTGGTGTTCCCAGGAACTTCTCTCCCTTATCCCCGGCTCGCGGCGGTCACAGACTCGTGCTCGACAACGGATGACGAGCACAGGAGGACACGATGTCGCTCACCCTCGACACCTACCGGCTGCTGGGCCGCTCCGGGCTGCGGGTCTCACCGCTGGCGCTGGGCGCGGCGACCTTCGGCACCGAGTGGGGCTGGGGCGCCGAGCAGGACGAGGCGCGCAAGCTGCTCGACCGCTACGTCGAGCGCGGCGGCAACTTCGTCGACACCGCACCCACCTACACCAACGGCAGCTCCGAGCGCCTGCTGGGTGAATTCACCCGTGACAACCGCGAAAGCCTGGTGCTGGCAACGAAATACACCACGCTGCGCCGGCCCGGCGACCCGAACTCCGGGGGCCCGCACCGCAAGAGCCTGTTCGCGTCGGTGGAATCCAGTCTGCGACAGTTGAACACGGATTACCTCGATCTGCTCTACCTGCACGTGTGGGACTTCACGACACCGGTCGAGGAGATCCTGCGCGGCATGGACGACCTGGTCCGGCAGGGCAAGGTCTTGTACGTGGCGATCTCCAACGCCCCGGCCTGGCAGGTGTCGCGCATGCAGGCGATCGCCGACCTGCGCGGCTGGTCGCCGCTGGTCGCCCTGCAGATCGAGTACAACCTGATCGAGCGTGCCGGGGAACGCGACCTGATCCCGATGGCACGCGAGATGGGGTTGGGCGTGGTGCCGTACTCGCCGCTCGCCGGCGGGGTGCTCACCGGCAAGTACAGCCGCGACGACCTGAGCACGACGAACACCGCGGTCGACGACGGCACCCGCAAGAACTTCAACATCGCCAACGGCGGGCTCACCGAACACAACTTGGACGTCGCCGATGTCGTGAAGGAGGTCGCCGCGGAGCTGGGCCGCACAACCGCCCAGGTCGGGCTGGCCTGGACCCTGCAGAACCCGGACGTGACGACATCGCTCATCGGCGCCCGCACCCTCGCGCAACTGGAGGACAACCTGGGCGCCCTGGAGGTCGACTTCACGCCGGACCAACTGGCCCGCCTCGACGAGGCCGGCGCGATCGAACTCGGCTTCCCGCACGACCTCCTCGCCAGCGACCGGATGCGCACGGTGACCCACGGCGACCTGTCGGTCGAAACCCGCCGCTGATACCCGATCGAGCCCCGAGACAGCGCCGACCGGCCGAGCGGCCGACTGGCCGAGCGGGATAGCCTTCCGGCCGACCGGCCCGGGCCCCAACCGCTCCGGACGCCGCGAAGTCGCGAAGTCGCGAAGTCGCGAAATTGCCAAGTTGTCCGCAACGCACCAGCGGCTCGAAGCGTGTAACACCGCGTCCGATCATCCGACGTCCAGGGGAGCCGCCATGCCCGAGGGACTCGCTTTCGACGAGTTCGCCTCCAGCCGCGCCCAACGCTTGTTCCAGACCGCCTACCTGATGTGCGGGGACTACCACCAGGCGCAAGACCTGGTGCAGACCGCACTGTCCCGGCTCTACCCGGTCTGGGGGCGGCTGACCAGGCGTGAAGACCTGGTCAGCCTGGACGCTTACGCCCGCAAGGTGCTGCTGAACTGCTACATCTCCCACCGGCGGTTGCGCCGCTCCGGCGAGGTGGCCGTCGCCGACCTGCCCGACCGGCCCGGGCCCGGCGAGGACCGGGGCGCGGCGCTGCGCATCACGCTGCTGGACGCGCTGAGCCGGCTGCCGCCCCGCAACCGGGCCGCGGTGGTCCTGCGCTACCTGGAGGACTACAGCCTCGAAGAGGTCGCGGATGCCATGGACACCACGGTGAGCGCGGTCAAGAGCCTCAGCTTCCGTTCGCTGACCACGCTCCGGCAGATCCTCGGGCCCGAGCGGGCCGCATTGCTGCAGGACTGATCGGCCCTGTTCGGTTCGTTCCGTTACGAAAGGCTTTCCCAGATGGACCTGGACGAGGAACTCGCCCGCGCCTTCCGCGCCGGCGTCGCGGACCTGACCGCCCCGGTGGCCGAGATCGCCGCTGAGAGCGGCCGACTGGGCCGGCGCAGGCAGCGGCTGCGCCGACTGCGGGCCGGCGGCGCGGTGCTTGCCGTCGCCGCACTGGGCCTCGGGGCGCTCCTCACCGTCGGCCCGCACGACGGCCGGCAACAGGCGGTCGTGAGCTCCACGCCCGTCACGACGGCGGCCACTGCGTCCGCGCAGGCGTCCACGGAGCCGGCCGACACACCGCTGACCCCGGAGGCCATGGTCAAACTGCTGGCCGACCAGCTGCCGCCGGGCGGACGGTTCGTCAAGTACCAGGACACGTCCTCGACCACCGGCCCCTTCCCCGAGGTGGGGACGTTCCTGTCCTACGACGACGGACACGGTGTCTCGGAGATCCAGCTCGTCTTCCGCAAGAAGTCCGAGCCCTTCCCGTCCGCCGGCCGCACCCCGGGCATCCAGGACGGGATGCCCGGCTGTGACCTCCAGCCCCAGCGCCCCAGCGGCCCCCCGCCCGGACCGATCAGCTGCCACGCGGGGTACCTCGCGGACGGCAGCTGGGCGGTGGTCACCGCCACCGACGCCGTCGTGCCAGGGGGGCTGTACGGCTACCAGGTGAGCCTCTGGCAGCCCACCGGGTACCTGCTGGTCTTCAGCGAGTACAGCGGAACGATCAACGCGTACGGCCACAAGGAGGCGACCACCCGGCAGCAACCGCCCGTCCCGCTGGACCGCTGGCAGGCCATCGCCGACAGCCCCGAGTGGCAGCCGAAGGTCCCCCGGTCGGTCGCCGACGCGGGGGCCCGCCTGGTCGCCCCGGTTTCGCACGCCCCTTTCCCCGAGGGCTGATGACCGAGCAGATCGCGGTCGCTCGGGGTGGGGAGCGAAGGGCCGCGTGAGGGTGTGGGACGGATTCCCGGGAGCGGGAGGACGAGGCGATCGAGGTGACGGCCGACTGGCTGATTGCGCGCTCCAGGAGCGGACAGTGACGCGCAGCTTCTACGGGCCAGTCGTGTTGTCGGACTCCGTGCGGCTCGGAGAGTCGCGAGAGCTGTCTACTCGACCGAGTCGAGCAGTAGGGCTGCCCGTTCTCGCAGCGGCGTTGCGAGGTCGAGGTGGTCCCCGCGCTCGGCGCTCTGGAGCAGCATGGTGATGACGGCCAGTTCGGAGAAGCGGCCGTCAGGGGTTTCCAGGATGTGGCCGAGGTGGTGCCTCACCTGTGCGGCGGCTTCCGGGACGAGGAGTGAGTAGCTGTGGAGCATGGCGGCGTCGAAGCCGGCCGGTGCCGTGCCCCAGCCCTCCCAGTCGAGGAGCATCAGGTGAGGGGCCGTCAGATTGGCCCAGTGCAAGTCGCCGTGGGCCGTGCTCCAGGCCGGGACCGTCGTGTCGACGGGCGCACCGAGGTACTTCGGCATCGCCCGGTCCAGGTATTCCTGCCGCACGGCCACCCGGCCGGTCCGCACCCCGGCGAGTGCAGCGAGCGCTGTGCTCAGCCCGTGCCACCACCCGTCACCGAGCTCGGGCACCTCACGGAGCACCGGTCCGTCCACCGTGACGGTGCGGACCCGGACCGGGTCGTAGAGCTCGGCCAGGTAGCCGTGCGCGCCGTCCGTCCAGGTCAGCCTGCGCCGCAGTCGCGGTCGCGGCACGTCCTGCGGCATCGCCAGCTCCGCAGCCATGGGGCCCTCCCAGAGCTTGCCTTCCGCCTTCTCAGCCGGCGCGCAGACCAACCGCAACCAGCTGTCCCCGACCGGACCGCTGACCATCCGACCCAATGTCCGCCCGCGCCAGCCCCACGATTCACCGCCACCGACCACCTGTGCGTCGAGCTGCGCGGCCGCCTCGGCGTGGGCCCGGCGCATCCGGTGGGCCACCTCACGCTCAGGTACCGAGTACATCAACGACCCTCCGCAGTACGGTGTCGGACACCGGCGGTTGACCGATCACGGCCATGGCATCCGAACGCAAAATTGAATGACCGTCAGGTTGTCTCGTGGACCATCGGCTTCGGCCACCCAGGCAATGGCGGACATGCCTCTCCTTCCGGCGGTGCCGCGCAGTGTGGGCAAGCGGTAGCAGCGACGGTAGGGAAGGCGGGTCAACTGCTCCAAGGAACTTGCGGGTTGTTGCGGGGATTCACCCGAGAGCGGCTATCGCCGCAGTGACCAGCGCGCGAGCAGTGCTGTCGTAGACGGCGAGTTCCCGCAGCTCGGCAAAGGTGGCAGGGTACTTGCGCAGTTCGGTGGGAGTGGTGACCTGGACCCGCGCGGTGACCAGCTCGACCTTTACCAGCCGGTCATCAAGGACGTGGAAGGTCTCCACCGGTCACAGAGTGCGCCGCGCCGCGAAGGGGATGATCCCCAGACCCACCCTGGACGAGGGGGAGAGGGACATCGCGGGCTGTCTGCCTGGTGCTGGTAGGGGTCAGACCGTGTACTGGTCGTGCGGGGTGGCCCTGCGCCAGACGGCCTCGAAGGCGGCGACGCAGAGTTCGGCCACCGCGGGTTCCTCGGTGACGTCGTGCCCGGCCCAGTCCCCGTCACCGGTGAAGTGGTGGAACTGGACGAGCCGGCCGTCGATCAGCCAGAAGTCGTTCCCCGGCAGCGCGATGTCGGACGCATGGCGGCGCGGGAGCCAGTGCACCTGTTCCCCTGCGCCGACGATGACGCCGGTGCTCGCGTGCAGGAAGCGTCCGTAGTCGGTGACCGGTTCGGAGACGATCCTGGCCCGGCGCATGACCACTCCTCGGGCGACGGTCTCCCGGACCAGCGGTACCCAGGCCGCCCATCCCTCGGATTCGGGGTCGTCGTCGAAGGCGCCGCTGCGCTTGAACTCCTCGAACTCCTCGGCCTCGTCGGAGACCCCGTAGCTATCCCTCAGCTCCAGGTGCACCGCCGTCTCCTGCGCGCTCTGCAGGAGGCTCCAGAAGTCCGGCACGTTCTGCATCGTCGAGCGCCTTCCTGATGATCGCTGCCATGCGTAGCGGGGGGATGCGGGTGGTGTTCCGGGCTTGAGCCCTGCAACAGCAGCTCTCGCTGCTCCTCGTCGAACGGCGAGCCGCAGGCTGGTCTCGGATCAGATCGCTTGGACCACAGAGTCCTTGCGCTCATCGTGACTCCAACTTCGGCGATTCCCTGACAGAAAGTATCCACCTGGCCCACGATGGGTTACGCATGGGCCGGTAAGATCCCGCAAGTCGCGTGACAGGAGGAGCAGTCATGGGCCTGGAGTTCATCGGCATCGACCCTGAGACGAACGAGGAAGGTTCGCCCACGGTGTGGGCGAACGTGGCTCAGCGTCGGATCCTCATCCAGAGCGACACCGTCATCGGGGAGGAGCTCGTGGAGATCAACGAGACCGAGTGGGTCACCGGTCACAAGATCGGTGTCCCTGCTCACGAGTCCGTGATCAGCATTCCCGAGCGCATGATCCCCTTCATCAGGAAGGCTTGCGATGCCATCGAACGTGCCGGACTTCAGGACCCTGCTACGGGAGACGAAGAAGTCGGCCGTGCACCTGGAGATGCGTGACCAGTACAGCGTCGCCGACGAGGCAGACCAGTTCGCCGCGTGGCAGGCCGGGCACCGGTACACGCTGGAGAGCCGGGCCGAGTGGTGGCACCCGTTCCATGACTTCGTGGTGGAGACGATCGGCCGCGGGGTGACGATCCGGCGCGCGCGGATCGTGTCGGAGCCCGTGACCGAGTACATCCGGTACGAGCACTCCCACACCTTCACCAACATCGCGGCCGGCGAGCAGATTCGCTGGCTTCCTCGAAGTCGGGCATTCGATCTCGCCTTGCCCGGAGCCGACTTCTGGCTGTTCGACAGCCGGATCGTGCGGTTCAACCTGTTCACCGGTGACGGCGAGTGGGCTGACCCCCGGAACGTGCTGACGGAGGAACCGGCCATCGTGGACCTGTGCACGAGGGCGTTCGAGGCAGTCTGGGAACGGGCAACCCCGCACGAGGACTTCAAGGTCTGACCCGGCTACGAACCACCTGGTGGACAGCTCATGCCATCGTCGCCCCTGTCCAGCGTCGGTGCGGCGCGCAAGGCCATCGCCGACCAGTTGGTCGAGATCCGCAAGGACGCGGGGCTCAACGGAGCGGAGCTGTCCTCCCGGTGTGGATGGCATCCGGCCAAGACGTCCCGCATCCAGTCCGGGAAGTCCGCTGCATCGGAAGACGACATAAGGGCCTGGTGCACTGTCTGCGGTGCCGAAGACCGGATTCCCGACCTGATCGCGGCAACTCGTGCCGCTGACTCGATCCACCAGAGGTGGAGGCGCCGCAACAGCTCCGGCATGCGGCTGGCCCAAGAGAAGGTCATCGGTGACTACGAGCGCACGGAACTCTTCCGGATCTACGTTTCGAACGTGCTCCCCGGCTTCTTCCAAACCGCCGAGTACGCGACGGCGCTCATGCGGTCCATCACCGACTTCCAAGGCACTCCGAACGACGTTGCGGCGGCCGTACCGGCCCGCCTGGCGCGGGCACGGCTCATGCACAGCGGAGCTCACCGGTTCGCCGTCCTGATCGAGGAATGGGTGCTGCGGACCAGGATCGGCAGCGTGGAGGGTATGGCCGCCCAACTCGACCATCTGCTCGCCTTGATGTCCCTGCCATCCGTGTCCATTGGGATCATCCCGGCCGGCTGCCCGCGAGCCATTTGGCCACTGGAAGCGTTCTACCTGTTCGATGACCAGCGGGTGGCGGTGGAAACCCTGACAGCGAAGGTCAACGTCCTCCAGCCCAGCGAGATCACGGACTACGTGCGGGCCTTCGCCGGCCTGTCCAAGATGGCCGTGCACGGGGCGAAGGCAAGGGCCCTGATCGGCAGCGCCATCGCGTCTCTGGAGTGATTGGCCCGCAATGAGGCGCAACTTCATTGAGCGCCCGGCGTCAGGACTTCTACGGTCTATCTGAGGGGCTGCCAGCAGCCGGAGCGTGTTGCTGAGAGCACCTCAGTACCGTGCCGGACCGTGGACAGGGCACCCGGTACGGGCCGACCTCCTCCGCCCTTCTGCTGGCAGGCCGTCAGGGTGCGGTGAGCCCAACCCCACCGCACACCCCCGGACACCATCCGGCAGCCGGGCTGTTCCTCGGCAAGGAGTGAGACCAGATGACGACGCCCAGGCCCGCCGACAGGCCCCCGGGCCCGATGCCGCCCGACGGCGACACCACCGCCCCCACCAACGAGTAGGAGACCCGGTCATGACCACTGCCACGATGAAGCACAAGGGTGACGCGAAGCCGCCGCCGAAGCACGCGGGTCAGCCCGCCAAGGAGAACCCGCCCCAGCAGCCGTCCAAGTAGCGAGCGACGGCGAGACCTGTTGGCCCCTACGCGTGGCTCGCGCGGGGGCCAACCCTGTTGGAACGGAACGCCAGTGTCTGAACGATTTGTCATCTCGTGGACCTCGGCCCACTACGCCGACGCGGATTGGACCCAGTTCGCCGATCGCTGGAAGGCGTCCTTCTATACGAAGGTCGACCCGGTGTTCGGCACCGCAGTGATCACCCGTGTGATTCCCGGCGTCACGCCGAATCCGCGCAGGGCGTTCGAGGCGGATCCCGGAGTCCTCGATCGGATCCCCCGTGTCATCTTCGACGAGGAGGGCGGTCTCGTCCCGGCGGTGGCCGAGTTGAGGCCGAGCATGGTGTTGCTGCTGGAGAGCGTGGAAGTCGAGGAAGGGTGGCGTGGTAAGGGGGTGGGCACGGCGTTGGCCATGGAGGCGCTTCGCCGTCTCGCGATCCCCGGCACGCTGGCCGTTTGCTACCCGGCGCCGATCCACCCGCAGCACGGTCCGGGCGAGGTGTGCAGCTACGAGTCCGATGATCCGGAGGTACGGAGGGCGGACGAGGAGGCGGTGGTGAAGCTTCGCCGGGCGTGGGAGCGGCACGGGTTCGAGCTGATCGCGGACGGCGTGTACGGCACGCGGGTGGGGCCCGCGTAGTCGCCCGTTCCGAACGGCGCGGCCCCTCGCTCGGGGGGAGGGGGAGCGAGGGGCCGTCGGGGGTGGGGCGGGGCTAGGCGGTGAAGTCGGCGTGGTGGTCGAACTCGCCGGCTTTGACGCCTTGGAGGAACTTGGCGAACTTGACGGGGGTGGTGCGGACGATGGTGTCGCCGGCGTCGGATTCGCGGAGTTCGACTAGCCCGTCGACCGCGCGTACCTCGACGCAGTCGTTGTTCGCGGCGCTGTAGCTGGACTTCTGCCAGTCGGAGCTACTCATCCTCCGCACTCCTCAACTCGGTGGGTCAGCTGGTGAAGTCAGCGTAGCTATCGAACTCGCCAGCTTTGATGCCGTGGAGGAGCTTGGCGAACTTGGTGGTGGTGGTGCGGATCATGATGCCGCCGTCGTCGGACTCGCGGAGTTCGACTAGGCCGTCAGCTGTGCGCACCTCGACGCACTCTGCATCGCTGTTGCTGTAGCTGGACTTCTGCCACTGTGACTTAGTCATCTCTGCCTTGCATCTCTTTCATGACGGAGCTGATGAAATCTCGTGATGCGCTCTCGGAGAGCGCGGAGGACGAGAGGCGTGCGAGGGCCGCGCGGTAGAGCCCAAGCTGAGCGGGTGAGTCGACGAGGCGGGAACTGTCGACTTGGTCTACCTGAACGGTATCCAACTCCGGCACCGGCCCGGCCATGTAAGCCAGATCCTGACTCGGGATGGGAAAGACCGCCGCATCGAACGGCACGATTCTGATGGAGATCCCCGGATGTTCGGAGTCCTCAAGCAGTGAGGAGAGCTGGTCGAGGAGCACAGGGCGCCCGCCGACATGACTCCGCAGGGCGGCCTCATACATGAACACCGAGCAGGGTGTCGCGCCTGAACGGATCACCTGTTGCCTGCGGAGTCGGAAAGCGGTCCGGTGATCGACTTCCAGTTGAGGGAGAGGAAGAAGCGTCTGCGTGAACAGCGCAGTGGCATATGGCCGAGTCTGGAGGAGTCCAGGAATGAAGGCCAGAGCGAAGCAGGAGAGTGCGGTTGCGTGCTCCTCAAGCTCCGCGATGTCGAGGACCTGGCTGGAGAGGATGCCCTGGTATTCCTCCCACCAACTGCTCTTCCTGCGATCGGTGATGATCTCTGCCAAGGCACTGACCAGGGGTTCGTTGGTGCACATGCATGAGTCGGCGATGCTGTACAAGCGGTCCACGCTGATGCCGCTCTTGGCCGTTTCGATCTGCGTGATCTGCGCTGGAGCGATGCCGAGCAAGCGGGCGAGTTCGCTGCTGCCGAGGCCGGCCTGCTCCCGCATCCGTCGCAACTCGACGCCCAGGCGGCGTTGACGGAGGGTCGGGCTGGGTCGCGGGGCCATGGTGTCCTCTCTGCTGCTACTGGGACCAGTCTGCCGCAGGGGCCAGGCTGGTCGCAGCCACGAAAGAGGGAACTTCTCGCCATTCGCCTAAACCTATAGGTGAACCTGTGCTATCGTCGTTCTCAGGTCGATCCGACGGATCGTCAGTAACGCCTGTCACCAGGGCAGTAGGCGCCTGCTGCCCTCTTCGCTCCGCAGAGCAGCCACACGCGCCTGGCCTGGCTCACGGCGACGCATCCGCCGATCGCACGACCTCACCACACACGTTCCATCCCCATGGAGTTCCGCCATGCGTACCTTCAGCCTGCCCGAACCCCCGCCCGACTGGTCCACCGCCCGCGAGGAGCTGCGCGAGGCCCTCACCTGCGTCGGGTGGCCCGCCGACCTCATCTGCGACGCCGAACTCGCCCTGCACGAGCTCTTCGTCAACGCCTGGAAGCACGGCGGCAGCCCCGCGCCCACCGTGGTCGTCGTGCTCCTCGACCGCACGCTCCGGGTCTCCGTCGCCGACGACAGCCCCCACCTGCCCGACCAGCGCACCGCGTGCTCCGCCGACCCCTACGAGCTCTCCGGACGCGGACTCCACCTCGTCCGCTCCCTCACCCACCGCTTCGGCACCGCCCCGCGCAAGCACGGCGGGAAAGCCGTCTGGTTCGAACAGGACTTCGCCGCATGAACACCCCCATCGCGCCCGACGACCCCACCACCCTCACCCACACCGACGCCCAACTCACCGACCTGATCCGCGAACTCCAGGACCAGGGAGCCAAGTTCGGCCTGCTCTGGGGGTCCGCCCGCACCAACGGCACCGTCAACGGCCACGCCCTCGTCAACTTCGGCAACGCGCCGGTCTCGACGCTCATCAACCTCCTCGCCCTCCTCAAGGAGGCCGACCGATGGGCGTCCTGATCCAACTGCTGACCCCGCACACCGAGCGCACCACCGTCGCCCACCTCGACGTCGAGACCGTCCCCGACGCCGCCCTCCAACTCCGCGCCGCCGTCGACCTCGACATCAACGCCGCCCCGGGCGACCACCTCGCCCTCGCCCTCACCCACCGCCAGGCCGAGGACCTCCTCCACGACCTCGCCAACCACCTCGGCCACCGCCTGCTCGGAGTCCGCCGATGATCGCCCTCGCCTTCGTCTACACCCTTGCGCTCCTCCTCGCCGGTGTCCTCCTCGGTGTCGTCACCACCCTCCGGCTGGCCTGGCCCGGCGAGGAGGAGGCCGTCAACTCGCCCGGGCCCGCAGGGCGGTCGCGAACCAGGTGAAGACGGGGGCCAGGTTCGGCATCGCGGGCCAGCCGTTGATGACGGCCAGCAGGCGCCAGTAGCGCTCCGCGCGCGGATCGCCGGCCACCTCCAGGCGGTTCAGCAGCCAGCGGCGCAGGTCGGCGTCGTCGGGGCGGCCGAAGGTCTCGGCGTAGCGGGCGGTGAGCCCGTCGAGGATCGGGCCCGCGTCGGCGGACTCCGGGGTGATGCCGGCCGCCAGTGCGCTGCCGACGGATTCCCTTACCGCTTCGGTGAGTTCGGCGTGCAGCCCGGTGGTGTCGCCCTGGGCGCGCTCGTCGGCCTGGTACTGCGCCATCCGGCGGATGGCGGCCCGGAAGTCGGGGTCCTGGACGAGTTCGGCGAGTTCGACCCAGGCGTCCACCTGGTCCGGCTCGGGGTCGTCGGGCAGTTCCGGCATGGCGGAGCGCATCAGCTCCAGGAGCTCGGGGTTGGCGTCCAGTCCACCGAACGTCTCGTCGATGAACTCGTGGATGAGGCGCCGGCGTTCGGCGTCGGAGAGCTTGGCGAGCTTGTGCATGAGATCCACTTCTTCCGTGCTGGAGCCCCGCTTGGCCACCGCACGCAACACGGCCCGGCGCAACCGGAGGGTGCGGATCTGCGCCTCCAGCGCGTCGGCGTGTGCGGCCGCGATCTCGGGAACTGTGACCTCGTGGTTCAACACCCGCCGGATCTCGGCGAGTTCGATGCCCAGCTCACGCAGGGTGCGGACCAGGTCGAGCCGTGCGAGTGCGGTGAGGTCGTAGCGCCGGTAGCCGGCGGGGCTGCGGTCCGTGGGCGGCACGATCCCGGTGTCGGAGTAGAACCGGATGGTCTTGACCGTCAGCCCGGTCCGCCGGGCCAGGTCGCCGATCGAGAAGAGCGTGTCGCCGTCCATGTCCCCAACCATCGTGTCTCCCCTCGCTGGAGACTCAAGTCCATTGGCCAAAACGGAGATCGGAACCTCCGTACGACCCCTATCGGTCCCTCAGCGCGTCTGAATATCATCGCAGCGCGCCATGCGGACCTGTTGATTCCGGCAAGGGCCCCACACCCCGGCCGGGGCCGTGGCACGGCCGGATCCGGGTGGCGCGCGCCTCGATCACCCATCGCAGAGGGGGAATCAGATGCACCGTGCCCGGCTCCGCAAGGCCCTCACGCACACCGCCGCCGTCCTCACCGCCGCCACCGCCCTGGTCGTCCTGACCGGATCCGGCGCCTCGGCGGCGGACTACGGCAACCAGGTCCGGTTCACGCTCGCCCAGGCGGACTGGTACCCGGGCGACTACATGGTCAGCATCACGGAGGAGTCCGGGGAGAACGTCGAGCTCCTCCTGCAGACCGACGGCAACCTGGTGATCTACAACTACTACGGCACCCCGATGTGGGCGAGCGGCACCAACGGGAAGGGCGTCACCCACCTCGACTGGTCGCAGTCCGGCTACGCCAAGCTGCTGAACTCCGGCAACGGCGTGGTCTGCACCCTCGGCGCGCTCAAGCCGTCTCCCGGGGGCTTCGCCGACCTCGACGCCACGGGCTCGCTGGACTTCTACGACATCAACTCGAACCTGCGCTGGAGTTCGGGCAACACCGACATCACCCCGAGCACCCTGGACTACTGCTACACCTGACGATCCCTCAGAGTCATCACGGCAGGGAGAGCCCGCGACACGCCCTGAAGGTGTGAACGGGCTCATCCGAGTGGGCGAGAGCACCGATACAACACGAGACTCGCGGACCGCACTGTCGGTCTCCGCCTCTCGTGCTCTCGCCCAGGAGGACCTGTGACAGGTATTCAAGACAACGGCAGCAGCAGTGGCGCTCTCGATCGGCGCACACTGCTGCGCGCCGGAGCGCTGGTCGGCGGCGTGACCACGGCCTCCCTGGTCACGACCACCACCCCGGCGTCGGCAGCATCGACGTCCGCCGCGCCCGGCCGGCCGACCGTCGCGCAGTACGTGGTGCAGCGGCTGGCCGCGCTCGGCATCGAGCACGTCTTCGGTGTGCCGGGCGACTTCGCGTTCGCCTTCGACCAGGCCATCGAGGCCAACAAGCAGGTCACCTGGGTCGGTTCGGCCAACGAGCTGAACGCCGCCTACGCGGCCGACGGCTACGCCCGGGTCCGGGGCGCGGCGATGCTGTGCACCACCTATGCCGTGGGCGAGTTGAGCGCGCTCAACGGCGTCATGGGCTCGTATGCCGAGCGGCTGCCGGTCTTCCACCTGGTCGGCCAGCCGAGCAGCCGACTGCAGCGCGCCCACGCCGTCACCCACCACTCGCTGGGCGACGGCGTGTTCCGCCAGTTCCAGAAGCTCTCGGAGTCCTCGGCCTGCGTGGCGGCCGACCTCACCCCGCAGAACGTCATCGCCGAGCTGGAGCGGGTGATCGCCGAGGCCCTGACGCAGCGTCGGCCCGCCTACCTCACGATGGCGCACGACTACGGTTCGCTCCCGGTCATCGGCACGCCCGTCGCCGGCACGCCGGTGGCCAAGGTGGCGCGCACGCCCAGCGATCCGGCGTCGCTGGACGCCGCCGTCGCGGCCATCGCGCACCGGGTGGCGGCGGCGAAGTCGACGGTCGTGCTGCCCGCCTACACCATCGGCCGCTTCAACCTCCAGCGGCAGCTGACGCAGTTCCTGGACGCTACCGGGCTGGCCTACGCCACCACGCCGATGGACAAGGCCGTGATCTCCGAGACCGACCCGCACTTCCTCGGGACCTACTCCGGGGTGACGTCGAACCCGGGCGTGCAGGCGGCGGTCGAGGGGGCCGAACTGGTGCTCAACCTCGGGGGAGTGGCGTTCGTCGACGTCAACACCGGTATGTGGAGCGACGGGATCGACCCGGACCGGATGGTCACCGTCTGGCCCGACTACGTGCAGGTGGGCAGCAGCACCTTCGCCTCGGTCCAACTCGGCGACGTGCTGGACCGGTTGACCGCGAAGCTGCCCAGGACCGGGACGCCGGGGATCCCTGCCCGAACCCCCGCCCCGCTCACCGGGAACGCCGCCGACCAGGTCTCCTCGGCCACGCTCTACCCGCGACTCGCGCGGTTCTTCCGCAAGGACGACATCGTGGTCGCCGAGACCGGCCTGTGCATGAGCCACCTGCCGGTCATCCCGCTGCCCGACGGCGCGGTCTTCCACAACCAGACGCTGTGGGGCTCGATCGGCTGGGCCACCCCCGCCGCCTTCGGCACCGCCATGGCCGCGCCGACCCGCCGCACCGTGTTGGTCACCGGCGACGGCTCCCACCAGCTCACCGCCAACGAGCTCGGCGCGATGGGCCGTTACGGCGCCAAGCCGGTGATCATCGTGCTCAACAACGGGACGTACGGCATCGAGGAGGTGCTCTCCGCCGTCCAGGGCCACGACTTCGACGCCCTCGCCCCGTGGAACTACAGCGCTCTCCCGGCTGCCCTCGGCTGCACCGGCTGGTACACCGCCAGGGTCTGCACCGTCGGCGAGCTCGACGCCGCCCTGGCCACCGCCTCGCGGCACGACAACGGCTGCTACCTGGAGATCATGCTCGGCCGCGCCGACGTCCCCGCCTCTCTGCCGGCCACCGTGCTGGACCTGATCTACCAGCCCGCCCCGACGAGCCCGGCCCTGCCCGCGATCGCCTCGTGCACGGCGGCGGAGTCGGTCAACGGCAGCGGCGAGGTCGTGTAGCGCTCTGCAGTTCGGGCACGAAACCCACTCATCTGCGGTCGGTCGCCGGGTGGATGTGTGGATGCCCTGATGTGTGAAGGGGATGGCCTGGTGCATGAGAGCACCAGGCCCACATCTGCATGGATCCTCCAACTCGCAGAACGGAGCCCGGTCAGCCCGCTGGTGTTTGCCCGATATTTGCGATCACTTCGAGGCCCCGCCCGCCGACCCGGCGTCTGCGAATTCGGTGACTGTTCACGGGAAATGGGTGGCGGAGACTGCGTGGAAACAAGCGCTGATCGCTTTGGTGAAACGATCTTGACTAGCCAACTCGGCGGCGTGCAAGATCACCGCGGCCCACCGTCGCCCCATGGGCGAACTGGTTTCCCTTTCTCGGAACGGGCCTCAAAGCGCTTCCCCTGCAAGGAGTTCCAGCGTGTCCTTCTTCTCCAAGACCGGCCTCGTCGCCGCCGCCGCGGCCATCGCCGTCAGCCTCAGCTCCGGCGCGGCCTTCGCGGCCGACATCACCGACAACACGGCCAACTGCAACGACACCGACGGTGGCGGCGGCGACGCCTGTCTGTACTACAACTCGAACCTGGGCGGTGCGCGCGACGCCGACCCGAACGCCAACAACTACGGCACGACCTACACCTTCAAGGCCTACTACGGCGGCACCAACGGCGCCGGCCAGTACGTCAAGAACAACGCGGCGTCGGTCTACAACTCGACCTCCTGCTTCGACCTGCACATCTGGTTCAACTCGAACCAGGCCGGTGCGATGCAGACCATCGGCGACAACGACTGGGCGAACCTCAACGCCACGCTGAAGAACAACAACGCGTCGCAGTCCTGGACCTCCGTGCCCTGCTGAGACCGGAATCCTGGTGCGGCTCTGCTCCGGTACGACGGAGCAGGGCCGCGCAGCCGTTCAGCCACCGCCCGAAGACAGGAACCGCCCGCATGCGCACCGCCCTCGCCGCCGCCCCGATCGCCGCCGCCACCGTCCTCCTGCTGACCGCCTGCTCCGGCGCCGGCCCCAAGGGCGTGGGTACCGGGCCGGTCAAGGTCACCGCCACACCCACCATCGCCGCCGTGGCCGACCGGACGCTGCCGATCGAGGCCTACCTGCTCAACGGGCAGCAGACGGCGGTGATCGACAACGCCGTGGGCATCCTCGAAACCAGCTGCATGGCGCGCTTCGGCTTCGACTACCACCCCAAGCCGGTGGATCCCAACAGCCCGGTCACCCAGCTGGCGCGCCGCTACGGCAGCACCGACGCCTCCGTGGTGGCCTCCCTCGGCTACCACTCCCCGCAGACCTTCAACGTGACCAAGTCGGCGGGGCCCACGCTGACCGACCAGGAGCGCCACGTGCTCCTCGGCGCCCCTCCCACGCCCGGACCCGGGCCCAGCGCCGCGCCCGCGCCCGCTCCGGCGCAGAGCGTGAACGGGCAGCCGGTTCCCCAGGGCGGATGCAACGGCGAGGCCACCGCCAAGGTGAACCCGGCACCGGACCGCGCGGCGGCGGAACTGGCCGACCAGATCAACCTGGGCGACTTCCAGCGCTCCCTGACCGACCCTCAGGTGACGGCCGTGTTCGCCGCCTGGTCGGCCTGCATGAAGAGCAAGGGCTACACCTACGCGACGCCGGTGAACGCGATCAACGACCCTGCCTGGGCGACCGACGCACCCACCAAGACGGAGATCGACACGGCGACCGCCGACCTCGACTGCAAGACCCGCAACAACGTGGTCGGTGTCTGGTACGCGGTGGAGTCCGCCATGGAGAACCACGACATCGCGGCCAAGACCGGCACGCTGCAGAAGCTCAAGGACGGCTACCAGGCCGCACTGAAGCGCGCGGCCCAGATCTCCACCGGTGGGGGAGCGTGACCCCGGCAGGCACCGCACCGTGACCCCGGCAGGCACCGCGCGGGGAAACCCAGGGGACCGGGCGCCCGCACGGTGCTACGGTCGGGCGCCATGAGCTGGCTACCCGACGACTTCGTCCACCCCGTCCTGGTACCGCTGCCGGGCGGGCGCCACCACCTGCGGCCGATCCGGGAGGCGGACACCCCGCTCGACTACCCGGCGGTGATGGGCTCGCGCGAGCGGCTGTGGAGCATCTTCGGCCCGGCCTGGGGCTGGCCCGCCGCCACCATGAGCTACCAGGCCGACCAGGCCGACCTGTTGCGGCACGAGCGGGAGATCGCCGCGCACCAGTCCTTCAACTACGCGCTGTTCGACGCGGCCGAGACGGCCCTGCTCGGCTGCGTCTACATCGACCCGCCGGAGAAGGCCGGCGCGGACGGCGAGGTCTCCTGGTGGGTGGTGGACGAGCTGGTCGGCGGCGAGGTCGAGCAGGCCCTGGACGCCCTGGTGCCGCAGTGGATCGCCGCCGACTGGCCGTTCGAGCGGCCGCGCCTCATCGGCCGGGAGATCTCCTGGGCGAGCTGGCTCGCCCTCCCGGACCACCCCGGCGCATGAGCCCGCCCTGAGCCCGCTCTGACGGCGCCTCAGCCGCGCGCCGACCCCAGCAGCCCGATCACCGGGGCGAACGCCGCCAGGTACCGCTCCTGCACGCACACGTACGAGAAGCCGAACCGCTCGCGCCGCTCCAGCAGCGTCTCGGCCATCTGCGCCGGCGTGCCGATCAGGAGCGTGGGCAGCTGAAGGATCTGTTCGGCCGTCAGGTAGGGCATGCGGCTGCGCATGGCCTTCGCGGTCGCCGCGCGGTCGTCGGTGGCGATGACGGACTGGACGAGGGTGTTGCGCTCGACCTGGCTGTCGCGTTCGCCGGCTCGCTCGGCGAAGAAGGCGACCCGCTCGTCCATCGCCTCCGCCGTGATCATGCGCAGCGTGCCGCGGGCGGAGCCGGGGGTCAGGGTGGCGCCGCTGAAGGAGACGGTGTCCGCGTGCTCGGCGGCGAGTCCGAGCACCCGGTCGCCGTTGCCGCCGACCATCAGCGGGGTGGGGACGGCGAGGGTGCGCAGCGCGGCGAGGGTGTCGGCGAGGCGGGTGACCCGGGTGCCGGCGGTGCCCCAGTCGAGGCCGGCGGTCTCGAACTCGGCGCGCACGTAGCCGGTGCCGAGGCCGGCCTCGACCCGGCCGCCGGTGAGCTCGTGGGCGGTGAGCAGGTCGCGGGCGAGCAGGACGGGGTTCCAGAAGGCGGAGTTGAGCACGAAGGTGGTCAGCTGGACGCGTTCGGTGACGGCGGCCGCGGCCATCATCGCGATGAACGGCGAGTGCACGCCCAGGTGGTCGGGCACGGCGATCACGTCGTAGCCCGACTGCTCGGCGGTGCGGCAGGTTTCGCGCCAGGACGAAACTCCGGGCGTCGGAACCAGGTTGACGCCGAAGCGGAACGGACGGAGCGTCGTCATCAGCTCTCCTCGGGCGCACGGTGGCCGAACACCGGCTCGTCGCCCAGGTCGTGGAAGTGGTTGAGCAGGCGGGCCAGGTCCTCGGCCAAGGCGGCGGCGCCGGGCTCCAGGTAGCCGCCCCGGTAGGCGAGGGTGCCGAGCAGGCGCTCGCCGTGGCTCCCGAAGGTCACGGTCAGGCCGAACTTGTTGGCGCCCTCGTCCCGCAGCTCGTGGTCGAGCGAGACGAGGTCCGCGTCGCCGAGCGCGGTCGACCAGCCCGTGGTGCCGACGCTGTTGAGCAGGCAGTCCAGGTAGGGCGTGCGGCCCGCGGTGCGGGCCGGGCGCAACCGGCGCACCAACTCGTCGAAGGGCGCGCTGCGGTGGTCGAAGGCGTCGAGCACCCGCTCCCGGGTCTCCCGCAGCAGCTCGCCGACGGTCGTGCCGGGGGCGCACTGCGAGCGGAGCACCACGGTGTTGAGGCAGGGCCCGAGCACCTCGGCGAAGTCGCCGCCCGCCCGGTCGGCGAGCGGGACGCCGAAGGTCAAGTCGCTCTGCCCTGACCAGCGGTGCAGGGTGGCGGCCAGCGCGGTCGCCAGGATGGTGAACTGCGAGACCTGGGCGTCGCGCAGGCGCTCGGCGAGGTCGGCGGCGAGCGGCAGCGCGACCGTGCCGGACGGCGCGCCAGGGGTGAGGCGCTCGGGCCCCACCGTGCTCGGCGCACCGGCCAGCGCGGCGGCCCGGTGCTCCACGTCGGCGGCGGCCAACTCCCGTCCGGCGCCAGACTGCTGGGACTGCACCAGCTCGCGGTACTGCGGGGCCGGCGGCAGCTGCTCGGCCCGGTAGCAGCGGTCCAGCTCGCGCAGCAGCAGCGGCACCGACTCGCCGTCGAGCACCAGGTGGTGGACGCAGAGCGCGAGGACCTGCTCGCCGTCCGCCCCGGTGCCGAGCGCCGCCGCGATCAGTCGGCCGTCGGCCGGGCGGAAGTCGGCCGCGGCCTGCTCGAACCACTGCGCGGGCCCGCCGTTGAACGTGGCCGGCTCCGGCTGCCAGGGCGCCCCGATCTCCTGGACCAGCCGGCCGTCCCGGTCGACGAACCGGGTGCGCAGGATCTCGTGCCGCTCGGTGAGGCGGGCCAGCGCGGCCCGCAGCCGGGCCGGGTCGACGGCGCCGCGCACCCGCCAGGAGAGCGGGATGTGGTAGCGCGCGTGCGCCGGGTCGAGGCGCTCGGCGAGCCAGATGGCCTCCTGGAACCGGCTGGCCGGGAAGGTGTCGCCCGCCGTGACTCCCGCGCCGTCGCCCTGCTCGGACCGCGGAACCGGGCTCGCCTGTGCCGCGCGGCGCCGCGCGTCGTCCACCATCGACGCCACCTCGCCGAGGCTCGGGCGCTCGAACAGGTTGCGCACCGTCAGCTTCACCCCCAGCCGCTCCTTGAGCCGGGCGAGCAGCGGGGGCGCGAGCAGCGAGTGCCCGCCGATCCCGAAGAACGTGTCCTCGGGCGCCAGGTCCGGCACGCGCAGCACCTCGGTCCAGACCGCGGCGACCGCCGCCAGCGTCTCCGGCGAGGCGGCGGGCAGGCCGGGGAGCGCGACCCTGGCCGCCGCCTTCTGCCGGACGGCCACCTTCGGCAGCAGTGCCACCGCTTCCGCGAGCGTGCGCTCGGGCGCGGCGACCATGTCGGCCAGCACGCTCAGGTAGTCCCGGGCCAGCGCGGCCGTCCGCGCCTCGCCGACCGTGCCGTCCGCGTCCTTCCAGAGCATCCGGTTGCCGTCACTGCGCTCGTTGAGCATCACGGTGAGGCGGTAGTCCGGCACGTCCATCGCGTCGTGCATCCGCATCGAGCAGGTGCCGTGCTCGCCGGTCATCTTGAAGTCGAAGACGTCCAGTCCGCCGTCGACCCGGGAGTCCCAGTACTCGAAGACGACCTGGTGGGTCTGCTGCCGCCCGTCCGGCCCGAGCAGGCCGGCGCTGCGCAGGATCGAGGGCAGCGGCAGCGCGCCCTGCCGCAGGCCGTCCCGCACCGTGGTCCGCAGCTCGCGCAGCAGGTCGGTGTAGCGGTCCGTCGGCCGGATCCGCTGACGGAACGGCAGCACGTTCACGAAGAAGCCGACCCGGTGCTTCAACTCGGGGGCGTCCCGGCCGTGGTAGGGCGCCGAGACGACCAGGTCGGCGCTGCCGGTGTGGTGGTGCAGCGCGACGAAGAGCGCGCCGAGCGTCACGATGAAGTAGGTGGCCCGGTTCGCCCGGGCCAGCTCGCGCAACCGGCCGGTCAGCTCGGCGTCCACGGCCAGGCCCAGCGGTGCGTCGGCCCGGTCGGTACCGGTCGGCAGCGGCCGGGCCGCCGGCAGCGCGCCCAATGCCTCCCGCCAGTAGGCCCGCAGCGGCTCGCCCGACGCGCCGTCGGCGGCGGCCCGGGAGCGGCGGGCGTGCTCGGCGAGCGGCACCAGCGTTTCGGCGGGCGGCAGTTGCTCGCCCGCGTAGGCCCGGCGCAGGTCGTCCAGCAGCACCGGCGTCGAGGCGCCGTCGATGGTGATGTGGTGCACGGTGATCAGCAGCAGCGTCCAGTCCGGGCCGCTGAGCACCTCGAACCGCGCGAGCGGGCCGGCCGCCAGGTCGAACGGCACCCGGGCGGCGGCCAGCGCCTCCTCCCGGGAGCAGCGCAGCGTGCGCTCGATGACCGGGACGGACTGCGGCGACGTGCCGGACCAGTCCAGGTACACGTCCTCGTCCCGCCGGACCACCCGGCCCAGCAGGGCCGGGTGGCGCTCCAACAGCTGCGCCACGGCGGCCCGCAGGCGCGGCAGTTCGAGCTCGCCCTCGACCTCCAGGGCGATCGGGACCACGTGCTCCCACTTGGCGGGGTCGAACTGCCAGGTCACCCACATCGCCTCCTGGGTGACCGAGAGGGGTAGTGCGGTGTTCAGGGCGATGGTGTCCATCAGAGATCGTTCTCCTGGCATCGGATCAGCGCTTGGCGGACAGCAGGTCGGTCAACGCCCGCTTGTCGGTCTTCCCGGACGGGCTCAGCGGCAGCTCCGGCACCTCGACGAACCGGCCGGGCACCATGAAGCCGGGCAGCGCCGCTCGGGCGTGCGCGGCCAACTGCTGGGCGGCGCCCGGCTCCTGGGCGGTGAAGAAGGCCGCGAGCATCTTCTCGCCGACCTGGCTGGTGACCGGTACCACCACGAGGTCGCCGACCCCGGGCGCGGCCCGCAGCACCGTCTCGACCTCGCCGATCTCGATCCGGTAGCCGTTGATCTTCACCTGGTCGTCGGCGCGGCCCGCGTACTCCAGCACGCCGTCGGGGCGCACCAGCGCCAGGTCGCCGCTGCGGTAGTAGCGGCGCGGCGGGCGGCCGGGCAGGGTGAGCACGGGGTAGCGCTCGGCGGTGAGTTCGGGCCGGCCCAGGTAGCCGATCGCCAACTGCGGCCCGGCCAGGTGGATCTCGCCCAGCTCGCCGACGGCGGCCGGGCTGCCGTCGGCGGTCAGCACCGCGAGCTCGAAGCCGTCCAGCGCGGAGCCGATGTCGAGCCCCGGATCGGCGGCGCCCTCGGGCAGCGCGGTGCCCGGCGGCACGTCGATCTCGGCGGGCAGCAGGCGGCGGCCGGTGGCGAAGACGGTGGTCTCGGTGATGCCGTACATGTTGATGAACTCGGTTCCGGTGCCCAGCGCCTGGCGCCACTCGCGGACGGCGTCGACGTCCACCGCCTCGCCGCCGAAGATCACGTACCGCAGGTCGGGCAGCGGCGCGGTGCCGGGCAGGGTGGCGGTGCGGGAGAGGTGGCGGAAGACCGAGGGCACCTGGTTGAGCACGGTGACCCGCTCGGTGCGCAGCAGCGCGAGCAGCGCCTCCGGCGAGCGTGCCGCCTCGGCGGAGACCACCAGCAGGGTGCCGCCGTGGGCGAGGGCGCCCCAGATCTCCCAGACCGAGAAGTCGAAGCAGTAGGAGTGGAACAGCGTCCAGACGTCCTGCGGACCGGCCTGCACCAGCGGCTCGCAGGCCCGCAGCAGCGCCGTGACGTTGCGGTGCGAGACCTCGACGCCCTTGGGGGTGCCGCTGGAGCCGGAGGTGTAGATCACGTAGGCGGGGGCGTCCGGGTCGGTGGCGACCTCGGTGATCGCCGGGGCGTCGGCGGCCCACAGCTCGGGGTCGAGCACCAGGGTGCGCCGGCCCTCGGGCGCGGCCGCGGCGCTGTCTGCGTCGGTCAGCACCAGGTCCACGGCGGCGTCCTCGGCCATGTACCGCACCCGCTCGGCCGGGTAGGCCGGGTCCAGCGGCACGTAGGCGAGCCCGGCCTTCAGCACGGCCAGCACGGCCACCAGCACGGCGTTCCCGCGCCGCAGGTGCAGACCCACCCGGGAACCGACCCGGTCACCGACGCGGTCACCGACGCTGTCACCGCCCTGGGAGTCGGCCCCGCCGACTTCCCGGAGCAGCGCGGAGGCCAGCCGGTCGGAGCGCTCGTCGAGCTGGCGGTATGTCAGCTCCTCCTTGTCGTCCCGCACCGCCACCGCGTCCGGCCGCAGCGCGGCCTGCTCGCCGAAGAGCTGGTGCAGGCAGCGCGGGGCGCGGCGCAGCGAGAGCGGGCGCAGGTCGGTCCACACCTCCTTGACCTGGGCCAGGCAGGCGGCCTTGTCGCCGGTCACCCCGACGCCCTGCCAGCCCGCCGGGAGCTCGCGGCCCACCGGCCAGACGGAGTACTGCTCCTCGTGGTTGCGGACCACGAGGTACTGGCGGTCGTCGCCGTCCTCGAACATGTGCTGTCCTTCTGCTTCGTTGGGGGGCAGGGCCGGTCAGCCCAGCCGGGCGAGCTCCGCGCCGAGTTCGGCGAGGAGTTCGGCCCCGGCGGGCTCGGCGGGGAAGAAGTGGCCGCCGGGCAGCATCCGCAGCCGGAAGCCGGCGCCGGTGTGCTGGTGCCAGGCGGCGAGGCCGGCCTCGTCCACGGTGGGGTCGTCGAGGCCGCCGTAGACGGTGACGGGGATCGCCAGCGCCGGGCGCCGGCGGTGCCGGTAGCCGTAGTCGAGCGCGAAGTCGGCCCGGAGCGCGGGCAGTGCGAGGCGCAGCAGCTCGGGCTTGGCGAGCACGGCCTCGGGGGTGCCGCCGAGCGCCACCAGTACCTGGGCCAACTCCTCGTCCGGTAGCTGGTGGTAGGGCAGTCCGGCGCTGCCCCGCCAGGGCGCCTGGTGGCCGGCGGCGACCAGCGCGAGGGGCGCGTGCGGACCGGAGTCCCGCAGCCGGTCGGCCAGTTCGTAGCCGATCACCGAGCCGAGGCTGTGCCCGAAGAGCACGGTCGGCAGCGCCGGCTCGGCCAGCACCGCCGCGGCCAGCGCGTCGACCAGCGGCTCGAACTCGGTGTACGGCTGCTCGCGCAACCGGGCGCCGCGGCCGGGCAGTTGGACGGCGCAGACCTCGACCCGGGCGGGCAGCCGGGTGCCCCAGTCCCGGTACATCGCGGCCGCCGCCCCGGCGCCGGGCAGGCAGAGCAGCCGGACCCGGGCCGCGGGGCGCGGCTGGAAGCGCAGCAGCCAGCGGCCGTTCACCCGGTTCGCGCCCACCGGCCGGTCGGCCGTGCGGGCCTCGCTCACGCCGCCGTCTCCCGCCGCAGCCGCTCGGCCAGTTCGGCGATCGTGGGGTGGTGGAAGAGCAGGCTGACGGAGACGGTCAGCCCGGCCTCCCGGGCCCGGTGCACCACCTGGGTGCTCTTCAGCGAGTCGCCGCCGATCCCGAAGAAGTCGTCGTCCCGCCCGATCCCGGTCACGCCCAGCACCTCGCCCCAGATCCGGGCCAGGGTGCGCTCCAGCTCGTCCGCCGGCTCGGCGGCCTGCTCGACGGTGGCGTCGACCAGGGCGGCCGCGGTGGGCAGCGGCAGCGCGGCCCGGTCCACCTTGCCGCTCGCGGTGACCGGGAAGGCGGGCAGCACCATCAGGTGGGTCGGCACCATGTGCCGGGGCAACTGGTCGCGCAGCCGCTCGCGCAGCACCGCCGGGTCGGTGCCGGGCTCGCCGAGCAGCAGGTAGCCGGTGAGCGCGTCGCCGGTCAGCGCGACCACGGCGTCCCGCACCTCGGGCTGGGCCCGCAGCGCGTTCTCGATCTCGCCGGGCTCGATCCGGAAGCCGCGCAGCTTCAGCTGGTGGTCGTTGCGGCCGAGGAAGTCGATGGTGCCGTCGGCCTGCCAGCGGACCAGGTCGCCGGTGCGGTAGAGCCGGTCGCCCGGGCCGCCGAAGGGGTGCGGCACGAACCGGTCGGCGGTCAGGTCCGGGCGGCCCAGGTAGCCCCGGGCCAGCACCACGCCGCCGAGGTAGAGCTCCCCGGCCACGCCGACCGGCACCGGCCGCAGCTCGGCGTCCAGCACGTAGGTCTGCGCGCCGGGGATCGGGCGGCCGATCGGCGCCATCGCCTGCCGGCCGGGGCCCGGGCGGCAGTCCCACTCGGTGACCTCGATCGAGGCCTCGGTGGGCCCGTAGAAGTTGGTCAGCCGCACCGGCAGCCGGCTCAGGCAGCGCTCCACCAGCGGGGTGGGCAGCGCCTGCCCGCTGCACAGCACCCGCCGCAGCGTGCCGCACCGCTCCAGGTCGGGCTCGCCGAGGAAGGCCTCCAGCATCGGCGGCACGAAGTGCACGGTGGTGACCGCCTCGCGCTCGATCAGCTCGACCAGGTAGGCCGGGTCCCGGTGCCCGCCGGGGGCCGCCACCACCAGGGTGGCGCCCAGGGTGAGCGGCCAGAGCAGCTCCTGCACCGAGACGTCGAAGGTGTAGGGGGTCTTCTGCAGCACCCGGTCCTCGGGCGTCAGCTGCTGCGAGTCCTGCAGCGTGCGGACCCGGTTGGCCAGGCCGCGGTGCGGCACGCCGACCGCCTTGGGCTCACCGGTGGAGCCCGAGGTGTGGATCACGTAGGCCAGGTCGTCCGGGCTCACGGGGACCGGCTCGCCCGGGGTGAACGGGCCGGTCAGGGTGTCCACGGCGAGCACCGGCAGGCCCTGCGGGGCAACCGCACCGGCCAGTTCGGCGGTGGTGAGCAGCCCGGCGGCGCCGGAGCGCCCGAGCAGTCGGGCCAGCCGCTCCGGCGGGTCCTCCGGGGAGAGCGGCAGGTAGGCGCAGCCCGAGCGGAGCACGGCCAGGATCGCCGGCACCAGGTCGAGCCCGCGCGGCAGGCAGAGCGCCACCAGCGAGCCCGGCCGCACGCCCTGCTCGGCGAGCCGGGCGGCGATCCGCCCGGTCCGCTCGGCCAGTTCGAGGTAGCTCAGCCCGGTGCCCTCGAAGGCCACCGCGGTCCGCCCGGGCGTCAGCGCGATCTGACGGTCGATCAGCTCGTGCACCGGAACGTCCCACCGGTGCTCCGGCGCGCTGCGGCCCCACTCGCGCAGCACCTGTTCGGTCTGCCGGTCGTCCAGCAGCGGCAGGTCGGCCACCCGCTGCTGCGGGTCGGTCAGCGCGGCGTCCAGCAGGGTGCGGTACTGCTCGGCGAGCCGGGCCACCGTGGGCGCGTCGAAGAGCTCGGTGCGGTAGCGGAAGACGGCCAGCGCGCCGTCCCCGTGCGGGCGGATGTCCAGCCACAGGTCGGTGAAGACGGTCGGCGGCCGGACCGGCAGGAAGCCCACCGTGATGCCGGGCAACTCCGGTGCGGTCGCGTGCTGCTGGAGCGCGAACATCACCTGGAAGAGCGGGTCGTGACTGGGGGTGCGGTCCAGCTGGAGCTCCGTCACCACCTGCTCCAGCGGCACGCCCTGGTCGGCGAAGGCGGCCAGCGCGGTGCGGCGGGTGCGCAGCAGCAGCTCGGCGAAGGTGGGCTCGCCGGTCAGGTCCAGCCGCAGCGGCAGGGTGTTGACGAACATGCCGATCAGCGGCTCCACCGCCGAGGAGGTGCGGCCGGCCGCCGGGCTGCCGATCACCAGGTCCCGGGCGCCGGAGAGCCGGGAGAGCTGCACGGCGAACGCGGTGAGCAGGGTCATGAACGGGGTGGCCCGGTTGGCCCGCGCCGTGCTCAGTACCCGCTGCCACAACTCGGCGTCCAGCCGCAGCTCGTGGACGGCGCCGGCGAAGCCCTGCACGGCCGGGCGCGGGTGGGTGGTCGGCAGCTCCAGCACGGCGGGCGCGCCGGTCAGCCGCTCGCGCACCCGGGCCAGGGCCGCGCGTCCCTGCGGCCCCTCCAGTGCGGCCCGCTCGCGCTCGGCGTACTCGGCGAACTGCATCGGCAGCGGGTCGAGCCGGGTGCCGGCGTCCGGGTAGAGCGCGGACAGCTCCAGGTGGAAGCGGCCCATCGACCAGCCGTCGTTGATTGCGTGGTGGCAGACCACCGAGAACACGTGCTCCTGCTCGCCGAGGCGGTAGAGCGCGGTGCGCAGCAGCGGGCCGGTGGCCAGGTCGAACTCGTCCATGGTGTCCGCCTCGACCAGGGCGGCGGCCCGGGCGGCGCGCTGCTCGGCGGGCAGGCCGCGCAGGTCGGTCAGCGGCAGCTCGACCCGCAGCTCGGCGGCGATCCGCTGGCGGGGTTCGCCGTCCACCGCCGTGAAGGTGGTGCGCAGGACGTCGTGCCGGTCCACCACGGCCTGCAGCGCGCGGTGCAGGGCTGGCACGTCCAGCGGGCCGGTCAGGCGCAGCGCGGAGACCAGGTTGTAGGCGGTGTTGCCGCCGGTGAACTGGTCCAGGAACCAGAGCCGGCGCTGCGCGAAGGAGGCGGGTGCGGTGTCGCTCACTTGGTGGCCGCCGGATCGTCGCCGGTGTGCAGCAGGTCGAGCAACTCGTTGATCACGCCGGAGAGTTCACCGACCGTCGGAAAGTCGAAGACGGCCTCCAGCTCCGGGGCCACGCCGAACTCGTCCTCGATCAGCGAGATCAGCTGAACGGCCGTCAGCGAGTCGCCGCCCAGCTCGAAGAAGTCGCGCTCGGTCAGGCCCTCGGCCTCGCCGAGCACCTTGCCGAAGAGCAGGGCGAGCCGCTCCTCGACGCCGCCGATCGGCTCGTCGCCCTCGGACGCGACCGCCTGGACCTCGGGCGCGGCGGCCGCGAACGGCTCGGGCCGGACCAGCAGGTCGCGGCGCTCGAACGGGTAGGTCGGCAGCGGCACCCGGCGCCGGGGCGCGTCGCCGAGCAGCCGGTCCCAGTCGACCTCGGCGCCGCGCACCCAGTGCCGTCCCAACTCGTCCAGCAGCGCCGCGTGTTCGACGCCAGTGGTGGTCTCCAGGCGGGCGAGGACGTCGGCGAGCCCGGACGTCGGCTCGGCCGACTCCTGGGGCGCGTCCAGCGCATCGAGCGCGTCCAGCGCGTCCAGCGCCGCGACCGCCTCGGCCGTGGAGGTGCAGACCAGGTGACGGCGGTGCGCGAAGGCGTGCCGGCCGGTCTGCAGCGTCCAGGCCACCTCCGCGAGCGGCAGCCCGGGCTCGCGGCGCAGGTGCTCGGCCAGCCGGCGCGCGGCGGCGGCCAGCGCGGCCGGGGTGCGGGCCGAGAGCACCAGCAGCCGGCTGGCGTCGTCCGTGGCGGACTCCGGTGCGGCCGGCGCCTCTTCGAGCACCACGTGGGCGTTGGTGCCGCCGATGCCGAAGGAGCTGACCCCGGCCCGGCGCGGGCCCGCGGCCGCCGTCCACTCCCGGGCCTCGGTGTTCACCGTGAACGGGGTGGCGGCGAAGTCGATCGCCGGGTTGGGCGCGGTGAAGTTCAGCGTCGGCGGCACGGTGCGGTGCTCCAGCGCCAGCACGGCCTTGATCAGCCCGGCCACGCCGGCGGCGGTGTCGGTGTGGCCGATGTTGGTCTTCACCGAGCCGAGCAGCACCGAGCCGGCCGGCAGCGGCTCGCCGGAGCCGTCGTCGCCGCGGAAGGCCTGGGCCAGCGCGCCGACCTCGATCGGGTCGCCGACCGGGGTGCCGGTGCCGTGCGCCTCGACGTAGGAGATCGAGGCCGGCTCGGCCTCGGCCGCCAGGTGGGCCAGCCGGATCACCTCGGTCTGGCCGCCGACGCCCGGCGCGGTGAAGCCCGCGCGCTCGTGCCCGTCGTTGTTCACGGCCGAGCCGCGGATCACGGCGTGCACGTGGTCGCCGTCCTCCAGCGCGTCGGCCAGCCGCTTGAGCACCACCACGCCCGCGCCGTCGCCGCCCACGATGCCCTTGGCGTCCGCGGAGAAGGTGCGGCAGCGGCCGTCCGGGGACATCGTGCCGCCGGCCAGGTGCCGGTAGCCCGAGCGGGGCAGCCGCAGCGTCACGCCGCCGGCCAGCGCCACGTCGCAGTCGCCCGCCAGCAGCGCCCGGCCGGCCTCGTGCACGGCCACCAGCGAGGAGGAGCAGGCGGTCATCACGGCGATGCTGGGGCCGGTCAGGCCGAGCTTGTAGGAGACCCGGGTGGGCAGGTGCTCGGGGTCGTTGGAGATGGCCAGCGCCAGGTCGTCCAGCCCGGGGAAGCGGTCGGCCTGCTCGCGCACCAGCATCGGGTAGCCGTTGCGGCCGGCCCCCGCGTAGACGCCCACCGCTCCGGGCACGGCGCGCGGGTCGTAGCCGGCCCGTTCCAGCGCCTCCCAGGCGCACTCCAGGAAGATCCGGTGCTGCGGGTTGAGCAGGGTGGCGTCGCGGGTGGTGAACTGGAAGAACTCGGCGTCGAACTCGCCGACGCCGTCCAGCACCCCGTGCATCGGCACGTAGCGCGGGTCGTCGAGCGCGGCCGGGTCGTGGCCCCACTCGCGCAACTCCTCGGCGGTGAACGGGCGGATGCCGTCCCGGCCGGCCAGCAGGTTCGCCCAGTACTCCTCCGGCGTCGTCGCGCCGGGGAACCGGCAGGCGAGTCCGACGACGGCGAGGTGGGTGTCCGACGCGTCGCCGGCGTACTCGGTGGTGGCAGTGGTGCTGGTCAACTCTCAGTCCTTCCGGGTGTGCTGGGCGCGCAGCGCCTTGAGCCGTGCGGTGCCACGGCGCAGCCGGGCGGCGGCGGGGTCGGCCGCTGCCGCGGGGGCGGTGGGCGCCGGAACCTGGGACCGCGTCAGGTGGCGGGCCAGGGCGGCGATGGTGGGGTGCTCGAAGAGGGTCAGGACGCCCAGCTCGCGGTCGAGTTCGCGGGCCAGCCGCTCCCGCACCCCGGCCAGCATCAGCGAGTGGCCGCCGAGGTCGAAGAAGTTGTCCCGGGTGCCGAACCCGCGGTGGCCCAGCGCCTCGGCCCAGACCTCGGCGATCCGCTGCTCCAGCGGCGTGGCCTGATCGGACTCGCGCCGGCGGGCCGCCAGTTGGACGCCCAGGCCGGGCAGCGCGGCCCGGTCCACCTTGCCGTTGACGGTGAGCGGGAGGGCGTCCAGCAGCCGGTACTCGTGCGGGCGCATGTAGCCGGGCAGCCGGCCGGTCAGCTGCTCGTGCAGCTCGGCGCGGTCCGGCGGGGCGGCCGGGTCGGCGGGCACCAGGTAGGCGGTGAGCGCCTCGTCGGCCAGGGCGACCACGGCGTCCGACACGCCGGGGTGGGCGCGCAGGGCGTTCTCGATCTCGCCGGCCTCGATCCGGAAGCCGCGCAGCTTGAGCTGCTGGTCGTTGCGGCCGAGGAAGTCGAGGGTGCGGTCGGCCCGCCAGCGGACCAGGTCGCCGGTGCGGTAGAGCCGGGCGCCCGGGGCGTCGGGGGAGAACGGGTGCGGCACGAAGCGGTCGGCGGTCAGCTCGGGCCGGTGCAGGTAGCCGCGGGCCAGCGCGGTGCCGCCGAGGTAGAGCTCGCCCGCGGTGCCGGTCGGCACCGGCCGCAGCTCCTCGTCCAGCACGTAGGCCTGCACGCCCGGGACCGGTCGGCCGATGTCCGGCAGCGCGCCGTGCCGCTCCGGGCCGACCGGGCCGGAGCTGGCCACCACGGTGCTCTCGGTCGGGCCGTAGTTGTTCACCAGGCGGAACGGCAGCTCGCCCGGGCCCAGGCCGTGCAGCCGGTCGCCGCCGGTCAGCACGGTGCGCGGGGCACCGGCCGGCCAGGGGGCGGCGGCCAGCCGCTCGACCAGCGGGGTGGGCACGAAGCAGCTGGTCACGGCCCGCTCGGCCAGCCAGGCGGCCAGCTCGGCGGGCGCCAGCACGGTGGCCGGGTCGGGCACCTCCAGGGTGGCGCCGGCGGCCAGCGCGGGCCAGATCTCCCAGACCGAGGCGTCGAAGCCCGGGGCGGCGATCAGCGTGCAGCGGTCGCCCGGGGCGAGGGCGAACTCCTCGCAGTGCCAGGCGACCAGGTTGGCCAACGACCGGTGCTCGATCATCACGCCCTTGGGCGTGCCGGTGGAGCCGGAGGTGTAGATCACGTAGGCGAGGTCGGCGGGTCGCGGATCGGCGGCGAGCGGTCTGCCGCAGTCGGGCTGATCGACCGTCAGAACGAGTTCGCCTGGTGGTAGTTCGGGATGCTCGGGGCCCGTCACCACGGCCAGCGGCCGGGCTTCTGCCAGCACGGCCGCCAACCGGCCGGGCGGGTTCGCCGGATCCAGCGGCAGGTAGGCGGCGCCGCTCTTCAACACGGCCAGCTCGGCGACCACCAGCTCGGCGCCGCGCGGCAGGCAGACCGCCACCAGCTCGCCCGGGCGGGCGCCCTGGGCCACCAGGTGGGCGGCCAACCGGTCGGCCCGCAGGTCGAGTTCGCCGTAGCTCAACTCCTGCCCGGCGGTGCGCACGGCGATCGCCGCGGGCTGCTCGGCCGCCCGGCGCTCGACCAGCCGGTGCACGCACTCCTCGGTGGGCGCCGGCGGCCGGCCCGCACCGGACAGCAGCGTGCGCTCCTCGCGCTCGCCCAGCACGGGCAGTTGGGCGATCGGGGTGTCCGGCGCGGCCAGCGCGGCGGTGAGCAGCCGCAGGTAGCGCTCGCCGAACAGCTCGGCGGTGCGCGGCGCGAAGAGGTCGGCGCGGTAGCCCGTCCAGCCCTGGGCCGCCTCGGCGCCGAACGCCACGTGCAGGGTCAGCTCGAACTTCGCGGTGTCGATCCGCACCGGGACGGGGGAGGCGGCCAGGCCCTGCAGGCCGAGCTGCGGGCCGCTCTGGTCCTCGTAGGTGAAGACGCTCTGGAAGACCGGGTGGCGCGAGGTCAGCCGCTCCGGCACCAGCTCCTCGACCAACTGCTGGAACGGCAGGTCCTGGTACTCGTGCGCGGCCAGGAAGGTGTCGCGCACCTGCACCAGCAGTTCGGCGAAGGTCGCCTGCGGCCGCAGCCGGACCCGCACCGGCAGCATGTTGACGAAGAGTCCGACCAGACCCTCGTCCGCCAGCCGGGTGCGCCCGCTCACGGGCACCCCGATCACCACTTCCGCGTCGCCGGACAGCCGGCCGAGCAGCACGGCGTGCGCGGCGAGCAGCACCACGAACCGGGTGACGCGCTGGCGCATCGCCAGCTCGCGGGCCCGCAGCGCGAGTTGCGGTGCGATGGGGAAAGGGGCGGCCGCGCCGTCACTGCTGGCCACCTTGGGGTGCGGCCAGTCGGTGGGCAGGTCCAGGCGGTCCGGCGCACCGGCCAACTCGCCACGCCAGTAGGCGAGCGCCTCGGTCCGCCGCACGGAGGCGGCGGGGGAGCGCTCGGCCTCGGTGTAGTCCCGGTAGTCGTGGGCGGGTTCGGGCAGCGGTTCGGCGAGGAGCGGGCCGGCGCCGTCGCGGGCGGCGTCCAGCGCGGCGGCGTAGTCCTCGGCCAGGTCGCGCTGCACGATGCCCAGCGACCAGCCGTCCACCACGATGTGGTGGAAGGAGAGCACCAGCACGTGCTCCTGCGGCCCGAGCCGGACCAGTCCGGCCCGCAGCAGCGGGCCCTCGCACAGGTCGAACGGCGCCAGGGCGAGCCGGTCCACGGCCTCGGCGAGCGCGCGCTCGCGGGCCGGCTCCGGCAGGTCGGTCAGGTCGGTGACCGGCAGCGGCACGGCCAGCGCGGCCGGCACCCGCAGCACCGGCGCGCCGTCGCGCAGCGGGAAGGAGGCGCGCAGCATGCTGTGCCGCTCCGCCAGGCGGGCCACCGCCCGCTCCAGCGCGGCCGGTTCGAGCGGGCCGCGGAGCCGGGTGGCCAGCGGCACGTGGTAGTCGCTGCTCTCCGGGCGCAGTTGCCAGAAGAACCAGAGCCGCTGCTGGGCGGCGGAGAGCGGGGAGAACTCGGGTCGCCGGGGTGCGTTACCGGGCATCGGTGCGCTCCAGGGCCGCCAGGTGGTCGGCCTGTTCGGCGATGGTCGGGTGGTCGAAGAAGGCCGCCAACGGCAGCTCCGCACCCAGGGCGTGGCGCAGCCGGGAGATCACCTGCGAGGCGGTCAGCGAGTGCCCGCCCAGCTCGAAGAAGTTGGCGTCGGGGGCGAGACCGTCCAGGCGCAGCACGTCCTGCCAGACGCCGGTGACCACCTCCCGCAGTTCGGAAGGTGATTTCCGGTCATTCTCGGTGTGCCCGGGGGTGTCCTTCGACACGTGCCGCGCGGTATTCCCCGCAGATTGTCCGGGGGCAGTCATGATGCGGCCTTCCTCTCGCTTCGGGAATGGTGGAAGGGCGTCAATTCGGCTCCACCGCATCGGCCTTCGGGCATTCGCGGCTCTTCGCACCGGTCCCAAGATGCGGGACTCCGCAAGCCGGACGCAAGCCGTCCCACCCCTTTGTGCGGCGAGGGTTGCACCTTTGGGCAGCGAGCCGCTCGCGCTCCCGCGCGCGGGGGAGGAGTCGCTGGTCAGGGCCTGGTCAACGGCGCCGCGCACCTTGGGGAAGCAACCGCCGCCCGGTTGAACTCCGGGCGGCCCGAGCCCCGTAGGACCCAGTGGCGGGTGGCGCGGAAGGTGGGGCCGGGGCGTGCCGAACGGTCCGGGCAGCCGCGCACAAAGGGGAGGCGGCGCAATGAACGGCAGGGGCGGACGTCCCTTCTCCAAGGTGTGGGAACGTCGCTCCGCCGCATCGATTGCGGGCGAACTTCCGGCCGGAATTCGACTGTTCAATGGGGCGGGGGAAAGGTTGATGACCGACAAGAGCGTGAAATCCGTCACCGTGGCCGTTCTGGCGAACGACCCGGTGACCGGCGAAGGAGCCGTCTGGTGGCTCTCCTCCTGCAAGGAGGTCACCGCGAGCTTCTGGCGCTGGGGCCAACCGGCCGACGTGCTGCTGGTGCTGGCCGCCGAGGTGACGGCTGACACCCTGTTACGCGTGGAACGGGTCCAGCACGAGACGCCCGACGGCGTGCTCCCGATGGTGCTGGTCGCCCACGACTTCCCGGACCAGCACATCCTGCGCGCGATCGACCTCGGCCTGGTGAGCTACCTCAACCGCCAGGAGGCCGGCTTCGACGACATCCGCCGCGCCGTCCAGGAGGCCGCCGCCAGCCCGGAGCCCCCGGGCGGGGTGCAGCAGGCGCTGATCGGCCACATCCGCGCGATCCGCGACACCGCCCTCGCCCCCGCCGGCCTGAACCTGGCCGGCCTCTCCGAGCGCGAGGTGGAGGTGCTCCGCTTCCTCTCCGAGGGCCTGAGCACCAAACAGATCTCGGCCAAGCTGAGTTACTCCGAGCGCACCGTGAAGAGCGTGGTCCACGACGTGGTCACCCGCCTCAACCTGCGCAACCGCACCCACGCGGTGGTCCACGCGCTGCGTGCCGGGGTGATCTGACGGTGCGTCGCCTCCGGGTCGTTGCCGTGTGATCCCTTGCGCCACTCCTGACACTTCGCCAACTGATCTGTCCAGTAGGCGGGTTGGCGGGACTTGTGAAGATTCCCCGGTGGACCGGGAGGGTACGGATGGCGCGGTGTGCGCGACCCCGCGCCACCCACCGCCCTTCTTCACGACCGAGGAGCACCTCGTGCGCCCACTGCGTCTGTTCGCCACCGCCCTGGTGGCGTTAGGCACCTTGCTGGCCGGGACCACGACCGCCACCGCGGCCGCCCCCACCACGGCGGCCGTCACCGCTACAACGGCCGCGCCCACCACCGTGCGCCCGCACGGCATCACCGGCAGCGCCGGAGCCGGTTACGCGCTCACCGGCTCCGGCATCACCCAGGCCGGCGCCTCCTGGGTCCAGCCGTTCGTCGACTGCACCTCCGGCGGCGCGGTCCAGCTCTGGGTCGGGCTCGACGGCCTCACCGCGAGCGACCCGGGCGTCGAGCAGATCGGCACCCAGGTCGACTGCAACGGCGGCAACGGGCACTACTACGGCTTCTACTCGGCCGGCGGCACCAAGCAGGCCTACGGCGGCAACGTGCTCCCCGAGGACAACATGGCGGCGGCCGTCGTGCAGGTCCCCCACACCGCCACCTACCAGATCGCCATCATCGACTACACGCAGAACTGGAGCGCGACCGAGGTCGTCACGGCCGCCAACGCGCAGAACGCCAGCGCCGAGGTCATGGTGAGCGCGGGCGGGACCTCACTGGCCCAGTTCGGCTACAACGGCTTCACCGCCGTCTCGCTCGACAACACCGCGCTGACCTCCACCGCCACCGCCGTCACGCTCGACAACCCGGCCGGCGGCACCGCCACGCCGACGGCGCTCAGCGCCAACCACAACTTCGGCGTGGCCTACGGCGCCAGCACCGCGCCAGAGACCGGCCAGGACATCACCGCCGTCCAGGCCGGCATCCCGCGCAACCAGGTGGTCTACAACTGGACCCCCGCCGGCTCGGGGTACACCGGGCAGTCGATCCTGCGCAACACCAGCCCCAGCGTGGTGATCCTGCCGGACGGCGGCTGGGAGGAGGCGATCATGACGGCGTACAAGACGCTGGTGATCATCGGCTCCGACTACACCTGGAACACCGGCCTCGCGCTCGCGGGCGGCAGCAGCCCGAGCCTGGCCGTCTCCTCGAACGGGACGCTCGAAGTCGCCTACGAGGCCTCCAGTGGCCACCTGTGCACCTTCACGCCCAACAGCAACCCCGTCGACACCCAGCTGCAGATGACCGGCAGCTCCACCCCGAGCATCGCTGCCCTGGCGGGTGGCGGCTTCGAGATCGCCTACGTCGCCAACACCGGCGTGCTGGCCTTCACCGGCCCCGAGGGCACCGGCCTGAGCACCAACTACGTGCGCGGCGGCACCAACCCGTCGATCGTCGCCGAGTCGGGCAACGGCTACCTCTACGCCTTCCAGGCGACGGACAGCACCCTGTGGATCGGCAGCTACGGCATCCCGGCCATCCGGGAGAACGGCATCACGCTCGCCGCAGGCACCAGCCCGAGCGCCGCCTGGCTGAGCGGCGGCAGCGAGGTGGCCTACGAGTCCAGCAACGGCCAGATCAACTGGACGGGCCTCTACACCAGCACCAACGGCCCCGCCTCGGTCGGCAGCAGCAGCCCCAGCATCACCGCCTACGCCGGCGAGTTCCAGGTCACCTACCAGTCGACCGCCTTCCAACTCGCCCTCACCAGCCCGATGGGCACCATGAGCACCGGACTCGGCATGGCGGGCACCGGAACCAGCCCCTCCACCGGAACCTGACGGCAGATCAGATCGGCTGACGTGCCGTGGTCGCCCCGGACGCTCCGGGGCGACCACGACTCAGCCGACCGCCGCCAACTGCCCCGCCAGGTAACGGGTCAGCGCCGCCAGCGCGCCCAGCACGTCGGCCGTGCCCGGCGCGACCGTCCCCGGGATGCTGCCCAGGTCGGTCGGGAACGCGTGCCGGGGGCGGTAGACCTCGCACATCGCGGCGAGGTCGGCGACCCGGCGCCAGGCGGGGGTGTTGGGCGCGGTGCCGGCCTCCGACAGCCGGCGGGCCAGGGTGGCGGCGTCCAGCAGGGCCGGGGGAGCGGCGCCGGCCGTCTCCGTGATGGCGGCCGCGACCCGGGCCATCGTCGGGGCGGCCGGGCCCGCGGTGATGCGGACCAGCTCGGGGTAGGCCGGGGCGGCCACCAGGGCGGCGAGGGCGTGGCCGATCACGTCGGTGGGGAGCAGGTCGAGCACCGCGTCCGGCGCCAGCGGGACGGCCGGGATCCGGCCCTGCACGGCCGCCGCGACGAAGCGGTGGAAGCCCTGGAGGGCGCCGCCGGTGTCGCCGGTGCGCGAGTCGCCGAGCACGCCGGGGATCCGGGCGATCACGTGCTCCGCCGGGCCGTGGGTGCGGACCACCTCCTCGGCCGCGCGCTTGGAATCCAGGTACGCGCCCGGGTGGTTGCGGCTGCCGGGGATCGGGGCGGGGGTGTCGGCCGTCAGGTCCAGCTCCACGAAGGCGGTGCTGACGTGCACCAGGCGGGCACCGGCCAGCGCCGCGAACTCGCAGACCCGCTGGGTCCCTTCGATGTTGGTGGCGCTCATGGCCGGGCTCGCCTTCAGCCAGGCCACCTGGGCCGCGCAGTGCACCACGTCGGTGATCTCGCCCAACAGCTCGTCCGGCAGGCCGAGTCGGGGCGCGGTGATGTCCCCGGCGACGGTGCGCACCCCGGGCGCGCAGGACAGCCTGGCCCGGTGCCGCAGCGCGATAACCGTCGTTCCGGGCTGGTGCCACAGCGCCTCGACGGTCGCGGCGCCGACCAACCCCGAGGCCCCCGTTACCAGGACGGTCCGCCGGCTCACGCCGCGCCCTCCGCCAGGTTCTCCCGCACCCACCCGATCACGTCGCCGATCGTGGTGCCCGCCCGGATCTCGGCCTTGTCGATCAGCGGCAGGCCCGGCCAGGTCAGCACCAGCCGGTCGGCCAGCTCCGCGAACATCAGCGAGTCGAAGTCCAGGTCGTTCGCCAGGGATTGATCGTGCGTCAGGACCTCGGTCGGGAAGTCGCTGGCCGCGCTCACCGCGGCGAAGACCCCGGCGGCGACGGTGTCCGTGTCAGTTCCGTGAATCATCGAGCTGTACTCCCCAGTGCGTGGTTCGGACGACGGGGCTGACCGGCAGGGTCAGCAGGTTTCCGGTGGTCGGCGGGGCGGGCGGGTCGCCGTGGTCGAGGGCCGGTCCGCGTTCGCGGAGCAGCGCGACCAACTCGGCGTGGTCCGAGGCGTGCACCGTGCGCCGGTGCGCCAGCACGGCCCGGGTGCCGAGGGTGTAGGCGAGGTCGGCCAGGTCGGGCCGCTGCTCCTCGACCAGGTCGGCCAGCTGCCCGGCGTACTGCGCGAGCAGCTCCGGCGAGCCCGCCGAGAGGGTGAACGGCCCGATCGTGCCCACCCGTTGAGCGGTCGGTGGCGCCTGCTCCAGCACCAGGTGCACGTTGGTGCCGCCGAAGCCGAAGGAGCTGACCGCCGCCCGGCGCGGCTCGCCGGCCGCCGTCGCCCACTCCTCGGCCGAGCGCGCGAGCCGGAACGGCCCGCCGGTCACCGCCTCGCCGGGCTGCCGGACGCCCGGCTGCGGCGGCACCACGCCGTGCCGCACCACCAGCGCCGCCTTGATCAGGCCGGCGATCCCGGCGGCCGACATGGTGTGGCCGATGTTGGCCTTCACCGACGAGACCCACACCGGCCGCTCGTCCTCGCGCAGTTGGGCCAGGGCCGCCAGCTCGACCGCGTCTCCCACCTTGGTCGCGCTGCCGTGGCACTCCACGAAGCCGACCTGCTCCGGCGCCACCCCGGCGTCCCGGTAGGCCCGGCGCATGCAGTCCAACTGGCCCTGCTGACTGGGCGTCATCGGCCCGGCCGCGCGACCGTCGTTGACGCAGGCGGTGCCGCGGATCACGGCGTGGACCCGGTCGCCGTCGGCCACCGCGTCGGCCAGCCGCTTCAGCACCACGATGCCCGCGCCCTCGCCCATCACGAAGCCGTCCGCCCGCTCGTCGAACGGGCGGCAGACGCCCTCCCGGGAGACCGCGCCGACCCGGGAGAAGGCCACCAGGTTGTCCGGCCCCAGGTTGAGGTAGACCCCGCCGGCCAGGGCCAGGTCGCACTGGCCGGCCCGCAGGTGGACCACCGCCTCGTGCACCGCGACCAGCGCCGAGGAGCAGGCCGCGTCCACCACGAAGCTCGGCCCGCGCAGGTCGAAGACCGAACTCACTGTGGCCGCTGCCATGTTGAGCAGCGAGCCGGCGGCCGTGTAGGGCTGGGCGGGGACCACGCCGGCGGCCGAGGCGAGCAGCGGCCCGCGCAGCTCCGGTTCCGCCGGACCGTAGGCACCGCCCGCCAGTTGGAGGGCCCGGGTGCGGGTGGCCATCAGGTTGCGGTACTCGGAGACCGAGGCGCCGACGTACACGCCGGTCTCGGCACGCGGGAACCCGCACCGCTCCAGGCCCGCGTCCTGCAGCGCCTCGCGGGTCAGCTCCACCAGCAGCCGGTGCTGCGGGTCCATCACCTGCACCCGGCGGGGCGCGATGCCGAAGTGCAGGGCGGGGAAGGAGGCGACGTCGGCCAGGTGGGCGACCCGGTCGGTGTACGCGCCGTCCGGGTCGCGCGGGTCGTCCGGCCGGTGGAACGGCCCGTGGTCCCAGCGCCCGCCCACCGGGTGGTTGACCACGCCGCCGGAGCTGAGCAGCCGCCAGTACCCGGTGAGCCCGTCCGCTCCGGGCAGCCGGCAGGCCATGCCGATCACGGCCACCTCCTGGCCGGTCATGCGGTGGCGCTGCGCTGGCGCAGCACGGTGTCCACGGCGGCCCGCTCCGGCGGGCCGGGCAGGTCGTGCCGGCTCAGGCCGAGGGCGCCGAGCATCGGCAGCACGACCTCGCGCAGGAACACCCCGGCGTCGACGCCGGCGGTGCGCATCACGGCGATCCGCGCGTCGTAGTCCGGCAGCACGTCCTCGGCCGGCATCCGGAAGGTGCGCAGCACGTGGGCCAGGTCGCGCAGGGTGCCGTCCCGGTCGGCGTCCAGGTGCAGGGAGAGCAGGCGCTGGTAGAACCGGCTGTGCGCCATCTCGTCGCGGCCGATCAGCCGGTAGACCTCGCCGAGCACCCGGGCGCCGCGCTCGGTGGCCAGCCGGCGCTGCTTGCGGTAGATGACGAAGGTGGTGAGCTCCTGGATCGCGCCGTAGACCACCATCTGCCGGCCGTCCTCGTACGGCCGCGTCCAGCTGCGGGAGAGCACCGTCTCCTCGTAGTCGAAGAGCTGCTGCTCGGTGCGCTGGCCGCTGCGGTGCAGGTACTCGCGCAGCACCAGCGAGTGCTTCGACTCCTCGTAGCCCCAGTTGGCCGCGAACCAGGCCTGGCCGTAGTTGCGGTCCACGGTGTCCAGGTGGGCCTTCAGGTAGTCCGGCAGGAACATCTCCACGCCGCAGAAGGTCTCGGCGCACTGGGCGAGCTGCTCGTCCGGGGCGCTGTCGGCCAGCTCGTCCCAGGGGACGTCGGTGAACGGGTTCCACCGGCGGGTGCGTTCGGCCTGCTCGAAGAAGGTCAGGTACTCCCGGTGGAAGGACTCGCGCAGGGCGCGGTTCACGGGCGGACCGCATGCTCGGGCACGGTGCCCAGCGCCGCGCACAGGTCGCCGACGGTCTCCACGCCGAGCAGGGTCGCGTCCGGCACCCGGCGGCCGGTCTGCTCCTCGGCCCAGGAGACCAGCTCCAGCAGCTCCAGCGAGTCCACGCCCAGGGCCAGCACGCTGTCGTCCTTGGCCAGCGGCGGGAAGGTCCGCGGGGTCACCTTGTGCAGGCCCTGGTGCAGCAGGTCGAGCAGTTCCTGATCAGTCATCGGATCATCCTTGGTGGGGAGGGGGCGGGCGGGCATGAAGGGGGCGTCAGTCGATCCGGCGCAGCGACCACTGCGCCAGCGAGATCTCCCGGCGGCCGAAGCCGTTGACGCACGCGGTCAGGTAGCGGTCGTAGTCCTCGAAGAGCTGGTCGCTCCAGCGCTCGCGGATCAGCGCCTCGTGCCGGCGCAGCCGGGTGCGCCACTCGGCGCAGGTGCGCTGGTAGTCCAGCCGGCGGGTGCGCAGCTGGATCAGCTCCCAGTAGGGCGCCGAGGCGACCACGATCTCCTCGATCCGGGGCGCGAGGCCGCCGGGGAAGATGTGGTTGCTGGCCCAGGCGAGCTCCTGGATCGCCTCGCTGCTGCGGGGGATCCGGTCGCGCAGGATGGTCTGCAGGCCGAACCGCGCGCCCGGGCGGGTCCACTCGTGGGCCCGGCGGAAGTAGTCCTGGTACTTGGCGCCCGCCCGCCCGCTGCGCACGTCGTCCACCGAGCAGACGTGCTCGATCATGCAGATCGAGGTGACCGCGTCGAACGGTGAATCCGGTTGGTAGTCACGGTAGTCGACGCAGTCGGCGGTCACCCCGGGCAGCTCGCGGCGGAGCACCTCGGCGTACTGGGCCTCGGAGAGCGTGATGCCGTGCGCCTGGGCAACGCCCCGGTCGCGGACCATCGACTCCAGGTTGCCGCCCCAGCCGCAGCCGATGTCCAGCACCCGGCTGCTCGGGGTGATCCCGGCGAACTCGTGGATCACGGCGAGCTTCGCGGCCTGCGCCTCGTCCAGGTCGTCGGTGTGGTCCCAGACCCCGCAGGAGTAGCTCATGCCCTCGTCGAGCCAGAGCCGGAAGAACTCGTTGTCGACGTCGTAGGCGACCGCGACGTCGGCCTTGCTGTCAGCAGACACGTGCCAACTCACCTTCCAGGTAGCGCCGGCGGGTCTCCTGCCGGCGCGGCTTGCCCGAGGTCGTCCTCGGGATGCTGCCGGGGCGGACCGGCACCACGTCGTGCACCGCCATGGCCAGCCGCTCACCGACCACCGCCCGGACCAGGTCCGGCAGTTCGGCGGCGGCGCTGGTGCGGCACTCGACCACCACGACCAGCTCCTCGGTCTCCTCGGCCGGCCGGGTGCAGGCCACCACCCCGCCCAGGCGCGCCCCCGGCAGTGCCTCGACGAGCCACTCCACCCGCTGCGGGTCGGTGTTGTGGCCCCGGACGATCAGCAGGTCCTTCTGCCGCCCGGTGACGAAGAGTTCGCCGCCGGACAGGTAGCCGCGGTCACCGGTGCGCACCCAGCCGTCGGGGCGGAAGGTGCGGGCCGTGGCCTCGGGGTCGCCCACGTACTCGCGGGCGGCCGAGGGGCCGCGCACCCAGAGCTCGCCGACGGCGTGGTCCGGCAGCTCGCGCCCGTCCTCGTCCCGCACCGTCAGCTCGTGGTCGCGGAACACCCGCCCGCAGCCGATCACTTCGGTGCTCGGGGCGCCGTCCGCGGCCGGCTCGGCCGTGCCCCGGTCCAGGGCCGCGGTGGAGACCTGACGAACCGTCAGGGGGGTTCCGCGCGGGTGGAAGGTGACGGCGAGGGTGGACTCGGCCAGCCCGTAGCAGGGGAGCACGGCCTCGGGGCGCAGGCCGGCCGGCGCGTGCGCCTCGGTGAAGCGGCGCAGCGCCTCGCGGTTGACCGGCTCGCCGCCGCAGCCGACGGCCCGCACCCGGCTCAGGTCGAGGGCCGCGACCCGCTCGGGGGTGGCGCGCCGGGCGGCCAGCGCGAAGGCGAAGTTCGGCGCGAAGGTGATGGTCGCGCTCCGCTCGGACATCGCCCGCAGCCAGCTGCCCGGGTCGCGCACGAAGGCGTTGGTGGGCAGGTAGCTCACCGGGAGGCCGACGGTCAGCGGGGCGAACAGGAAGCCGACCAGGCCCATGTCGTGGTGCAGCGGCAGCCAGGAGAGCGCCCGGTCGGCGGCCGGATCGACGGCCAGGCCCTGGTGGACGATCGCGGTGGCGTTGGCCAGCACCGCCCCGGCCCGCGCGGCCACCGCCCGGGGCCGGGCCGTGCTGCCGCTGCTGAACTGGAGGTAGGCGATCCGCTCGGGGTCGGCGGGGAGCGGGTCGCGGCCGTCGGGCAGCGCGTCGGCCAGCTCCTGGTAGGCGGTGACCGGGATCGGGGCCCGGACCTGGTCGCGCTGGGCCGCGTCGAGGCAGAGCAGCCTCGGCTCGGCGGCCGTGACGACGGTGTCCAGCAGCTCGGCCCAGGCGTCGCCCCGGCCGAGCAGCGGCGGCGGCGCGATCGGCACCGGCACCAGGCCGGCCCAGAGCGCGCCCAGGAAGGCGGGGACGAACGGCCGGGGGTCACCGGCCACCAGGGCGACCCGGTCGCCGGGGCGCAGGCCCGCCCCGGTGAGGGCGGCGGCGGCCGTGCGGGTCTCGGTGAGGAGTTGGCGGCGGGTCAGGGTGGTCCAACTGCCGTCCGGGGCGAGGTACTCGTGGGCGGGTGCGTCGTCCTCCTCGTACTTCTGCAGGATGTCGGTGAACCACAGGAAGCTCATGGCAGGCCAAATCCTCGCCGCGCGGCGATGCGGTGGGGTCGGGTGGCTGGGGCGGTGGAGCGCAGCGGCGCTCGGTGGTGCTCAGCGGTGCACGGTGGTGCGTGGTGCTGCTCGGTGCTGCTCGGTGCGAAGTGAAGGTAGCAATTCCGGGCTACTGGCTGGTGTACTTCGCGGCCCCGCGACAACCGTCCGTCGGCGACCGACCCTTGGGCTGCAAGGGGCTCGTGCGTTCGGGGGATTGGTGGTACCGGAACGACGAATCACCCGTTGGGGTGATCATCGGAGCGGTGAGGTTTTCCGGCGTCCTGACGGGTAATCAGGTGTCTTCCTGATGCTGCGTCAGTTCAACCGTCCAGCAGCCTAGTCGCCAGCTCGCGCAGCGCCCCGGCCAGCCGGTCCGACTCGCCCCGCTCCAGCAGGAGCAGGATCGGATCGCTGTTCAGGCCGGCGAGCAGCACGTGGGCCACCGCCGCGCCGTCCAGCTCCGGGCGGGCCTCGCCGATCAGTGTGCTCAGGTGGGAGTGCCAGGCCAGGTAGGTCGGGTGGGCGCCGCGCGGGTGCTCGTCGTGCGGGTGCGGGGTGCTGGAGGCGGCGTGGCCGAGTGCGGCGAGCAGGCTCTTGTTCCGTGCGACGACGTCCACCAGGGCGTCCAGGAAGGCGAGTGCGCGCTCGCGCGGCGGTGCGCCGGGGCCGAGCGGCGGCGGTCCGTCGAGCACCTGCTCGCCGAGGTCGGCGGCCCGCTCCTGCATCAGCGCGATCATCAGGCCCATCCGGTTGCCGAAGCGGTGGAAGACGGTGCCCTTGCCCACGCCCGCCGCCGCCGCGACCTGCTCCATGGAGATCTGCTCGGGGCGGTGGACGGCCAGCAGTTCCTCGGTCGCCCGCAGGATCGCGCGCCGGTTGCGGGCGGCGTCGGCCCGTTCGCGCTTGAGCGGGGTGGGGCTGCCGTCGGTGGGGCTGCTTCCGGTCATCGGGTTCCTCGCGGCTCGTGGCGTGGACAACTGGACCAGCGGTCCAGTACGGTCCGAGTGAAAGCTGACCGCCGGTCCAGTTTATCCGTCGGCAGCACCACCAGCAGCACCACCATGGAGGACACCATGCGACGTGTTCGGTACCACGAGTACGGCGGACCCGAGGTCCTGACCCTGGAGGAGACCGGGATCCCCTCCCCGGCGGCGGGCCAGGTGCTGATCCGCACCGAGGCGATCGGGGCCAACTTCGTCGACACCAAGCTCCGGCGCGGCCCCGAGAGCGGCCCGCTCTTCCACCGCGACCTGCCCGCCGTGCTCACCGGCGACGTGGTCGGCACCGTCGAGTCGGTCGGCGAGGGCGGGGACGGGTCGCTGGTCGGCCGCCGGGTCGCCGCCCTGGTCGAGGACGCCTTCGCCGACTACGTGATCGCCGACGCCGCCTGGCTGGCCGAGGTGCCGGACGGGCTCGACCTCGGCGCGGCCAGCATGCTCCCGCTCGGCGGGCCGGTGGCGCTCGGCGCGCTGCGGCTCGGGCGGGTCGAGACCGGCGACACCGTGCTGGTGCACGCCGCCGCGGGCGGCATCGGCCACCTGGCCGTGCAGTTGGCCAAGTTGCTCGGCGCGGGCACCGTGATCGCGACCGCGGGCTCGGCGGCCAAGCTCGACTTCGCCCGCTCGCTCGGCGCCGACCACGCGGTCGACTACACCGAGGAGGACTGGCCCGAGCAGGTGCGCGAGGCCGCTCCCGGCGGGGTGGACCTGGTGCTCGACTCGGTCGGCGGCGAGGTGCTGCTGCGCAGCCTCGACCTGCTCGCCCCGCTCGGGCGGCTGGTGGTCTACGGCGCCGCGAGCAGCGAGTTGGCGGCGATCCCGGTGACCCGGCTGTTCGGGCTCAAGCAGGTCACCGGCTACTCGCTGCTCGCCTGGCGCGCGGCCCGCCCCGACCTGGCCCGCCGGGACGTCGAGGAGACCACCGCGCACTTCGCCGCCGGCCGGCTGCGCGCCGCCGTGCACGCCGAACTCCCGCTCACCGAAGCCGTCGAGGCCCACCGGCAGTTGGAGGAGCGCGCCAACCTGGGCCGGATCCTGCTGCTGCCCTGAGGGCTGCTGTCTTGAGGGCTGCTGACCTGAGCGGTCGGCGTGGCCTCCCTCGCGCGGGGGAGGGTGATCGTCCGCCCAGCCGACGCACCGTCAGGGCCCGCCGGGCCACCGTTGACCCATGCCGACAACCACCACCGAACACCCCGTCCCGCGCTGGGCCGGCGGCCTCGCGAAAGCCCTCCCCTTCGTCGTCCTGCCGCACTGCCTCTGGCGCCTCCCGTTCGCCCTCGGCTTCACCATGGGCACCGTCCAGTCCACCCCGCTCCCCGCCTGGGGGCCGGCCTACGTGCTCGGACTCAGCGTGCTCACCGAGGCGTTGGCGCTGCTCTGCACGGGCCTGGTCAGCGGGTGGGGCGAGGTGGTGCCGGGCTGGGTGCCGGTGATCGGCGGGTACCGCCGCTCGCCGCGATCGTCCCGGCCACCCTGGGCGGGCTGGGCCTGCTGGCGCTCTGGGACCCGATGCCGCTCGCCTGGTTCGGCGTCGCGGGCTTCCACGAGGCGCCGTTCAGCAGCGGCGGTTGGCGGCTGCTGGCGCACCTCTGCATCGGCCCGGTGATGCTCTGGGGGCCGATCGAACTGGCGCTGACCTACGCCTACTTCCGCCGGCGGCTGCACCCGGCAGGTGTCAAGCACGCTGCTCAGGGCACCCATTGAGGGAGAGTGCCGCCGATCCCGAGGAGCAGCATGCCCAATCACCGCGCGACCTTCGGCCCCGCCCACTGGTCCCCGACCCACGGCGCGGACGGGACGCCGGTCCCCGGGGTGTGGCGCAAGGAACTGCTGTCCCAACAGCCGCAGCAGGGCGACTCGTTCACCCTGCTGCGGTTCGCGCCGCGGGTCGGGATCAGTCCGACGGCCGACGGTGAGCGCCGGGTGCTGGTGCTGGACGGCGAGTTGGAGCTCGGCGACCGCCGGCCCCGCAAGGGAACGTACGCCGCCCTCACTCCGGACCACACCGCGCTGCGCGCCGGCGCGGCGGGCGCGCTCGCCCTGGTGCTCGCGGGGCGGCGGCTGGGCGGGCCCGCCGAGGACGTGCTGGCCCCCGACCACTGGCAGCCGAACGGCCCCGGCCAGTGGTACCGCCCGCTGCACCACGCGGACTCCGACGCCCGGGTGGTCGGCCTCAGCTGGTTCGAGCCCGGCTCCAGCACGCCGCGCCACCCGCACCACTGCGCGCACCGCACCCTGGTGCTCGACGGCGAGGCCGAGGACGAGCTGTTCCTGCCCGACGGCACCCGGCAGCTCGCGCGGCACGGCCGCGGCGACTTCATCGACTACCCGTACCCGATCGAGCACCGCACCGTCAGCCGGACGGGCTGCACGGTGCTCTTCGTGCACCAGCCGGTCGGCGCTGCCTGACCCGGCGGTCGGCACCGGCAGCCTGACCGGCGGTCTGACCGGCGGTCGGTACCGGGGGTGTCCGGTCGCGTGGTCCCGGAAGTTCATCCGTTCGCCTGACGATCAGTCAACCGACATGTTGAGCGAACAAGTTCCCAACGCGCCAAGGTGGGTCCACCGACTTCCCGTGCTCGCCCGGAGGACCACAGCAGCATGAGCGACACCCAGGCGTCATCACCCGCGCCACCCGCACCCGCCGGCCCGGCCGCCGGGCCGCCGACCCGCCGCGGGGCCGTGCTGGCCGTGCTGCTGGTGGCGATGTTCATGGCGCAGTTCGACTTCTTCGTGGTCAACGTGGCCACCCCGTCGATCGCCCGGGAACTGCACGCCGGGCCGGTGATGCTGGAGCTGGTCGTCGCGGGCTACGCCTTCGCCTACGCCAGTGGGCTGATCACCGGCGGCCGACTGGGTGATCTGTACGGCCACCGCCGGCTCTACCTGATCGGCATGGTGGCCTTCGCGCTCGCCTCGCTGCTCTGCGGAGTCGCCCGCAGCCCGGGCGAACTGGTCGCGGCCAGGATGCTGCAAGGCCTGACCGGGGCGCTGATGGTCCCCCAGGTGCTGGCCACCATCACCGCCGTCTTCCCGCCCGACCGGCGGCCCGGGGCGCTGGCCTGGTTCGGCGTGGCCGGCGGGCTCGGTTCGGTCTCGGCCAACGTGCTCGGCGCGCTGATGCTCGACGTCAACCTGTTCGGGCTCGGCTGGCGGGTGATCTTCCTGGTCAACCTGGTGGTGGCGGCCCTCGCACTGGCGTTCGCCGTGCGGCTGCTGCCGGCCGACCGGCCGTCCCGGCGCCGGCGGCTCGACCCGCTCGGGGCGCTCGGCATCGCCGGCACGGTCGCGCTGGTGCTGCTGCCGCTCTCGGTGGGCAACGGCGAGGGGTGGCCGCTCTGGGGGTGGCTCTGCCTGGCCGCGGCCCTGCCGGTGGGTGTGGCCACGCTCCACTGGCAGCGGGTGCAGCGCGACCGGGGCGGCAGCCCGGTGCTGGACCTGACGCTCTTCACCGTGCCCAGCTACCGCTACGGGGTGGCCGCCGGGGCCGCCTTCCTGGCCTACTTCGCGGGCTTCATGTTCGCCTTCTCCCAGTTCCTCCAGCTCGGCCGGGGCCACTCGCCGCTGGCCGCCGGACTGATCGTCACCTGCAGCGCCGTGATGTTCTCCGGCAGCGCGCTGCTCGCCGCCCGGCTGGTGCGCCGGCACGGGCTGCGGGTGGTGGTGGCCGGCGGGGTGGTCACCGTCCTCGGGCTGCTCCTGCTGGTGGTCCAGCTGCTGGCCTTCGGGACCGGGACGCCGACGCCGGGCCTGGTGCTCGCCGTGATGCTGGCCGGCGCGGGCAACGGCGCGGTGCTGCCGCAGTTGATCGGGGCGGCGATGATCGGGGTCCGGCCGGAGCAGGCCGGCACGGCCGCCGGGGTGCTGAACACCGCCCAGCAGTTCGGCAGTTCGGCCGGCGTCTCGCTGGTCGGCGCGCTCTTCTTCGCGATCGCCGGCGCCGCCCCGGCGGCCGGGGCGCCGGCCGCCGAGGCGGACTTCGCGGACGCGATGGCGACCTGTGCGGCGATCGACATCGCCCTGGTGCTGCTGGTCACCGGCCTGCTGGCCGCCAACGCCCGGGCGGCGCAGCGGATCCGGCACGGCTGAGGCTCCCGCAACGGGAGCCTCAGTCACACGGGTCACTCGGCGTGGGCTACTCGGCGGGGACGAAGCCCGGCAGGGTGTACCGCCGGGTGTTGGTCGCGTGCCACCAGTGGTTGCCGTCCACCCAGGCCGCCACGTCGCGCAGGAAGCGGACGGTCAGCGGATTCGGCAACTCGGCGGCGCAGGAGGCGGATTCGGACTCGAACCGGTGCATCACGTCGTTGTGGATCTCGATCGCCTTGAAGTAGGCCGCCTCCTCCGACAGCCCCTCGTGGTGCCGCAGCACGGTCGGCAGGTTGACGTGCGGGCGCGGGGTGCGCAGCTCCTTGGTGTAGGAGTAGATGTCGTTGACCAGGGTGCTGGCCAGCGCCGCCAGCGCGAACACCTGCTGCATCTTCGGGTGGTCGTGCAGGTCGGCCGGCAGCACGTAGCCGCCGATCGCGTCGACGATGGTCAGGCAGGGCCGGAAGCTGTTGTACTGACGGGTCATCAGGTACTCGGGGACGGTCGGCACCACCTCGTCGATCGACCAGGCGGCCTCGGCCAGGTAGCCCAGGTGCAGCCGGGCCAGGTCGTGGATCTCCCGGTTGCGGATCTGGTCGGCGGTCAGTGCGTCGAACGCCTGCATCGCCGACTGGTAGGCGCGGCACGGCGGTTCGCTCTGCAGCTGGTCCTGCCACTGCTGCTCGTAGGGCACCACGGCGTACGGGCGCTCCAGCGCGGAGTGGGCCATCAGCAGCCGGGAGCCCAGGCCGTGCGGCGAGCCGCCGTGGTCCTCGCAGTAGCAGTCGTCCACCGCGTTCTCCGCGACCAGCAGCTTGGCCGCCGCCTCCAGGTGGTCCAGGCCGCCCGCCTCCGGATAGGCCAGGCAGACCGAGCGGCCGGTGCCGAAGGCCTCGAAGTCGTCCTCCCACTCCGGCGGGTAGAGGTCCACCTCGTGCACCGCCCACTCCTTGGTCCGGCGGTCCACCTCGGCCACCAGCGCGGGCTCCGGCTCGGGCACGGGGTGGTGGTAGAGGCTGGGGATCGGGCGGACGGGCTGCTCCTGGTTGCCGGTACTGGCAGCGCCGGTGCTGGTGGTGCCGGAGGCGCTGCGGGGCCGAATGGAGCTGGTGCCCAGTCCGGTCGGGCCGGTCGGGATGGTCGTCACGGTCATGCGGTCCGTCCAAGGTCGGCTAGTGGCGGCGGTGGCGGCGGAATGCGTCGATCAGCCAGGCACCACTCGGTCTAGCAGCGCGGCGAAGCCGCCGTCCAGCGGCTTGGGGAACGCGTCCCGGCCGATCCGGGGGCCCCCGTGGCAGGCGGCAGCTCCGCCCTGATCACCATGGGATCACGTGACTGCGCCGCACTCCCGGCAGCCGTTGCGCACCACCGGCGCGCGCCCGCCACACGCGCCCCCTGGAGCGGCTCGCGCCCCGTCCGGATCGGCACGGGAGTCCGAAAACCCTTGGCGCCGCGCGGCGCCCGCCGGACAGAGTGGAGCTCGTCCGAGCCGCGGCCGTGCCGGGAATCCGAGCCGCGGACGGGCCGAGAAACGGGAGGACGATACCGCCATGTCCACACTGCGGGTGACCGCCGAACGCCTGACCATCCTGGAGCACCCGAACGCGGACGCGCTGGAGCTGGCCCAGGTCGGCCTCTACCGGGCCGTCGTCGCCAAGGGGGCGTACCGGACCGGGGAGTTCGCGTGCTACATCCCCGAGCAGGCGGTGCTGCCGGCCGAGCTGATCGAGGAGCTCGGGCTGACCGGCCGGCTCGCCGGCGGCAAGGCCGACCGGGTCAAGGCGGTGCGGCTGCGCGGCGAGCTCTCGCAGGGCATCGTCTGCCGCCCCCGCGCCCTGGCCGGCGTCGACCTGGCCCGGGCGGCCGAGCAGGGCACGGACTTCGCGCAGACCCTCGGCATCACCAAGTGGGCGCCGCCGGTGCCGACCATGATGAGCGGCGACGTCGAGTCGGCGCCCGACCTGCTGCCCTGGGTGGACATCGAGAACCTCAAGCGCTTCCCCGACGTCTTCGAGCCGGGCGAGCCGGTGGTGGTCACCGAGAAGCTGCACGGCAGCTGCTGCCTGCTCACCTTCCACGCCGACACCGGCGCGGTCCAGGTCTCCTCCAAGGGGATCGGGGCGCAGGGCCTCGCGCTCCAGGAGGACGAGCGCAACCTCTACTGGCGCGCGGTCCGCGCCCACGGCATACCGCAGTTGGCCGCCCGGCTGGCCGAGCGGCTGGGGGCGAGCCGGATCGGGATCTTCGGCGAGGTGTTCGGGGAGGGCGTGCAGGACCTCGGGTACGGGGCGAGCGGCCGCACCGGCCTGCCGCCCGGGTACGCCGCCTTCGACGTCTCGGCGGTGATCGACGGACAGTTGCGCTGGCTGGACGCGCCCCAACTGCTGGCTGGTGAACTGCCGCTGGTGCCCGAGCTGTGGCGCGGGCCGTTCGACGCGGCCCGCGTGCTGGAGCTGGCCGAGGGCCGCGAGACCGTCTCCGGGCGTCAACTGCACGTCAGGGAGGGCGTGGTGGTCCGGCCGGTGACCGAGCGGTACAGCTGGGCGCTGGGCGGCCGGGCGATCGTCAAGGCGGTCGGCGGCGGCTACCTGACGCGCAAGGGCGGCACCGAGTACGAGTAGCCGGGTTCGGTTAACCGGGCTTCAAGCCAACTTATGGAACCGCTAAGGAAGTTGCTCAAAGCCGCAGTTCCCCTGGTGAGCCGCCCGTCCCACTGGAGAGGTCTAGACCCAATGGACTAGACCTGAATGGTTCAGACCCTTGACGCGTGCAGCGGGTGGGTGCCACCGTACTGGCGAGCCCTCTGCGGGGTGTCCCCAGTCGCGCCGTCTCCGCGTTCCCCCACTGCTCCGAGCCGGTGCGCAGCAAGGTAGTTCCGGGCCGTGGCCGTACCTGCCGCGGTCCCGGTGCGCCCTTCGGTACGTGGCACCACGCCGTGGGTCGTTCGCTCTCGTTCGCGACCGAAGGGATCGATCCACCATGCACAAGCAGTCCGCGAAGAAGGGGTTAGGCGCCGCGCTCGGCACCGTGCTCCTGCTCACCGGCATCGCCGCGTTCGCCGGCGGCAGCCCCGCCAGCGCCGACGCCAACAGCACCAGCCCGGTGAGCGCGGGCCCGGCCACCTTCACCCAGGCCGTCCCCACCGGCCAGCCCTCGCAGTACAGCGCCCCGCTGGAGCGCTGCGCCAACGGCGTCAACTACCCGCTGAGCGGCGCCAACCCGGTGCTCAGCGAGCCGGTGACCACCCAGTTCAGCAGCAACGTGGGCCTCTCGGAGTCCGTCAACTTCAGCGGCAACGAGTACTACGGCAACTGGAACTTCGTCTTCACCAACACCAGCAACGAGGTGCTGTCCACCGACTGCGCCGTGCTGATCTTCCGTGCGCCGTCCGGCTCGGACAACCACGGCTACACCGCCACCCAGCAGTACGGCCACCCCCAGCAGGACTACCTGGAGGTGCCGCGCGGCGACGGGACGTCCTTCTACATCGCCCGGATCGACTTCCACGACGTGCCGCTGGCGCAGCGTCAGGTCTCACCGGGCCAGTCCTTCACCTACAGCCTCGGCGGGATCCCCAACTCGGTGATCTCCCTGGAGCAGATCCGGGACTCGCTGAAGTTCACCGCCGACCTCGACCTCAGTGCCAACCAGGCGCTGATCCAGCACTACGGCACCAACCGGCTGACCAACTGACGTCGGTCCACCTGGTGCCGGAGCGGGGTGGCGCCACGCGCCGCCCCGCTCCGGGCCCGGTTCCGACGTGCGATCGTGAAGGAAGACAGCCGATGGTGACACGTCGTTGGGGAACGACACCGCTCGCACTGGGACTGGCCGCACTCGCCGCCGCGGGCTGCTCCGCGGCGGCCGTCAGCCCCGGCCCGCCCGGTTCGCCCGCTCCGCCGCCGCAGCCGCAGATCTTCCAGGCGGAGTCGGTGGCCCGGCAGGAGTTCGGGCTGCTCGCCGGGGGCGGCTGGGCCCAGGCCTGGGCGCTCTGGGACGACAGCGGCCAACAGGCGATCAGCCAGGCCGACTTCGTGAAGCTGAACACCGAGTGCCGGCCGGCCCTCGGCGTGCCGTACGTGATCGGGAAGAGCACCGAGCTGGGCCGGGGCACCGTCCGGGTGGACTGGCAGCACGGCGCCGAGAACGGCAGCAACACCCTGGAGTTCACCCGGGGGTCCTGGCACTTCGCACCTGACGCGGCGTCACTCGCGGACTACCGGAAGGGCGTCGACCAGGTTGTCGCACAGAGGCGGGCCGCCGCAGCATGCCACTGACCACCTTGCGCCGCCTGCTGCTGGCCGCCCTGCTCGCCGTCGTCGCGCTGCTCGGCACCGCCGGCCCGGCCGCCGCGCACGCCGGGCTGGTCACCGCCACGCCCTCGGACGGCGCCGTGCTCGCCGACGAACCCCGCCAGGTGCGGATGGAGTTCAGCGAGCCGGTCACGCTCCGCCTGAGCTCGATCCGGGTGATCGCCCCGGACGGCCGCCGGGTGGACGCCGGCCCGCCGCTGGCCGCCGGGACCACGCTCACCGTGCCGCTCGCCCCGGGCGGACCGCAGGGCACCTACGTGATCGACTGGCGGGTCAGCGCGGTGGACGACGGGCACACCACCGCCGGCGCGGTGGTCTTCTCGGTCGGCGCGCCCAGCCGCAACGCCGCCCTCGGCGGGGCCGGCGAGGACCGGCTCACCGACGCGGTGCAGGACCTGGCGGTCTGGCTCGGCCTGGCCGGCCTGGCGAGCCTGGTCGGCTGCGCGGCGATCCGGCTGTGCTGCCTGCCGGTTGACGCCCCGCCGGGGGCGGCGGACCTGCGCTGGCCGCTCTCCGCGGGCTGGTCGGCGCTGCTCGCCGGCACGGTGCTCCAGCTCTTCGCGTACGGCCCCGCCACCCAGGGGGAGTCGCTCGCCCACCTCGCGGACCGGTCGCTGCTCTCCGCGACGCTCGCCAGCCACCAAGGGCAGATGCTGGTGGCCCGGATCCTGCTGCTCGCGCTGATCGCGGCCGTCGGCGCGGTGGTGCTGCGCCGCGGTCCGGTCGGCACGGTGAGCGCCGCACTGCTCACCCTGCTGCTCGCGCTCACCTGGGCGCAGACCAGCCACGCCGCCGACGGTTCGCTGGTGCCGCTGGCCCTGGCGGTCACCACCGTGCACGTGGCGGCGATGGCGGTCTGGGCGGGCGGACTCCTCACCCTCGTCGCACTGGCCGCGCGCGGCGTGGAACTCCCGGCGATCGCCGGGCGGTTCTCCCGGCTGGCGCTCGGCGCGGTGGCCCTGCTCGCCGTCACCGGCGGCTACCAGGCCGTCCGCGAGGTCAGCGGCCCCGCTGCCCTGACCGGCACCGCCTACGGCCGACTGCTGCTCGCCAAGGCGTGCGTGCTGGCCGTCGTCCTCGCGGCCGCCGCCCTGACCCGCCGCCGGCTCGCCGCCCGCGCGAGCACGCCAGGGCGCGCCCTGCTCGTCGAACTCGGCGGCGTCACCCTGATCCTGGTCCTCACCGTGCTGCTGCTCGCCACCGCCCCCGCCCGCCCGTCCGGCGGCACCGTCGGCGGCCCCGAGGCCACCCCTGCCGCAACGGTGGGTCGTTGACCTACGATGGGGGCCGATGATCGACCATCCCACCCCCACCGACTTCCCGGACCCCTCCTTCGGCCACCGCCGCGCCGCCCGCGACTCGCTGCTCGGGCTCGCCGTCGGCGACGCCTTCGGCGCCCAGTTCTTCGTCCCCGAGAACCTCCCCACGCTCCGTGACAACCGGCTGCCGGCCGGGCCGTTGCCGTGGACCGACGACACCGAGATGGCCTGCTCCGTGCTCTCCGTGCTGCGCGAGCACGGCACGGTGCGCCAGGACGCGCTCGCCCGCTCGTTCGCCCTGCGGCACGACTTCGACCGGGGCTACGGCGGGGCGATGAACGGGCTGCTGCGCCGGGTCCGCGAGGGCGGCTCCTGGCGCGACCTGGCCGCCGGGCTCTTCGACGGTCAGGGCTCCTGGGGCAACGGCGCGGCGATGCGGGTCGCACCGCTGGGCGCCTGGTTCGCGGTCGACCCGGCCGAGGCGGCCTGGCAGGCGACCCGCTCGGCGGAGGTGACGCACACCCACCCCGAGGCGGTGGCCGGCGCGGTGGCGGTCGCCCTGGCCGCCGGGGCGACAGGCCTGACTTACCATCAGTTCCTGCGGCGGGTCATCGACTTCACCCCGCAGAGCAAGGTGCGCGACGGGGTGCGCGAGGCACTGGACCTGCTCGACCAGCCGCACGTCGAACTCGCCGCCCACCGCCTGGGCAACGGCCGGCTGGTGAGCGCGGTGGACACGGTGCCGTTCGCCCTCTGGTGCGCCGCGCGGCACCCGGACGACTTCGCGGGCGCGCTGTGGGCGACCGCCTCGGCCGGCGGCGACGTGGACACCACCTGCGCCATCGTCGGCGGCATCCTCGGCGCGCGGACGGCGATCCCGGCCGACTGGGCGGCTGCGGTCGAGCCGCTGCCGGCCTGGCTGGCGCCGCAGACCGCCAGCCCGACCGGGGCCCGCCCCTTCGTGCGCGCCCGCGACCTCCCGGTGCCGCCGGTGCGCTGGACACCGGGCCAGTGGCAGCGCGTCCAGCACGGCGCCCGGGACGCGAAGTGGTGCCTGGCCCTGGACGGCGACCAGCTGACCGTCGCCCGGGCCGACGGCGCCCGGATCTTCGAGGCCCTGGTCACCCCGACCGGCCCGCGGACCGCCCTGGTGGAGTCCGACCGCGGCGCCTACCGCCGCGGCACCGACGAGGCCGAGACCGCGACCCTGGAACTCCTCCTCGACCGCTACTTCGGCCACGACCCCCGCCCCGACCTGGCGGAGCGCCAACTGCGCCTGCGCTACGGCGGCTGACGGCAACCGGCGATCGATCGGGTCATGCCTAGCCCCCGGTGTCAGACCACCGGCAGTTCGAGGGCTTCCTGCCCGGCCCGGTACTGATCGATCACCGATTCAGGCGACTCCAACAGGGGCTGGAGGTCACGGCGGATCAGGTCAGCGTCACGTCGGGGGAGCGCGACGGTGGCACTGCGAAGAGCAGGTCCCCAGTTGACCTTGTTGGAGATGATCTCCAGATGGTCCTTCAAGCCTGCCATGATCACGCCCTTGGCACGCGGAGCCACTCCGTGGATGCGCAGATCGAGACCCTGGCTGTAGGCCGTTCCGTCGAACTGGACCGGGTCGGCGAGGTTGATCACGTCACCGACGGCGGTTGCGTTACCGATCAGCCTCCCGGCCTCCTTTCGTGAACCGAGTGCGGTCCCCGTGGCGTAGAGGAACAACTCGTCTCCACGCTTGGGCAACGGGTGCGGTCGGTGGGGGTTCTCCGTGAAGGCAGTGCGCTGCTCCTGCAGGATCCAGAGCAGTGGCTCGCGGGCGTTGACGACGAGGATGTGGCTGGTCGGATCGTAGGAGGTGTTGGCGGTGATGGTCATGCGGATCCTTCATCAGGTGGTGCGGTTGGTGCGGAGGACGCCCGTCGGCTCTGCCGGGACCAGCCGGGTCCTTGCAGTGCGGGGGCTGAGGAGATCGCTGGTCTCAAGCCCATCGGGCTGGCGCGGCGAGGGCAGCAGTCCGTCGTACCTCCCCATGTGACCCCTCCTCGCCCTGACAGGTGCATGCCCTCTCCAGTGATGAGCCCAGTCGGTGCCCGCGGCCGCATCGGCCCGGATCGTTGATGCGCCTGGATGCTTCAGGTGCGGATGGTGCGAGGAGGATTCTGCATACGAATCGCGCAGATGTCTACCGTCCGTGTTCGATCATGAGGCGAGAGTGGTCTGTGTCCTGTAGGTCGGGTTGCAGACCGTCCGTCGCAGCGGTTCGGAGTCCGGCGCAGTCCGAGGGGCGAGCCGAGCCTCCTGTGGGCGAGCGCTGACCAAAACCGGTCTCGAAAGCCCGACAGCTTGGCCGTTCGGGCAAAGCGGCGTGGTCAGACCTGATAAGACATGTGGAGATCTTGGGAAGCAGGACCGCCGTGCGGGGTCGCACCGGTGGGATGCGTACCGCACGTGGAGGTAGTTGCGCACATGCGTGAGTGGCCGATGTCCAGCCCCGCCCGTTCCGGAGCCGATGATCCTGGTCTTGACCGCTTGAAGGTGGTGCTCAGCGGGTGGCGCAACTCTTTGCTCGACATGGGCGGGCGCAATCGACTGCTGAACTTCCGGCACACCAAGACGGCCAGCCTGGAGTTGACCTCACCCGTCGCGGCCACGGTCCTGCGCGGGCTCGCCAAGGGGTTCGAGTTCGCGGCTGTTACGGCGCAGGACCAGCCGGCCTTGCTCGGGGCGCTGCCGTCAGAGGCGCGTGAACTCGTCACCCAGAAACCCACTCAGGCGGCGCTGGACTCCGCGCTGGTCGCACTGAGTGGCAAGTCGCGGCAGATGTTCAACGACTACGGCCTCTGGGTGCTGTGGCTGGGCGTGGGAATACTGGACTGGCGCGAGGACGGAGCGCAGCAGAGCAGTTCGGCGCCACTGCTTCTGGTTCCGGTCGAACTGCGGCGCGATGCCGGGGGGCGCACCCGGCTGCACCTGAAAACGGATCAGGAGTGGATCCACAACCCCGCGCTGGCGGTGAAGCTCGAAAGGCTCGGCGTCGACTGGACCCGGGTGACCGGCGCAGAAGCCTCGGACCTAGGGACTGTTCTGGCCGCAGCGCGGGCGGTGGCCGCGAGCCGCGACGGGTGGTCGGTCGCGGAGCGGGTCGTGCTCGGCTTGTTCGCCTCGTACAAGGAGTCCATGTACCAGGACCTGCTCCAGAACGAGCGGCGGATCCTGGCGCACCCGCTGGTGCGGGCGGTGGGCCTCGGGCCCGAGTCCGGGCTGCCGGCCGATCTGATCGACTTCGAGCCGCCGGACACGGAACGCATCGACGAGCTCCAACTACCCGAGCGCACTCCGCTGGTGCTTGACGCCGATGCCTCGCAGCGCCAGTGCGTGGCGGCGGCGCTGGACCGCCGCTCGTTCGTGATGAGCGGGCCGCCCGGCACCGGAAAGAGCCAGACCATTGCCAACATGATCGCCGCGCTCATCCAGGACGGGCGCAGCGTGTTGTTCGTCAGTGAGAAGGCCGCAGCGTTGGACGTCGTCCGCAACCGGTTGCGAGATGTCGGGCTGAACGACTTCGTGCTCGCCCTGCACAGTGGTGACACCACCAAGCGGGCGGTCGCGACGGAACTGGCGAGGGTGCTCACCACGGAGGCGAGGGTGACGGGTGCGGCCGAGCACGAGCTCGACCGGGCGCGCCGACTGCGTGAGGAGCTCTCCGCCTACGCCGCAGCGATGAACCAGGTGCGTGAACCGCTCGGCCGCAGTCTTCACGACGTCCTCGGTCGGCTGGCCCTGCTCGACCAGGCCGAGACCCCCGCCGTGCTGCTCGACAGCCGTCGGAACACTCCGGCGATCCGGGCGCTCGCAGCGGGGCAGCTACGGGAACTTGTCGACGCTGGCAGGAACATCAGCCGTGCGTGGCGCCCCGTGTGTGAAGGAGAGGCGTTCGTCTGGCGCGGACTCTCGGGCGACAGTGGGCTGACAGTCGCGGAGCAGGCAGTCGACGCGCTTGCCGGGCTGCGCACTGCAGTCGAACGGCGTCCGTTCGCCGGCTTCCGGGTCGAGCCTGCCACGACGGACGCGGTGCTGCAGTACGTACGGACAGTTCGCGCGGGTCTGCCCGGTCGGCCGACGTCGGCCGACACCGTTCTCGCTGATGACTGCACCGTACTTCTCGGTCAGCTGGCCGGTCTTTTCGGCATCTCTGATCCGACGACTCCGGACTCGGCGTTCGAGCTGCTGGAGCTCGCCGATCTGACGGCCGCGCCGCACCGGCCGCCGGCCGCCTGGCTGACCCCGGCGCGGTGCCGGGAGGTGGCCCGGGCTACGACGGAACTTCGGCAGGCGCTGGTGGCCGAGTCGGCTGCGCGGGAGGCTGCGGCCCTGACCTTCGGTGACCAGGTGCTACGAGCCGCCGAACTGCCTGAGCTGGTTCGGCGTTTCACCGAGGAGTACCAGGGCTGGCAGTGGCCGCTCAAGAAGCAGCTCAAATCCGACCGGAAGGCCGCCGCGGCCCTGACCCACCGCGGTACCTGGGAGAAGCAGCTGGGCGGGCGTCTCACGGACGCTCTCTCGTGGCAGGTTGCTGCCGCCGAGGTCGTCCGACTGGCCGATCAGCATGCAGAGTTGCTCGGGAGCTACACTCCGCGCAACGAAGCCGGTCTGGCGAGCCTTGAGGAGGCGCTCGAGACCACCCTCCGGATCGTCGAGTTGACCGACGAGAACACCGATCGCCGGGCGCTAGCGGCGCTCCTGGCGGATGGCGCCGAGCCGGGTGAGGCGGTGGCACTGCTGGCCGACGGAGCACGGACGGCGCTGGCGCACTGGTGCGATGCGACGGAGCACCGGGCCAGGCTCTGGACCGAATCGGCCGAGGTGCTACGCAGGCTCTTCGAGGCACCGCGCGACGCGCAACTGAGGATCGAGCTCTCGACCTCGCTGGACCGGGCGCGGACGCTGCTTGGTGAGCTGACGGCCGATCCCCAAGGCCCGCAGGAGTGGAGGGCATACCAGGACGCGATGGCGGTGCTCGTCCAGCACGGCGCGGAGCAGCTGGTGATCCGTGCCGCCGAGCGCGGAGTTGCCGCCGGGCAGTTGCCCGAGGTGCTGGAGCAAGCGGTGCTGAAGGCGTGGGCCGACGACGTCCTGGCGACCGACGCCCGGTTGCGCACCACCCGATCCGCCGATCTGGATTCCCGGGTCAGTGACTTCCAGGAGGCGGACCGGCGTTTGGTGGCGGCCGCGGCGGGTGCGGTCGTGGAGGCGTGCAACCGGCGACGGCCACGGAGCCTGGTGGGCGGGGCGGCTGCCGTCATCGTTCGACAAGCCGAGCTGAAGACCCGGCACATGCCGGTCCGTGACCTGCTCGGCCGGACTCGGGACGTGGTGCGGTCGATCAAACCCTGCTTCATGATGAGCCCATTGACGGTCAGTCAGTTTCTCCCGGCGGACTACGAGTTCGATGTGGTGATCTTCGACGAGGCATCGCAGGTGCGCCCGGGTGACGCGATCAACTGCATCTACCGTGGCAGGGCGGTGGTGGTCGCAGGTGATGCGAAGCAGCTTCCGCCGACCTCGTTCTTCGACTCCTCGGTCGAGGACGAGGGGGAGGAGTACAGCGAGGAGCTACCCGATTCGTTCGAGTCCCTGTTGGACGCTTGCAAGGCCGGGACGATGCGGGAGCTCCCGCTGCGATGGCACTATCGCAGCAGGCACGAGAACTTGATCGCGTTCAGCAACCACTCGTTCTACCGGAACTCGATGGTGACCTTCCCCGGTGCCCTGGACGAGGGCAATGACGTAGGGGTCGCATTTCTGCGGGCCGACGGTGTCTACGACCGCGGTGGACGTCGGGACAACCGCATCGAGGCGCGGTTCGTGGCGGACCGGGTGATCCACCACTTCGACACCCGGCCCAGGCGCTCGCTGGGCGTGGTCGCGCTCTCCCAGGCTCAGGCCACTGCGATCGAGGAAGAGGTTCAACAGGCCAGGCTCCGCCGCCCGGACCTGGACCGCTGCTTCAGCGAGGACCGGCTCGACGGCTTCTTCGTCAAGAACCTTGAGTCGGTCCAGGGCGACGAACGCGATGTGATGATCATGTCCGTTGGGTACGGTCCAGACCAGCAGGGCAAGGTGGGACTCAACTTCGGGCCGATCAATCGCGATGGCGGCTGGCGGCGACTGAACGTGGCGGTGACCCGCGCCCGCTATCGAATGGAGGTGATTGCCTCATTCCACGGCGGCAGCCTTGCGGACAGTGCCAACAAGAGCCTCCAGCACCTGAAGCGCTATCTGGAGTACGCGCAGGACGGTCCTGCTGTCCTCGCACGCGACCTCGTTCAGGAAGACGCGGAACCGGACAGCCCGTTCGAGGAGTCGGTGCTCAACGTGCTGCGGGACTGGGGGTATCAGGTCCAGCCGCAGGTCGGTGTCGCGGGCTACCGCATCGATCTGGGGGTGCGGTATCCGGAGCTGCCCGGTGCGTATGCGCTCGGCATCGAGTGTGACGGTGCCATGTACCACTCGTCCAAGGCAGCCCGCGACCGGGACCGGCTGCGGGAACAGGTGCTGACCGGGCTCGGTTGGCGGCTCCATCGGATCTGGGGTACGGACTGGTACCGAGGCCGGACCGAGGCCGAGGCTCGTCTGCGCGAGGCGGTCCAGCAGGCCACGGAGCGCGGACCGCTGGGAACGACGTTCTCAGCTCGACCGGTTGAAGACGAGCCCAATGGTGATCGCCCGACGGGATCGGCGGTGGAGCTGGCGGACGTTCCGGCGGAGCCGGGGCGCGTCCCGGTCGCAGCTCCGGAGCGGCTGTGGAGCGCGACGTACCAGGTGTATCGGGGCTCGGTGTCCGTCCCGTACGAGCTGCACACACCGGAGGCTCGACCCGCCCTTGAGGGGCTGCTGCGGGCGATCGTCGAACTGGAGGGGCCGATCCACGATGAGCTGCTGGTCCAGCGGGTCCGGGAGGTCTGGGGCGTCGGGCGGGCCGGGACGCGGATCCGCGACAACATCGACGTCGTTCTCGGTCGCCTGAGCCGGTCCGGATGGATCCTGCGCGAGGAGCATTTCTCCACGGTGCGAGGAAGCGGTGAGTCGAAGGCCCGTCACCCTGACGGGGATGCAGCTCGCAAGTGCGACCAGATCGCTCCCGAGGAGCGGCGGCTCGCCCTGCGTGAGCTGGTGGTCGAGTGCCCGGGCATGTCCGAGGACGAGGTGATCCGGCAGGCCTGCGAGTTCTTCGGGTGGCGACGGGTCACCAGGGACACTCGTGCAAGCCTGGAGTCCGACCTTGCGGCGCTCTACCAGGCAGGCGTCCTCGACCACACCGGCGGTGTGGTCAGAGCGTTGTGACAGGGGTGACGAAGCGGGTGACAGCGGGCGACGCGGGCGCGATCACCGCGAAGGCCCGCAACTGCCCGGTCAGGCGAGCGCCGCGCCCCGGGCGTTGGCGACGAACTCGCGGATCAGCCCGTGGTCCTTCACCCCGCGGCTCGACTCGACCCCGCTCGACACGTCCACGCCCCACGGCCGGGCGGCCCGGATCGCGTCGGCGACGTTGGCGGGGGTGAGGCCGCCGGCCAGCAGCCAGTGGCCGCGGGGGCGGGCGGCGTCCAGCAGGGAGAGGTCCCAGCGGGCGCCGGAGCCGGCCACGGGGGCGTCGAGCAGCAGGAACTCCTCGCCGAAGGCGCCGGTGGCGAGGTCGGTGCCGGGGCGCAGCGCGGTCGCCCGGAGCAGGCGCAGGGGGAGGGCGGCGACCTCGGCGAAGTCCTCGTGCAGGTAGTCGCCGTGCAGTTGCAGCGCCTGCACGCCGGCGGCCAGCGCGCGGCGCCCGGCCTCGGCGGCGGGCACGCCGGCGGTGACGGCGACGGTGAGCACGTGCGGGGGCACCAGGGCGGCCAGCTCGCGCGCCTCGGCCGGATCGAGCCGGCGCACGCTCTCGGTCAGCACGAACCCGATCGCGTCGGCCCCGGCCTCGACGGCGGCGGCCACGTCCCCGGGGGTCCGGACCCCGCATACCTTGACGAACATGGGGTCAGCTTAGGGCGTGTCTTTCGGGTCACGTCGGATAGCGGGCGTCTCCCCCAGCCTTCGGCCGGGAGGTGCCCCCACGGGTGCGTGCATCGGCGGCGCCGAGGATGGGGGCCCCTCCCAGCCGAAGGCTGGGGGAGAGTCCATGCGGAGCATCGGCGACTGACGAGAAGCCGGCGTGGGGGTACCTCCCGGCCGAAGGCTGGGGGCGTGCGTGCCCCGGCGGCGACCGCCCGGCGTGATCCGAAAGACACGCCCTAATGCGTGGTCCCCGGCGCCCCGCGGGTCCGTGGACCCGCGGGGCCGGAGCGGACTCAGGCCGACATCGCCTTGATCAGGCTGGCCGGGCGCATGTCGGTCCAGTTGGTCTCGACGTAGTCCAGGCAGTCCTGCCGCGCGGCCGGGCCGTGCGCGACGGTCCAGCCGGCCGGGACCTCGGCGAACTCGGGCCAGAGCGAGTGCTGGTTCTCCTCGTTCACCAGTACCAGGAAGGTGCCCTCGGGGTCCTCGAACGGGTTGGTCATCGGCGTTCCTCTCAACGGCGCGGTCGGCCCGGCTGACGGGTGCTCAGCCGGCGGGCCCCATTCTGCGCGATCCGGCCCGCTCCCAACAGGCCCGAAGTGGTCGCCGTCGCCGGCGCGGGAGGCCGCCCCCGGGCCGCCGGGCGCTTCGTGGACGGGTGTTAGTCTCGCCGTTCCGCCTCCGTCCGAGCGAAGCGCCGCGCAGCCGAAGGAAACCGACGTCACCATGGCCTCCACCCTCGTCATCACCAACGACTTCCCGCCCCGCCAGGGCGGGATCGAGACCTTCGTCCACGCGATGGTGACCCGGATGCCGGCCGAGGACGTGGTGGTCTACACCTCGCGCGAGCCGGGCGACCGCGCCTACGACGCGACCCTGCCGTTCCCGGTGGTCCGGGACAGCAGCCGGATGCTGCTGCCCAGCGGCCGGGTCACCAAGCGGGCCGCCGAGATAGCCCGGGCGCACGGCTGCGACCGGGTCTGGTTCGGCGCGGCGGCCCCGCTGGCCCTGATGGCGCCGGCGCTGCGCCGCCAGGGCATCCGCAAGATGGTGGCCACCACCCACGGCCACGAGATCTGGTGGGCCAGGATCCCCGGCGCCCGGCAGGCGCTCGGCCGGATCGGGCGCAACGTGGACGCCGTCACCTACCTCGGCCAGTACACCCGGGCCCGGATAGCGCCCGCGCTCGGCCCGCGCGCCGAGCTGACCCGGCTGGTCCCCGGGGTGGACGCCGAGGTGTTCCGCCCCGACCCGTCGGCCCGCGAGCGGCTGCGCGCCGAACTGGGCCTGGACGGCAAGCAGGTGATCGCCTGCGTCGCCCGCACCGTGCCGCGCAAGGGCCAGGACATGCTGATCCGGGCGCTGCCGCTGATCCGCCGCCAGGTGCCCGAGGCGGTGCTGCTGATCGTCGGCACCGGCCCGTACGAGGCCGAGCTGCGCAAGCTGGCCGAGCGCACCGCCCCGGGCGCCGTGCACTTCCTCGGCGGCCGCAAGCACGCCGAGACCCCGCCCTACTACGCCGCCGCCGACGTCTTCGCGATGCCCTGCCGCACCCGCAAGGCCGGCCTGGAGGCGGAGGGCCTGGGCATCGTCTTCCTGGAGGCGGCCGCGGCCGGCCTCCCGGTGGTGGTCGGCCGCTCCGGCGGCGCCCCGGACACCGTGCGGGACGGCGAGACCGGCCACGTGGTGGACGGCGCCTCCCCGGCCTCGATCGCCCGGGCGCTGACCCGGATACTGCTCGACCCGGAGCGCTCCGAGATGGGCGCGGCCGGCCGCCGCTGGGTGCAGGACGAGTGGTCCTGGGACGCCTCGGCCCGCCGGCTCACCGAGCTGCTGGCCCCTTGATCGGCCGCAGCCAGGTGCGGTGCCCGCGCGGCTTCCACTCGCGCGGGTAGCCGACCGAGACCTCCTCGAACCGGACGCCGTCGTACCAGGTGACCCGGGGGATGTGCAGGTGGCCGTAGACCATGGCGGCCGCGCGGTACTTCAGGTGCCAGTCGGCGGTCAGCTCGGTGCCGCACCACTGGGCGAACTGCGGGTAGCGCAGGATCCTGGTGGGCTCGCGGACCAGCGGGTAGTGGTTGATCAGCACGGTGCGCAGCGAGGGGTCGATCTCGCCGAGCCGGCGCTCGGTCAGCTCGATCCGGGCCCGGCACCAGTCGCCGCGGGTCGGGTACGGGTCCGGGTGCAGCAGGAACTCGTCGGAGCAGACGATCCCCGAGTCGTGCGCGATCTGCAGCGACTCCTCGACGGTGGTCGCGCCGGGCGCCATGAACGAGTAGTCGTAGAGCGTGAAGAGCGGGGCCACCACGAGCTGCTCGTCCTCGCCCTGCCAGACCGGGTAGGGGTCCTCGGGGGAGTGCACGCCGAGCCGGCGGCAGAGCTCGACCAGCTTCTGGTAGCGCTCGACGCCGCGCAGCTGCACCGGGTCGTTGGGGTGCGTCCACAGCTCGTGGTTGCCGGGGGCCCAGATCAGCTCGGCGAACCGGTCGCGGAGCACGGCGAGCACCCAGGCGATGTCCTCGAAGCGTTCGCAGACGTCCCCGGCGATGATCAGCCAGTCCGACGGGTCGTCAGGACGCAGCGACTCCACGATCGACCGGTTCTCCGGGTGGCCGATGTGCAGGTCGCTGATCGCGAGCAGGTTGCCGGACACGGCTCACTCCTCCGTCGTTGACAGTGCCCCGAGTGGGATTCGAACCCACGCTGTCGGTGGTTTGAGCACCGTGTCTCTCCCGCTGGACTACCGAGGCCGGTCATGGGTGAGGGGCAGTCAGCTCCCCCGTCCCGTCCAGCAACATACCTTGTCCGGCGCCGTAGCGACAGAGTGATCAACTGCGCCCCCGGCGGGGCTGCCGCCGGCCGGGTCCGGCCTGCGACGATGGGGCCGACCAGCAGGGGACCACGACGGCAGGAGCGCCGATGCAGTCAGCGGACCGGATCGACCAGGTCTTCTGCCTGCCCTACGCGGGCGGCAGCAGCATGATCTTCACCAAGTGGCCGGTGCCGCCGGGCGCCCCGCGCTGGCAGGGACTGGACTACCCGGCCCACCTGCTGACGCTGCGTCAGCCGCCGGCCGCGAGCATCGAGGAGCTGGCCGCCGCGATGGCGGCCAAGGTGTTGGAGCGGGCCGCCGGGCCGTACGCGCTGTTCGGGGTGAGCATGGGCGCGCTGGTGGCCTACGAGGCCGCGCTGCTGGCCGAGGCCGCCGGTCGCGGCCCGGAGCTGCTGGTGCTGGCCGCCTGCCTGCCGCCGGACCGGCTGCTGCCCCACCCCGGCTACCGGCTCTCCGGGATCGAGCCGGACGACGCCATGCTGGCGGCCTTCGCCGCGCGCTACCAGGGCATGGACGAGCAGGCGCTGGGCGATCCGCGGATCCGCGAGCTGGTGCTGCCGGTGCTCCGCGCGGACGTGCGGCTCTACGAGGAGTACGGCGAGCGGCACGCGGGCGCCCCGGCCCGGCCGGTCGCCGCCGACCTGCTGCTGATCGGCGGCACCGGGGACACCGCGGTGCCCCTGGCGGAGCTGGCGTGCTGGCGAGAGCACGGCACCGGCGCGGCGGAGCTGCTGGAGTTCGAGGGCGACCACTTCTTCGTGGACAAGCGGGCGCCCGAGCTGGTGGCCGAGCTGACGGCGCGTCTGCGACGGCGCTCGGTGCCGGTGCGCTGAGGCCCGGACCGAACGGGGCCGAACGCACGGGTGCCCGGGGCGAACGCCCCGGGCACCAGCACGGCTCAGCGCAGCACGGCTCAGCGCTCCGCGGCCTCCACGGTGTGCCGCAGCAGCAGCGCGGTGGTGACCGGGCCGACGCCGCCCGGCACCGGGGTGAGCGCCCCGGCGACCTCGGCGACCGCCGGGTCCACGTCGCCGGCCAGCCCGCCGTCCTCGGTCGGGTTGGTGCCCACGTCGATCACGGTGGCACCCGGGCGCACGTGCCCGGGGGTGATCAGGCCGGCCCGGCCGACCGCCGCCACCAGCACCTCGGCGGAGCCGGTCAGGGCGGCCAGGTCGGTGGTGCGCGAGTGGCAGACCGTCACGGTGGCGTTGCGGTCCAGCAGCAGGTGCGCGGCGGGCTTGCCGACCACGGTGGAGCGGCCGACCACCACCACGTGCTTGCCCTGGAGCTCGACCTCGTAGTGTTCCAGGATGCTGAGCACGGCCTCGGCGGTGGCCGGGGCGAAGGCCGGCAGCCCGGCGGCCAGGCGGCCGAGCGAGAGCGGGCTGGCGCCGTCCACGTCCTTGGCGAAGTCGATCGCGCCGGCCAGCTCCTCCAGCCGGGCACCGGCCGGCAGCGGGGTCTGCAGCATCAGGCCGTGCACCGAGTCGTCGGCGCTCAGCCGCTCCAGGGTGGCGGTGATCTCCGCGGTGGTGGCGGCCGGGCCGAGGTCCACGATGTCGCAGGTGATGCCGACCTTGCCGGCGGCCTTGGCGATCGAGCGGACGTACCAGGCGCTGGCCTCGTCGTCGGTCGCGGTGACCACGGCGAGGCGGGGGGTGCGGCCCTGCTCGGTCAGCTTGGCGGCGCGCTCGGCGACGTCGGTGCGGATCCGGGTGGCCAGCGGGCCGCCCTTGAACTCGGTGGCGGTCACTTGGTGATCTCCTTCCGCACCGCGTCGGTGACGGCCTCGGCCGCGGCGGCGATCTGGTCCACGTCGGCGATGGCGGCGAGCAGTTCGGCCTTGGCCGCCTCGTCCTTGATCCCGCCGAGGTTGATCTCGACGTTGACCCGGGCGGTGGTGGCGGCGGCCCGGGCGGCCTCGGTGGCGGCGGCCACGTCGGTCAGCACGTTGCGGTTGCCGATCGGGGCCAGCTCCGCGCCGAGGGCGACCAGCTTGCGGGCGGCGGCGATGGTGTCGGCCGGCGGCTGGGCGGCGCCGACCAGGGCGCCGGCGATCGCGGCCGAGCGGGCGGCCTTCTCCTCGGGGGTGGCCTTGGGCAGTCCGTAGGCGTCGGTGACGGCGGTGAACGCGGCGGCGTCCTCCTCGGCCAGCCGCAGCGCGGTGTCGCCCAGCTCCTCGGCCTCGGCCAGGATCCGCGCGATCGCGTCCTGCACCTCGGCGTAGCGCTCGCCGGTGGTGTAGCGGGCCACCATGCACAGCAGCGCCGCGCTCTGAGCCGCGTGCAGCGCGGCGCTCGCCCCGCCGCCCGGGGCGGGCACCCGGGCCCCCAGTTGCCGCAGGAACTCGCCGATGGTCAGGTCGCGCATCTGTCTCCCTCAGGGAGTCGGGGGATGGCCGGGGGGCCGTGGTGTCGGGGCACAGGCGTCGCTGACGGCGCCCGGTCCGGGATTCTACCTATCCGGCCCTGTCCGGCTTCCTCCGGTGACGGTGCATCCGCCGTGTTTCGGACGGTGCGTCGGCCGTGCCCGAGCTGACGCTCCGTCAGTGTCCCAGTGCCTGGAAGGCGCTGCGCACCATCGCGAGCACGTCGGTGGTGGCCTGCTCGGTCGGGGACAGGTGGGTGTACGTCAGGCGGACGGCGCGCAGCGCGCCGACCCCGGCGCGGCCGAGCACGGAGGCCCGCAGGGCCTGCTCCCGGGTCGGGTCGGCGGGGGCGATCCGGAACTGCAGCGCGTCCACCACCTCCTGCTCCAGGTCGAAGAGCAGGAACCGGCCGCCCCGGCTGGTCAGGTCGGGCGGCAGCGGCTGCGGCCCGACCAGCAGCATGGCCGGAGCCGTGTGGTGCCAGGTGGCCAGTTCCAGCACCGCCTCGCGCAGCGCCGCCAGCGGCGGTTCGGCGGCCGGGCGGTTACGGATCGCGCTGCCGAGCAGCGGGATCAGGTCGCGGACCTGTTGCACCAACAGGCTCTCCTTCGACCGGAAGTAGCGGAAGAAGGTGCGCTCGCCGACGCCGGCCGCGAGCGCGATGTCCCGCACGGTGGTGGCGTCGTAGCCCTGCTCCTGGAAGAGCCGGTTGGCGGCCTGCACCAGGGCGAGGTGGGTGCGCTGCCGGTTCCGTTCGCGGCGGCCCGGCTCCTCGCCGCCGTCCAAGGTCTCGTCGGTTTCCACGCCACCGATCATCGCAGGCCCGGGCGGAGCCGTGGGGCGACAACTTGGCAGTCCTGCCAACTTTGCTAACGTGGCAGCCCTGCCACTTTCTCGACCCGGCGTCACCGCCGGTCGGACACCCAGATCGGGAGCCCCAGCCATGCCGACCCTGCTCCACCGCCTCGGACGGCTCGCCTACCGCCACCGCCGCCGCGTGCTCACCCTCTGGCTCGCGGTGATCGCCGCCGTCGTCGGCTGCATGCTGGCCTTCGGCGGCCCGGGCAAGCTCGACGACACCTTCACCATCCCGGGATCCGAGTCCCAGGTGGCGCTGGACCGGATGAAGACCGACTTCCCGGCGTCCTCGGGCACCAGCGCGCAGGTGGTCTTCACCGCCCCGGCGGGCCACAAGGTCACCGATCCGCCCGACCTGGCGGCGATCCGCACCGCGCTGACCGCCGCCGCGTCGGCGCCGCAGGTGGTCAAGGTGGTCGACCCGGTCGCCGCGCACACCGTCTCCGCCGACGGCAGCACGGCGATAGCCCAGGTCCAGTACGAGGTCACCGCGAGCGGCCTGCACAGTGACTCGCTCGACCAGCTGAGGAGCGCCGTCTCCGGCGCCCAGCGCAGCGGCCTCGACGTCCAGGTCGGCGGCAACGCGGCCAGCCTGGTCAAGGACAAGTCCCACACCGCCGACCTGATCGGCGTCGGCGTCGCCCTGCTGATCCTGGCGCTCACCTTCGGCTCGCTGCTCACCGCCGGAATGCCGCTGGCCAGCGCGCTGGTCGGGGTCGCCACCGCGATCGCCGGGGTGCTCTCGCTCACCGGGGTGACGGCGATCTCCTCCACCGCGCAGAGCCTGGCCCTGATGATCGGCCTGGCGGTGGGCATCGACTACGCGCTCTTCATCGTCAGCCGCCACCGCGCCCAACTCGCCCACGGCACGGACCCCGAGGAGTCGGCGGCGCTGGCCGTCGGCACGGCCGGCAGCGCCGTGGTCTTCGCCGGCCTCACCGTGGTGATCGCGATGGCCGGGCTCACCGTGATCGGCATCCCCTACCTGACCGCGATGGGCCTCGCCGCGGCCGCCGCGGTGCTGATCGCCGTGCTGGTCGCGACCACCCTGCTGCCCGCCCTGCTCGGCTTCGCCGGCAAGCGGCTGACGCCCCGGCCCGGCTCCCGCGCGATGCGCCGCGAACAGGCACTGGCCCGCGCCGACGGCCGCCCGGCCAACGCGGGGGAGCGCTGGTTCCGGCTGGTCACCCGCCGCCCGCTGCTCACCGTCGCCGCGGTGCTCGCCTGCGCCGGCGCGCTCGCCTGGCCGGCGCACAGCCTGCGGCTCGCCCTGCCCGACAACGGCACCGCGCCCGCCCACTCCTCCCAGCGCCTCGCCTACGACCAGGTCAGCAAGGAGTTCGGCCCCGGCTTCAACGGCCCGCTGCTGGTGCTGGCCGACACCACCCACAGCGCCGACCCCACCGCCGCGGCCCGCACCATCGCCGAGTCGATCAAGGCGCTGCCCGGCGTCGCCACCGTCGGCGCCCCGGCGGTGAACCCGGCCGCCCGCACCGCGCTGATCCAGGTGATCCCGACCGGCGGCCCCAGCGACCAGACGACCAAGACCCTGGTCTCCACCATCCGCGGCGACGCCGCCGCGCTCCAGCAGCGCACCGGCGCCGGGATCGGCGTCACCGGCACCACCGCCGTCAGCATCGACGTCTCCGCCAAGCTCAACGCCGCGCTGCTGCCGTTCGCGGCCGTGGTGGTCGGCCTCTCGCTGCTCCTCCTGCTGCTGGTCTTCCGCTCCCTGGTGGTCCCGCTCAAGGCCGCGGCCGGCTTCGTGCTCTCGATCGCCGCGACCCTAGGCGCGGTGGTCGGCGTCTTCCAGTGGGGCCACTTCGCCCAGTGGATCGGGGTGGACAAGGCCGGGCCGATCAGCAGCTTCCTGCCGATCATCCTGCTGGCGGTGCTCTTCGGACTGGCGATGGACTACGAGGTCTTCCTGGTCTCCCGGATGCGCGAGGCCTACGTCCACCACCGGCAGCCGCTGAGCGCCGTGCACAGCGGGGCCCGGCACAGCGCCCGGGTGGTCACGGCCGCCGCGCTGATCATGATCTCGGTCTTCGCGGCCTTCGTCGGCTCGAACAGCCCGATGCTGAAGCAGATCGCGCTGGCCCTGGCGATCGGCGTCCTGGTCGACGCCTTCCTGATTCGGATGACCTTCGTCCCGGCGGTGCTCGCACTCACCCGGCACGCCGCCTGGTGGTTGCCGCGCTGGCTGGACCGCCTGCTGCCGGACCTCGACGTGGAGGGCGAGAAGCTCCGGCACGCGCGCGAGCCCGAGGCCGAGGTGATCCCGCTCCGCGCGCCGACGGAGCACGTCTGATGGTATGACGGATCTGAGCCACCATCAGATCACCGAGGAGCCGAGCCGTGCCCGACCCCGCCCCGAAGCCCCTGCAGCCGCTCGACGAGGACTGGGGGACCGCGCTCGCCGTGGTCGCCCACCCCGACGACATGGAGTACGGCGCGGCGGCGGCCGTGGCCCGCTGGACCAGCCAGGGCAAGCGGGTCGTCTACGCCATGCTGACCAGCGGCGAGGCCGGCATCGACGGGCTCGACCCCGCCGAGTGCGGCCCGCTGCGGGAGGTCGAGCAGATCGCCTCGGCGGCCCTGGTCGGGGTGGACACCGTGGAGTTCCTGCGCCACCCCGACGGGGTGCTGGAGTACGGCCTGGCGCTGCGCCGCGACGTCGCCCGGCTGGTCCGCCGGCACCGCCCGGAGATCGTCATCACCGGCAACTTCCGGGAGACCTACGGCGGCGTCGTGCCCAACCAGGCCGACCACATCGCGGCCGGCCGGGCCACCCTGGACGGGGTGCGGGACGCGGGCAACCGGTGGGTCTTCCGGGAGCTGCTGGCCGAGGGCCTGGAGCCGTGGGGCGGGGTGCGCCAGCTCTGGGCGGGCGGTTCGCCGCTGGCCGAGCACGGGGTGGACACCACCGACCACTTCGAGGCCGGCGTCGCCTCGCTGGAGGCGCACGCCGCCTACCTGGCCGGCCTCGGCGGTCAGATGGCGGACGCCCGGGGCTTCCTGGAGGGCTTCGGCCGGGAGGCAGGCACCCGGCTCGGCACCCGGTTCGGCGCGGCGTTCGAGGTGCTCCGGCTGACGTTCTGACACCTGCTGCGGGCAGTCGGAAATATGACGCCCGGTCAGACGGTTCGGTAGGACCAGCACAGCAAGATCAGCCCAGCAGCACCAGCCCAGCAGGACCAGCACAACGAGGAGTGCGGCATGAAGATCGGCATCATCGGCGCGGGGAACATCGGCGGCAACCTCACCCGGCGGCTCACCGCGCTGGGCCACCAGGTCGCGGTGGCCAACTCGCGCGGCCCGCAGAGCCTGGCCGAGCTGGCCGCCGAGACCGGCGCCACCGCGGTGGCGGCGACCGAGGCGGCCCGCGACGCGGAGCTGGTCGTGGTCACCGTGCCGCTGAAGGCGGTGCCGCAGCTGCCGGCCGACCTGTTCGCCGGGGCCGCCCCCGGGTTCGCCGTGGTGGACACCGGCAACTACTACCCGGACCGGGACGGCCGGATCGCCGAGCTGGAGGCCGGGGTGCCGTCCAGCCGGTGGACCGAGCAGCACATCGGGCACCCGGTGGTGAAGGCCTTCAACGGCACCTACGCCCAGGACCTGATCGACCGGCCGCGCCCGGCCGGCGCCGCCGACCGGCTCGCCCTCCCGGTCGCGGGCGACGACGCGGCGGCCAAGCAGAGGGTCCGCGCGCTGATCGAGGAGCTCGGCTTCGACACCGTCGACTCGGGCGGCATCGCCGACTCGTGGCGCCAGCAGCCCGGCACCCCCGTCTACGGTCTGCGGGCCGGCACCCCCGAGGTCACCGAGGCGCTCGCCGAGGCCGTGCCGACCTCCTGACCGCCCGGGGTCGGCCGCCGTCCGGGTGCGCGGGGCGACATACCGGCAGGTGCGCTGGCCGCAGGGGCCGAAGAGGCGTAGACATGGCCCCATGGCCCGGAAGAACCGGACCCGGCGGGTCCGGGGTGTGCGCAGCCTGGCCGGGCAGGTCTTCGCGTTGCAGGTCCTGGTGGTCGTGCTGCTGGTGCTGGCGGCTGTCCTGGCACTGGTGCTGGAGTCGCAGCGGGCCAGCAACACCGAGGTCCGCAACCGCTCGATCGCCGTGGCCGAGAGCTTCGCCAACGGGCCCGGCACCGCCGCCGCGCTGCGCGCCCCCGACCCGACGGCGGTGCTGGAGCCGCGCGCGGAGGCGGCCCGGATCGGCGCCGGGGTGGACTTCATCGTGGTGATCAACCCGCAGGGCATCCGCCTCACCCACCCCGAACCGGCCCTGATCGGCAAGCCCTTCCAAGGGGACTACCAACCCGCGTTGCAGGGCCGCACGGTGGTGCAGCGGATCGGCAGCCCGATCGGCGAGCTGGTGCAGGCCGTGGTCCCGCTCCGGGACACCGACGGCACCATCGTGGGTGCGGTCTCGGCCGGCGTCACGGTCAGCCGGGCCACCTCTGTGGTGGACCGCCAGCTGCCCCTGGTGCTCGGCACCGCGGCCGGCGCCCTGGTGCTGGCCACCGTCGGCACCGCGCTCGCCGTGCGCCGGCTGCGCCGGCAGACCCACGGCCTGGCCCCGGCCGAGATGACCAGGATGTACGAGCACCACGACGCCGTGCTGCACGCGGTCCGCGAGGGCGTGCTCATCATCGGACCCGAGAAGCGCGGCATCGGGCCCGAGCGGCGCGGCAGCGGCGGCGAGCGGCACCGCGCCGACACCCTGCTGCTGGCCAACGACGAGGCCCGCCGCCTGCTCGGGCTGTCCGCGGAGGCGGAGGGCCGCCCGGTCGGCGAGCTCGACCTGGACCCCTCGGTCGCCGAACTCCTCGGCTCCGGCCGCCCGGTCAGCGACGAGGTGGCGGTCAGCAAGGGCCGGCCGCTGCTGGTCAACGTCCGCGCCACCGACCTGGCCGGCGGCCCGCCCGGCAGCGTGGTGACCCTGCGCGACTCCACCGAGCTGCAGGCCGCCGTCGCCCGGGCCGACGCGGCCGGGCGCCGGCTCACCCTGCTCTACGACGCCTCGGTGGCGATCGGCACCACGCTGGACGTCGCCCGCACCGCCGAGGAGTTGGCCGAGGTGGCGGTGCCCCGGTTCGCCGACCAGGTCAGCGTCGACCTGGCCGAGACGGTGCTGGCCGGCGCCGAACCGGTGCCCCAGGACAGCCTGCGGATGCGCCGGGTGGCGCGGGTCGGCAGCCCGACCGACGGCTTCTACCCGGTCGGCGAGGCGATCACGGTGCGCCCGGGCTCGCCGCAGGGCCGCAGTCTGAGCAGCGGCGAGGCCGTGCTCGACGCCGACCTGGCGAGCTCCCCGGACTGGCAGGCCCAGGACTCGGCCCGGTCCGCCGCGATGCTGGCCGCCGGGGTGCACTCGGTGATCCGGGTGCCGCTGCGCGGCCGCGGGGTGCAGCTGGGCATCGCCAAGTTCTGGCGGGCCGGCGGCTCGCCCCGGTTCGAGCCGGAGGACCTCTCGCTGGCCGAGGAGCTGGCCGCCCGGGCCGCCGTCTGCATCGACAACGCCCGCCGCTACACCCGCGAGCACGCCATGGCGGTCACCCTGCAGCGCAGCCTGCTGCCGCAGGGCCTGCCGGAGCAGACCGCGCTGCTGGTGGCCTCCCGCTACCTGCCGGCCCAGGCCGGCGTCGGCGGCGACTGGTTCGACCTGATCCCGCTGCCCGGCTCCCGGGTGGCCCTGGTGGTCGGCGACGTGGTCGGCCACGGCCTGCACGCCGCCGCGACCATGGGCCGGCTGCGCACCGCCGTGCACAACTTCGCGATGCTCGACCTGGCCCCCGACGAACTGCTCGGCCACCTCGACGAGCTGGTGGCCCGGCTGGACCAGGAGCAGCGCCAGGAGCCCGGCGGCAGCCAGGCGGTCACCGGCGCCGGCTGCCTGATCGCGGTCTACGACCCGGTCTCCCGGGAGTGCGTGCTGGCCCGGGCCGGCCACCCGCCGCCCGCCCTGGTCGGCCCGGACGGCTCGGTGGAGTTCCCAGAGGTGCCGGCCGGCCCGCCGCTGGGCGTCGGCGGGCTGCCGTTCGTCTCGGCCCGGCTGCGCCCGGCCGAGGGCACCCTGCTGGTGCTCTACACCGACGGGCTGCTGGAGGACCGCGACCGCGACCTGGACAGCGGGCTGGACAGCGGCCTCGACCTGCTGCGCCGCTCGCTCCAGCAGGAGCGCGGCCACGACCCGGAGCGCACCTGCGACGGGGTGCTGGCCGACCTGCTGCCCGCGCGCCCGGTGGACGACGTGGCGCTGCTGGTGGCCCGCACCCGGGTGCTGCCGCCGGACCGGGTGGCGCGCTGGTCGGTGGAGAAGGACCCGGCGGCGGTCGGCGAGGTGCGCGCGGCGGTCAGCCGCCAGCTGGACCGCTGGGGCCTGACCGAGCAGGCCTTCGTCACCGAGCTGGTGCTCAGCGAGCTGCTCACCAACGCGATCCGCTACGCGGCCGAGCCGATCACCGTGCGGCTGCTCTTCGACCGGGTGCTGACCTGCGAGGTCTCCGACGCCAGCAGCACCGCCCCGCACCTGCGCTACGCGGCCGAGACCGACGAGGGCGGGCGCGGGCTGTTCCTGGTGGCGCAGCTGGCCGAGCGCTGGGGCACCCGGTACACCCGGACCGGCAAGGTGATCTGGGCCGAGCAGGAGCTCGACTGACGGGCCGTCAGGAGCCGGCCGGCCGCACGGTCCAGTCCGGGTGGCCGGGCATCGGCGGCGTCCGGGTGCCGTGCAGCCAGGCGTCGAGGAAGCCGGACAGGTCCTGGCCGGCCAGCTCGGAGGCGGTCTCGACGTAGTCGGCGGTGCTCGCCGAGCCGTCCCGGTAGCGGGCCAGGAAGCCGCGCTCGATCCGGTCGAAGGCCTGCTCGCCGACCCGTTGGCGCAGCGCGTAGAGCACCAGCACCCCGCCCAGGTAGCGCTGCTCCTCGAACAGGTCGGCCGCGTTCGGGTCGGCCACCGGCCCCCAGTCGTGGCGCCACTGGTCGCCGTCGGCGTAGACCGCGCGCATCCGGTCGTCCAGCGAGGTCAGGCCCAACCCGTCCGGCCAGCCGCGCTGGTAGCGGTAGAGCAGGCCGTAGTAGTCGGCGTGCCCCTCGTTCAGCCACAGGTCGGACCAGCTGCGCGGGGTGACGCTGTCGCCGAACCAGGAGTGCACCAGCTCGTGCATCATGTGCGAGCCGATCGCGGGTTCCGGCTGGGTGAGGAAGCCGGGCTTGTAGAGGGTGAGGGTCTGGGTCTCCAGGCCGGTGAAGCCGAAGGCGTCCGGCGCGTCGGTGTCCACCGGCAGCAGCCCGTAGGACTCGAACGGGAAGGGGCCCAACCGCTGCTCGATCCACTCCAGTTGGCCGTACTCCAGGTCCAGCGCGGGCCGGACGGCGGCCAGCCGGGCGGGGGGTACGACGTCGCGCAGGGGCAGGCCGTCCGGGCCGCGGTGCTCGTTCAGCCGGTAGTCGCCGACGGCCACCTGGAGCAGCTCGGTGGCCATCGGGGCGCGGTAGCGGTAGGTCCGGGTGGTGCGGCCGTCCCGCCGGCTGCTGCCGGCGGGGGTGCCGCCCGCCACCCCGAGCAGTCCGTCCGGCGCGGTGACGTCGACGGTGAACCGGGCCTTGTCGTCCGGCCGGTCGTTGCAGGGGAAGACGGTGTGCGCGCTGTTCGGCTGCCCGGCCAGGGCGAAGCCCGTCGCGGTCGGCACCCAGCCGGTGTGCGGCAACCGGGCGGTGGGGTCGGCGGTGTACTCGACCTTCACGGTGAGCCGCTGTCCGCCCGCCGCCCGGTGGGGCAGATGGACCGTCAGTTTCTCTTCCTCGGTGCGGAACTGCGCGTCACGGCCGTCGACCGTGACCTGGCGCACCGTCAGGCCCAGGGCGTCCAGGTCGAGCTCGCGCAACGGCTGCCGGGTGCGGGCGGTGATCTCGGCCGTGCCGGCCACCGTGCGGGTGTCGGCCAGGTAGTCGAAGGCGAGGTGGTAGTCGAGCGCGTCGTAGGCCGTGCTGCCCAGGCCCGGGAAGACCGGGTCGGCGGGCGAGGGTGCGGCCTGGGCGGTCGGGGTGAGCGGGGCCAGCAGGAGCCAGCAGGCGAGCGCGGGCGGGGCGGCCTTGGCGATCATCACGTGACGGAGTGTAGGGGGCAACGGCCGGCGGGCCGTGGCATCAGCCACGGCCCGCCGGGTGAATCCGAGGTGGGGTCAGCTCGCGTTCAGCGCGGTGTCGTCGATCACGAAGCTGGTCTGGGCGGAGGAGGAGTTCTCCACGCCGCTGAACTTGAGCGTGACGCTCTTGCCGGCGTAGGAGGACAGGTTGTAGGTCTCCTGGACGTAGCCGTTGTTGGCGTTCAGGTTGGAGAAGGTGGCGATGGTGGTGCCGTTCGCCGTGACGGTCAGCTTGTCGGAGGCGGTGCTACCGGTCTTGGCGGTGTCGATGTGCAACCAGAAGCTGAAGCTCGCCGAGCAGTTGGCCGGCACGTTGACGGTCTGCGACAGGGTGTCGGTGTGGGCGGCGCCGTAGCCGTCCAGCCACGCGTCCCAGTTGCCGCTGTGGGCCGGCTCGCTGACGGTGTCGTTGTTGATGACGCCGGCCGTCGCGGTCCACGGCGAGGCGGCGCCGGTCTCGAAGCCCGGGTTGCCGAGCAGCTGGCCGCCGCCGGTGCAGGTGCCGCCGCCACCGGAGGTGGCGATGGTCCAGCTGAACGAGGCGGAGCCGGAGGCGCCGGTGCCGTCGGTGGCCGTCACGGTGACCGAGGAGGTGGCCGCGGTGGTCGGGGTGCCGGTGATCAGGCCCGAGGAGCTGATCGACAGGCCGGCCGGCAGGCCGGTGGCCGAGTAGGTCAGGGTCTGGCCGGAGCCCGAGTCGGTCGCGTTGACCTGGAGGCTGACCGCGGTGCCGACGGTGCCGCTCTGGCTGCCCGGGTTGGTCACGGTGACGGTGTTACCGGTGCCGCCACCGTGGTTCAGGATCGGGTGCGAGATCGAGCACGCGTTGGTGTCGTTCGACCAGCTGGCCTGCTCCGGGTAGGTGCCGAAGGAGCCGAAGGAGACGTTGGCCGCGCCGCCGGTGGTGCCGGGGGCGATCCAGGCGCACTCGTCGGAGTTCTCCTGGCCGTTGAAGGAGCTGCCGCTCTGCTGGTTGGTCCAACCGCCCGCCGGGTACATGTCGGACATCATCTCGTGCCACTCGTGGCCCAGGGTGATGGTCCAACCGTCCAGGGTTCCGGGCGAGTTGACGAAGCCGACGCCGCAGCCCTGGCCGGAGTCCATGTTGTACGGCTGGTTCGAGAAGGCGAGGTCGCCGTACGGCGAGCTGACCGCGCCGCCGGTGAGCGAGGAGTCACCCGTGTAGTCGTGCCAGGCGCAGTACTGGCCCTGGTAGTTGTCCGGGTTGGCGCCGGTCGGCGAGAGGATCACGTAGTAGGTGTTCCGGTTGGAACCCGACGCCGTGTTGCCGAAGTGGGCGGCCGCGTTGACGGCCTCCTGGCCCAGCTGGTTGCCGGTGGCCGCGCTCGGCGAGGCGCTGGAGGTGTCCTCCCAGACGCCGGACAGCACGCCGCCGGTCTGGTAGGGCACGAAGCTGGCGTTGCTCGGGCAACTGGTCGCCCCGCTGGCCACGTTGGGGCCGTCGCACCACTGGGTCAGGTCGGCCGACCAGAGCTCGTTGTTGGTGCCGATGCCCTTGAACATCTGCTGGGCCGCGGCGGCCGCGCCGTCCGGGTCGCCGGTGAAGGTGGCGTTCCCGTTGCTGTCGGTGCCCTGGGTACCCCATTGGGAACCGTAGAACACCAGGTAGACCTTCGCGTGGCCGTCGTTGACGCCGACGCCGTTGACGCCGCCGCCGTAGGAGAGGGTCTCCGGGCCGGTGGCGACCTGCGGGCTGGCGTGGCCGGCCGCCCAGGTCTTCATCTTGCCGTTCTGCTGGATCGTCGGGATGACGCCGTGCCGGTACGAGTGACCCGTCGCCGGGTCGTACGGGTTGGCCGAGGCGGCCTGGCTGGTGGCCGGGGCGGCCGTGGCCGACGGGGCGGCGGCGGCCATCAGCACGCCGGTGACCAGGGACAGCGCCGCGAGGCCGGTGACGGCCGCTCGTGCGCGGATGTGGGGAGTACCCATCTGTGGGGGGAATCCTCTCTCCTGCAGACCGTCGGAGGAACGCCGGTGGGCGCGGACGGTCAGCTGCGTGGGGTCGGACTTGCAAGACGCACCTGGGCGGGCCGCCGAGAACACACGGCGACGGCCGTCGAGCGGTGGAGCGGGACGCACCGAACCTGGGGCACGGCGCGCGGGGCGCGTCGCACCGGTGTGCGGGTGGGGGATCCGGCGCGGCCGTGGGAGCCGCGGCGGGTGGGGAGCGGCGGTCGGCCCGCCGTTCACTGCGGTGAAGCAAAGCAGAGTTGGCGAGGCTCGGTCAACGGTGCGGGCGTCAGGTTCCTGTACCGACCGACCGATCGGTCGTGGTGATCTCGCTCCCGCGGTGCGGGAGTTACCGAACGCCGGGGCGGGAGAGCAGATCGTCCAGCAGTGCCGGGCCCTGCTCGGTGAGGTAGAAGTGGCCGCCGGGGAACGAACGCCAGCCGAAACCGGCCGTGGTGACGGTGGCCCAGGTGCTGATCGACGCCTCGTCCACGTACTCCTCGCTGTCGCCGAGGTAGGCGGTCACCGGGACCGAGAGCGGTGCGGCGGCCGGGTCCACCCGGTGCGCGTCGACGTTGCGGTAGTCGGCCCGCAGGACCGGCAGGACCAGCTCGCGAAGATCCGGATCGTCGAGCAACTGCCCCGTGGTGCCACCGAGTTTGCGCAGGTGGGCGACGAGTGCCTCGTCGCTGGCACCGGGCAGGCCGCGGGCCTTCTCCATGCCGGGACCGGGGCGGCTGGACACCACCAGCGCGCGCAGCGGGGAGCCGGGCCGGCCGTCCAGCAGGCGGGCGGTTTCGTAGGCCACGGCCGCGCCCATGCTGTGCCCGAAGAGCACCAGCGGCGCGCCCCACAGGTCGGCGCAGGCCTCGGCGACCGGCGCGGCCAGCTCGGCGATGCTGCCCGGCACCGGCTCGGTCAACTTGTCCTCGCGGCCCGGGTAGCGGACCGCCAGCAGCTCCACCCCGTGCGGCGCGAGCGGCCCGAGGAAGCGGTAGTAGTTGGCCGAACCACCCGCGTGCGGGCAGCACAGGATCCGCAGGCGCGGCGCCGGGACCGGCTCGGGGTTGAGCCGGCGGAACCAGCGCTCGGCGGTCGCCCTGCCCCCGTCGCCCATCTGTGACCCCTCTCCCCACCGCGGCACCAAGACCCGCCCATGGTAGCGGTCGATGATCATCCGGTCAGCCCCCGCCGTCCAGCTGCCGCCCAGTCACCGCCCAGCCGGCGCCCAGTCGGTGCACGGCCGCCGGCTACCCCCGGGCGGCCGTGAGCTCGGCCAGCAGCTCCGGCCCGCTCCAGCGCCGGCGCGGCCCCCGCTCCGCCTCGTGCACCAGCGCCGCCAGTCGGGCGTTCACCGGTGCTTTCAGGCCGAACTCGGCGGCCAGCGCGACCACTTCGCCCTGGAGGTTGTCCACCTCGGTCGGCCGCCCGCGCTCCAGGTCCTCCCACATCGAGGAACGGGCCCGGTCGTCCACCCGCAGGTTGGCGGCGGCGATCCGGCGGAACACCGCGTCCGGCGCCAGCAGCACCCGCGCGGTGACCGCCGCCGGGAACGGGCCGACCTTGGACAGCGGCAGCCCCGCCGCCCGGAAGGCGGTCAGCGCCTCGCCCTGACAGAGCGCCAGGCACCGCCGGTAGGCCCGCTGGCCGAGCTGCTCGCGCAGCGGCAGGTCGGAGAGCGCGTTCACCGCGTTGTTCAGGTTGGCCATCAGCTTGCTGCGCTGGGTCGCGCCGATGTCGGCCTCCGACTGCGCGGACAGGCCGGCGGCGGTCATCACCCGCAGCAGCGGGGCCGCCGCCGGGTGCTGCTCGATCGCCACCGCGCCGGCCGTGCCGCGGTGGAAGGTGCCGGGCGCGGACTGCAGCACGTTGTACGGCACCATCGCCGCCAGCACCGTGCGCCCGGGCAGCGCGGCGCGCAGCCGCTCGGTGTTGTAGAGCCCGTTCTGCAGGCTCACCACCACCGCCGAGCTGCCCAGTTCGGCGAGCTGGCGGGCGGCGGCGGCCGTCGCCGCGGTCTTCACGGTGACCAGCACGAAGTCCGCCCCGGCCGCCGCCTGCGGCGTGGTCGCCACGGCGAACCGGTCGGCCGGCACGGTGCGGGCCGGCCGCTCGCCGCCGGACAGCGTGAGCCCGCCGGCCAAGGTGTCCAGCACGGCCGGGCGCCCGATCAGCGTGACCTCGGCGTGCTCGGCGAGATGGCCGCCCAGGTAGCAGCCGACGCTCCCGGCGCCCAGCACGGCGATCCGCAGACGGTCCATCAGTCGTTCCCCTCGGTCGTGTGACTGCGGGTCAGACTACGCAGCAGCGGGGCGAGGAAGCGACGCTCCAGGGCGCCGGGCGGCAGCTGCTCCGGCTCCACGTAGCTCTGCGCCAGACCGCCCTCACGCAGCGCCACCAGCAGCCGGGCGAACTCCTCGGCCGGCACGGTCAGTTCCAGGCCGGCCCGGGCCAGGAAGGCGGTCAGCCCGGCGGCCAGCGCGGCCCGCAGCCGGGCGTCGTGCCGGGCCAGCACCCAGGCGGCCTGCGGGTCGCGGATCGCGTGCAGGGTGAACTCGGTGGTCACCAGGTACCAGTCGCGCTCGGCCGGCTCGATCACCGAGGCCAGCTCGGCCAGCCGCTCCAGGCTCGACTCGCCGTCCGGCACCGCCTCCAGCGCCGCGGCCAGCTGGGCCAGGGTCCGCTCGCTGTGCTCGTCGAAGAGCGCCAGGAACAGCTCCTCCTTGCTGGCGAAGTTGGAGTAGAACGCGCCCCGGGTGAAACCGGCGGCGGTGCAGACCTGTTCGATGGTCGCGGCCCGGAAGCCGTGCTCGGCGAACGTGGTCAGCGCGGCCGCCAGCAGCGCCGCCCGGGTGCGCGGGCGGCGGCTGGTGGTGCCCTTGGGCATGGTGCTCCTGCGGTGCTGTGGTGATCAGTGGTGCTGTGATGATCAGTGGTGATCAGTGGTGCTCTGGTGGTCGGTCGGCTGATCAGTCGACCAGGTCGGGGGAGGCGGCGAAGACCTGGTCGAAGAGCGGCTGCGCCTGGAACCAGCCGGCCAGCGAGCCGCCCAGCTGGGCGTGGGTGCGCTCGGCCGTCTCGTGGTCGATCAGCCGGGGCGTGCCGGCCGCCATCGCCAACAGCTGGGCCTGGCAGGAGCGTTCCATGGTGACGAACCACCAGGCCGCCTCGGCCACCGTCTGACCGACCGTCAGCAGCCCGTGGTTGGCCAGGATCGCCGCCTTGTGCGCGCCGAGCGCGACGCCGATCCGCTTGCCCTCCTCGACCTCGTCGGCCACGCCCCGGTAGTCCAGGTAGAGGCCGTGGTCCTGGTAGAAGGCGCAGGCGTCCTGGGTGATCGGGTCCAGCGGTATGCCCAGGCTGGCGAAGGCCTTGCCGTGCAGCGAGTGCGCGTGCGCCGCCGCGACCACGTCCGGCCGGGCCGCGTGCACCGCGGAGTGGATCACGAAGGCGGCCTTGTTGACCAGCCGCCGGCCGACCAGCAGGGTGCCCTCGTGGTCGACCAGCAGCAGGTCGGAGGCCTTGATCAGGCTGAACGCCATGCCGAACGGGTTGACCCAGTAGCAGTCGGGGAACTCCGGGTCGCGCACCGTGATGTGGCCGGCCACGCCCTCCGAGAAGCCGAGCCGGCCGAACAGCCGGAAGGCGGCGGCCAGCTGCTCCTTGCGGTGCTGCCGCTCCTCCTCGAAGGAGTCGAAGGTGGGCGGCAGCGGGAAGGTGACCCCCTCGGGGGTCGGTCCGATCAGCTTGGCGACGTTCGGGTCCATGGGCACGGGACTCCTCCGAGGGTGCGGGGCCGATGGGCCGACGATACGCCCGCGTATCCGATACGACAATGCATCGGATACGCGGGTGCATCGGTTCCTCAGTTCGCCGCCCGCAGCTTGCCCGCCCGGTCCCAGGCCCAGTAGCCGAGCACGCCCGCCAGCGCCAGCGCCAGCCCGGCCACCGGCACGCAGGCCGCGTTGCTGTCCGTGCGCACCGCGTCCGACAGCGGGGCCGCCAGCACCACCACCGCCACCGCCGGCCCGGCCGCGTACCAGGCGGCGAAGACCAGCGGCCCGAGGCCGCCGCCCGCCCCGCCGCCCGCGCCGCCCAGCGGCGAGACGATCAGATCGCGCCGCGGCACCCCGCGGCAGGCGTTCACCAGGCCGGCCGCCACCAGGGCCGGCACCAGCACCGGAGCCAGCCAGACCGCCGGCCCGCCCCCCGCCAGCTCCACCCCGAGCGCCGCCAGCACCGCGATCAGCCCGCCCAGCAGCACCGGCACCACGGCGTGCCGCAGCATCAGCCCGGTGATCCGGTACGGCGACCAGGAGGAGCGCCGCAGGTCGTCCGCCTCCACCCGGGCCGGCTCCAACAGCTGGGCCACCGCCAGGTAGCCGAAGACCACCGCGACGCCGGTCGCCAGCCAGCCGGCCGGCCCCCGGCTGGTGTGCGCCGGCACCGCCGCGAGCAGCGCGGGCCCGGTCAGCAGCACCGCCCGCCCCAGCCGGGCCGGGGCGCGCAGCAGCGCGGTGGCGTCCCGCCAGGGGATCACCAGCCAGGCGCTGCGCGGGGCGGGCAGCCGCAGCCGGTGCCGCGGCTTGGCGCCGGCCGCACTGCTGACGGCCAGTCGGGCCGAGCGCAGCTCCACCGTGCGCAGCGCCGCCAGCACCCCGGCGGCCGTCCGGGCCCGCTCGCGCAGCCGGTCCAGCGGCACCGTCGACGCCGCCCGGTCGGCCAGCACCAGAGCGCCCAGCGTGCCGATCAGCAGCAGCGCCGCCGCCGCCCAGGCGCCCGGCACCGAGGCCCGGGTGGGGGCCAGCGCGGTGATCCCCGCCCACCCCCAGGGCCCGGACCAGAGCTCACCGCGCTCCAGCCAGCCCACCCGGTCACCGGCGATCGCCAGGCCGCACTGCGCGGCCAGGCCGAGCACCGCCAGCAGCACCGGCCCGGAGAGCCGCCGCACCCAGCGCGCCGCCCGGTCGCTGCGCTCCACCCAGACCGCGGCGCTGGTGGCCAGCAGCGGCACGCACAAGCAGCCGACCAGGCACCAGCCGAACGCCGCCGCCAGGCCCACCTTCACCATCAGCCCAAGCGCCACCATGGCGCCGACCGCCGTCACCAGTCCGGGGAAGGCGGCCAGGCCGCAGGAGAGCCAGAACCACGGGCGCAGCACCGGCCGGGGCCGCACCGGGTGGATCAGCAGCCAGTCGATCGAGGCGCGCGGCGGCACCACGGGGCCGCGCCAGAGCGCGTCCCGCAGCACCACCAGGAAGGTGGCCAGCGAGACGGCGGCGATCCCGCTGGGCAGCGCGGCCAGCAGCCGGCCGCCGTGCGCGGTGTAGTCGGCGCCCATCTTGGCCTGGAGGAAGAGGCCGAGGCTCGGCACCCCGCCCCAGATCACCAGCACCAGCACCACGCAGTAGAGGAGGAAGAGCACCTGCTTGGCCCGGCCGCGCCGGTGCGGGGCGCGCAGGGTGCGCAGCAGGGCCAGCGCCTCCGGGGTCCAGTCGTCCGCGTCGGTCCAGTCCGGCGGGCTGTCGGTCTGCTCGGCGTGCGGGGCGGTCACCTGACACCCACCCGGTCCAGCACCTCGGCCGCCGGGCCCTGGTCCAGCACCTTGCCCTCCTCCAGCACCACCACCCGGTCGGCCACCTCGCGGGCCAGGTCGGCGTGGTGGGTGACCAGCAGCACGGCGACGCCGTCGGCCAGCTCGCCGCGCAGCAGCTCGGCCAGCCGGCGGCGGGCGGTCGGGTCGAGGCGCTGCTCGGGCTCGTCCAGCAGCAGCAGGTCGCGCGGGCGGACCAGTGCGCAGGCCAGCAGCAGCGCCTGCAACTGGCCGGAGGAGAGCGCGGAGGGCAGCGCGTCGGCCCGCTCGGTGAGCAGCCGGTCGGCCAGCACCTGGGCCACCCAGGCCTGGGCGTCGGCCACCCCGTGGGCCACCGCGACCAGCAGCAGGTGCTCGCGGACCGTCAGGTCCGGGTAGTGCGCCACGGTGTCGCCGACCACGGCCACCCGGGCCCGGATCCGCGGGTCGTTCTCGTCCATCGGCAGCCCGTCGAACCGGACCGAGCCGGCGCTCGGCCGGTCCCGGCCGGCCGCCACCCGCAGCAGGGTGGACTTGCCGGAGCCGTTGTGGCCGAGCAGCGCGACGCACTCGCCCGCGGCCAGCGACAGGTTCAGCGGGTGGAGCACCACCCGGTCGCCGTAGGTGCGGCTGACCTTGGTCAGCTGCAGGAGCGCCTTGGGGTTCTCGGCCATCAGCGGGGTGCCCTCTCGACGTTATGGTCGGTTCACCCTACCGAGCGCCGCGCAGTCGCCGGGCCGTGCTCGCGAGGCCGCCGCTCGGACCGGCAGGACGGTCACACGGTCAGGACGATCCGGCCGCGCCCGTGGCCCTGGGCGCTCAGCCGGTGCGCCTCGGCCGCCTCGGCCAGCGGCAGCACGGTGCGCACGGGGAGCACGAAGGTGCCCGCCGCGTGCAGCTCCAGGACCTTGGCCAGGCCCTCGGCGGTGCGCCAGGTCGCCGGGTCGGTGCCGCTGAACCGCACGCCCGCCCCGGCCGCCTCCTGCGCGTCGACGATGGCGATCACCCGCTCGGTGCCGCCGGTCAGCTCCACCGAGCCGGCCAGGTAGCCGCCCGCCGCGTCCAGCACCGCGTGCACGCCCTCGGGTGCGAGCGCGCGGACCCGCTCGAAGACGCCCTCGCCGTAGGCGACCGGTTCGGCGCCCAGCTCGCGCAGGTAGTCGTGGTTGGCCGGGCTGGCCGTGCCGATCACCCGGGCGCCGGCCGCCACCGCGAACTGCACGGCCACCGCGCCGACGCTGCCGGCCGCGCCGTGGATCAGCAGGGTGTCGCCCTTGGCCACCCCGAGCTCGGCCAGGGTGCGGAAGGAGGTCTCGGCGGCCATGTGGAGGGCGCCGGCCTGCTCCCAGGAGAGGTCGGCGGGCTTGGCGGCGAGCAGCTCCTCGCCGGTCACCGCGTACTCGGCGTAGGCGGCGGGCACCGAGCCGAAGACCTCGTCGCCGACCGACCAGCGGGTCACGCCCGGGCCGACGGCGGTCACCGTGCCGGCCGCCTCCAGGCCGGGCACGTGCGGGAGCTCCAGCGGCATGAAGCCGGTCAGGTAGCCGGCCCGCAGCTTCCAGTCGAGCGGGTTGACGCCGGCCGCACGGACCTTCAGCTGCACCTGGCCCGGGCCGGGCTGAGGCGCCGTCAGCTCGGTCAGCGAGAGCTGCTCGGGCTCGCCGTAGGCGGCGAAGGAGATGGCGAGGGACATGGTGGGCACCCTTCCGGTGGTGTGGTGCCCGGGGCGTTTCCCGGACATCACTGACTCTGTCAGCGCTTTCGTTTCGAAAGCAGTGGAGCGTTCTGCCTAGGACCGGGAATCCCACCCGAGCGGCCACTGGTTGTCACCGGGCATGGACCGCGTGATCGACCGCCCGCAGCTCGCCGACTTCCTGCGCCGCTCGCGCGCCCGAGTGCTCCCGTCGGACGTCGGCCTGACCGACGGCCCGGGCAACGGGCTGAGCAATGGGCCGAGCAACGGCCGGGCCGACGGCCGGCGCCGCCGCACGCCCGGGCTGCGGCGCGAGGAGGTCGCGCTGCTCAGTGGGATGTCGCCGGACTACTACGTGCGCCTGGAGCAGGCGCGCGGCCCGCAGCCCTCCACCCAGCTGCTCGGCGCGCTGGCCCGGGCGCTGAAACTGACCGAGGACGAGCGCGACCACCTCTACCTGCTCGGCGGGCACCAGCCGCCGGCCGCCGCGCCGGTCGGGCCGCAGATCGCGCCCGCCGTCCGCTACCTGCTCGACCAGCTGACCGACACGCCGGTGCAGGTGGTCAGCGACCTCGGCGACCTGCTGGCGCAGAACGCCTCGGCCGACCGGATCTTCGAGCCGGTCTGCACGGTGCCGGTGGAGCGGCGCAACACGGTCTGGGCCTGGTTCGTCAACTCCGGTCTGCGGCACGCCTATTCGGACGAGGAGTGGGAGCTCTCCGGGCGGGCGCTGGTGGCCGACCTGCGGGCGGCGGTGACCCGGCGCGGGCCGGGCGACCAGCAGGCGGCGGAGCTGGTCGAGCGGCTGCGGGCGAGCAGCGCGGAGTTCGCCGAGTACTGGTCGCAGCACGAGGTGGCGACCTCCCGCACCCGTCACCTCCGGCTGCCGGGGCAGGAGTTCGCGGTGGAGACGCTGCTCACCCCGGCGGCCGACCAGCGGCTACTGCTCTTCACCCCCGCCGGCCAGTAGCGCGCCGACGAAGCGCGCGGTCTCCGCGCGCAGCTCGGCGCGGCCCGGGGCCCGCCGGATCCCGCTGCCCACCGCCGAGTTGAAGAGCACGCCCTCGCACCAGCGGACCAGCCGACGGGCGTCCGCGACCGGGTCCGCCGAGCCGCAGCGGGCCAGCAGGCCGGCCGCGAACTGCACGAAGCCGGCGCCCAACCGGTCGTAGACCTCCCGCAGTTCGGGTCGCCGGGCGGCCTCCAGGGCCAGCTCGAAGCGGGCCAGGGTGACGGCGCGTCCGGTGGTCAGCGAGCGGTGCAGCGCCTCGGCGACGACGGCGGCCAGCACCTCGCGGGGCGGCCCCTCGGGCAGTGCGGTCAGCTCCGCGCCGCCCTCCAGCTCGGCGATCCGGGTCAGCGCCAGCTCCAGCAGGGCGGCCCGGGTGCGGGCCAGGTTGGAGGTCGAGCCGGGCGGCAGTGCGGCGGCCTCGTCCACCGCGCGGTGGGTGAGGCCGCGCAGGCCGCGCTCGGCGATCAGGGCGATCGCGGCGTCGGCGACCAGGGTAGATCGGGGCGTCATGGGTCCGATCATCGCCGCTCGGGGGCGGAGGCTCCCAATCCACACTACAGGCGTAGTACGGTGGCACTACACCTGTAGTTGCGGTACTCGTCAGGAGGCCCTCCATGGAAGCGATCGTCATCGGCGGCGGCATCGGCGGCCTCACCGCCGCCCTCGCCCTGCACCGGCGCGGCCACGCCGTCACCGTCCACGAACGCGCCGCGAGCCTGGAACCCGTCGGCGCGGGCATCGCCCTGGCCCCCAACGCGCTGCGCGCGCTCGACCGGCTCGGACTCGGGGACCAGCTGCGCGCCCAGGCCGGGCCCGACGCCGCCCGCACCGGGCTGCGCCGGCCCGGCGGACGTCGGCTGGCCCGGTTCGACCCGGCGGCGATGGCCGAGCTGTACGGCGACCGGATCGTCGCCGTACCGCGCGCGGTGCTGATCGACGCCCTGCTGCGCGCGCTGCCACCGGGCACGGTGCGGACCGGGTCGGCGGCCACCGTGGTCGACCCCGACGGGGGAGTGGTGCGCACCCCCGACGGGGACCGGACCGCCGACCTGGTCGTCGCCGCCGACGGCATCCGCTCCCCGACCCGCGCCCGGCTCTTCCCGGACCACCCCGGGCCGCGCTACTCCGGCTTCACCACCTGGCGGGTGCTGATCGACGCCGCGCCACGGGAAGCCGGCGAAGTGTGGGGGCGCGGCGCGCTCTTCGGCACCGTCCCGCTGGCCGCCGGCCGCAGCTACCTCTACGCCGCCGCCCTCGCCCCGGCCGGGGGAGCCGGTGGGCACGACGAACTCCTGCGCCGCTTCGGGGGATGGTGCGACCCGATCCCCGAACTCCTCGCCGCCGCCGACCCGTCCGCCGTGCTGCGCCACGACGTCCACGAACTCCTCGACCCGCTCCCCGCCTTCCACCACGGCCGCACCGCCCTGCTCGGCGACGCGGCGCACGCGATGTCCCCCTTCCAGGGGCAGGGCGCCTGCCAGGCGATCGAGGACGCGGTCGTCCTGGCGGCGGTCGGTGACCTCGCCGCCTACACCGCCGCCCGGCTGCCCCGCACCACGGCGGTGGTGGCCGGCTCGCACCGGGTGGCCTCACTGGTGGCCCGGCGCAGCACGGTCGGCGTGCTGGCGCGCGACGCGCTGCTGGCGGTCGGCGGGCTGCTGCCGCAGCGGCTGGTGCTGCGGCAGGCGGCGCGGACGGTGGAGTGGCGGGCGCCCCAGTGACGGGTGCTGGAGTGACGGGGCGTCAGCGGTCCAGGCGGACGCCTCGGCGCAGGGGGCGGGTGGGGCGGTGGGCGAGGCGCATGGGGACGCTGATCCTGCCCCGTGCCGTGTCCACGTTGGCTTGGATGTGCAGGTGCGGCTCGGTGGTGTTGCCGGAGTTGCCGACCTCGGCCAACTCCTGTCCGGCGCTGACCCGTTCGCCCTGGCGCACGCGGAGGCTGCCGGGGCGCAGGTGGGCGAGCAGGATCACGGCGCCCCGGTCCGCCGCCCGCAGCACGATGTGGTTGCCGGCGGGCGGCTGCACCATGAGCGGGCCGGGCTCGCTCGCGGACGCCAGGACGGGCTGGTCCGCGTAGCCGTCGAAACAGGCGAGCACCTCGCCGTCGCACGGGGCGGCCACCACCGCGCCGTAGGCGTGGTAGGCCTCGTTCGCCCGAGGCGCCAGCCCTCGGGCGCGGGTGCCGAAGGGGCCGAGGCAGAGCAGGTCCAGCGCGAAGCGCTCGTCGGGATGGCCCGCGTGGTGGTTCACGGACGGGCCCCCGCCCTGGAGGATCAGGGCCCGGCTGCCCGGCAGCGGATTGCGGATCAGCACGGGCCGTTCCTCGCCCGCCTTCTCGAAGCTCGCGACCACTGCCCGGACCGCCGCGACCAGGGACCCTCCGGCGAGGACGGTCATCCAGAGCTCCACGCTCCCGTCCGGGAGTCCGGGCATCCGGAGGGCGGCGACCGCGAGGAGCGCGCCGATCGTCAGAACGAGGGCCCACCGGCCGATGCCACTCGACACCAGCCACCCGATGAGTCCCAACGCGCCTCCTGCTACGCCGAGTTGCACCACATCGGCCCGCGTCCCGGCCAGCGCTGCCACTGCGGCCAGGGCCGGGCCGGGCAGGACCGTCACGGGAAGGACGAGCAGTGGCGTCCACCGCTCGCGCACCGACCGGGGCCGCTCCGGCCGCCCGCCGCCGACCCACACCGCGAGGATCAGCCCCTCGGCGTCCACGTTCACCGACGCGGCCACCGCCCCGCGCTCGCACTCCACCCGGTACTTCCCGGCCGGCCCCTCCGCCGTGACCGCCCCCACCTCGCCGTACTCCGCGCGCAGCTCCTGCCGGATCGCCGCCAGCCGCCGCAGGCCGATCCGCTCGACGGCCGCCGGGGCGAACAGCTCCTCATCCGGTCGACCACCCGTCAGGAACCGCCACAACTGCTCCCGCTCGTCCCCCACCGCTTCCCCCGTCCCACCCGGCCCCGCGCTCCAGCGGAGCATCGCAGAGGGCACACACGAACTCAGCATCCTTGATCACGTTCACCGCCCCGCACCCGGGGCACAGCCGGAACACCAACTCCTCGCCGCACTGCGCCGCCAGATCCAGCACCACCATGTCGCCCAGGAGGCCCAGCCGTCGAGGTGAAAGTGTGTTGAGCAGGTGAAGCCCCCGCTGGTAGCTTCCGCCTGCTCGCTGTCCTCCTTGGCAGCGGGACGATCACAGGGGGTGCTTCATGACTTCTCGTCGAGTCCTGGCGGCGATGGCTGCCATGCTCGTCGCCGGGGGTGTCCCGGTGGCCGGGGCGACCGCCGCGCAGGCGGACACCGGCATCACCGTCCAGGCTGCGCACAACGACTGGACCAACAACGGCAAGCTGGTCCTGACGCTGAGCGCGCCGACCGCCGTCAAGGACGTCAAGGTCAGCCTGTACTCGGTGGCGACCCAGCAGACGGTGGCCACGGTCGCCGACTTCAAGCTGACCTCCGGCACCGCCGAGAGCGGGAGCTGGGAGAATGCGGCCCGGATCCAGCTCCCGGACCTGGGCAGCTACCGGATCGACGTGTCGGCCACCGACGCGGGCGGTGACGTGCTGAACACCACCGGGTCCGGCTACTTCTACTACTCGGTGACGACCAACCTGAACGACACCAAGGTGGACCGCAGCACGGTGGACTACTTCCACCGCAGCGTCACCATCAGCGGGCACCTGATGGGCCAGTGGCCGGGCTCCGGGGCGATCACCCCGATGGGCGGGCTGTCCGTGGGAGTCACCTCCTACGACCAGTCCGCGACCGTGACGACCGGGGCGGACGGCAGCTTCTCCGCGACGCTCCCGTTCACGAACGCCTACGACACGGACATCCAGGCGAACTTCTCGTACGACCCGAACCACGTCTTCTACAGCCAGTCGGGCTCGCGCGACTTCCAGATCGGCTGGAGGAAGACGGCCACCAGGATCGTCGAGAACCCGAGCTCCCGGCTGATCCCCTACCAGGGCACCGTGAACTCGACCAGCGCCACCCTGCAGTGGGACTCGCCCACCGGCTGGCAGCCGCTGGGCGGGAAGAAGCTGGGCTCCAACTCCTTCGGCAGCTTCGTCCAGGAGACCACCGACGCGAACGGCAACGCGGTCTTCCCCGCGACCCAGGCGTTGTGGAGCAACACCACGCTGATGGTGGGGTGGTCGAGCGACGACCCGTACCTGAAGGACGCCACCGCGAGCAGCTCGGTCATGGTGGTGCAGCCGGCGTCCTTCCTCTCCTTCTCCCCGACGCGGACGGACGCGGCCGACGTCGCCGTCCAGGGCAACATGACGTTCCCCGGCCTGATGACCCCGGGCACGATCCCGGTGAACATCCAGTTCTCGACCACCGGCAAGGGCGGCTGGACGACCGTGGCGACGACGCCCGGCGCCCAGTGGAACGGTACGGGCTACGGCTTCTCCGCGACCGTGCCCAGCACCACGGCGGGCTTCTGGCGAGCCACCTACACCGGGCAGCCGCAGTTCCAGAACGCGGTCAGCACGGTCGCCTTCGTCCCCGCTCCCTGACGCCGCCCCGCTCGTCCAACCGGTCGGGCCGTCCGGCCCGACCGGTTGTCGGTCGCAGACTGATGTTCCGTCAGTTGACGCTGAACGAGTAGTAGTACGGGGACAGCTGGACGCCCTTGGTGGTGGTCGCGTAGACCGTCAGCTGGTACCAGTCGCTGGTGGGCGGGGTCCAGGTGATCTGGGCGGTGCCGTCGGCGCCGGCGGGGACGGTGACGGTGGGGTCGCTGTTGAACTGGTAGGTGTAGCTCGCGATGTCGCCGCCGGGGATCTTCGGGGCGAAGGTGAAGGTGCCGGGCACGCCGGTGCCGCCGCCCGAGCCGTTCTCGGGGTAGACGGTGGAGGTCACGGTCGGCGTGGTGTCGAGGTAGCCGTTGTTCCACGACGCCTGCTCGCTGACCCAGCCGTCGGCGCTGGTGGAGCTGACGGTCAGGGTGTCGCCGGTCGGGCCGTCGAGGACGACGTGCAGTTCGGCGGTGCCGTCGGAGCCGGCCGGCACGGTGGTCTTGGTCTGGCCGTTCGCGCTCTGGTGCACGACGGTGTAGCTGACCACGGGGCTGGCCGACTGGAGGCCGGGGTCGGCGGTCAGCTTGAAGGTGGCCTGCTCGCCGAACGGCGTGGTGGGGGTGTGCTTGGTGATGGTGGGCGCGTCCGGGGTGGTCCGGATGTCGTACGTGGTGACCGGCGACCGGTTGCCGGCCCGGTCGAGGCTGATCACCGAGAGCCGCATGAGGCCGGTGTCGGACGGCGGGACCAGGCTGACCGTGCCGGAGCCGCCCAGGGTGGCCGCGCGGACGGCGATCTTCGGGTCGGCGTAGATGTCCTGGTACGACGGGACGCCGTTGGCGCCGATGTTGGCGCTCGGGACGGGGAAGTCGCCGGTCCAGGAGTACTCGTAGCCGGCCACGTCGCCGACGCCGCCCGCGCCGAAGTCGAACTGGATCGGCGCGCCGCCCTGCACGGGCTGCCCGGCCGGGTAGTTGGGCGAGCTGACGGTGGGCGCGGTGGCCGGCGCGGTGTCGTCGTCGGCCACGTAGCACGGGGCGGACCAGGCGGAGGTCGCGCCGCTCGGGTCCACGGTCCGGGCCTGCCAGGCGAAGGTCTGACCGTCGGTCAGCGGGCCGATGCTGGTGGACAGTTCGTTCCCGGTCACGTAGCTGGTGCGGGAGCTGGTGGTGACCTGGGTCGGGTCCGAGGTCGGCCAGTACTGGAACTGCTCGGTGAGGTCGGTGGCGCTCGGGTCGGTGTCGCCGGCGATGCCCTCGACCTGGAGCCCGAAGCTCCGGCTCGCCACGTAGACCGGTGCGCCCGGGTCGGTGGAGCACGCGAGGTAGGCGTTGAACAGCTCGGTCGGCGTCACCGGCGCCCCGCCGGCCGCGTGCGCGGCGACGGGTGCGGCCATCGCGAACCCGATGGCGGTGGCGGTGGCGAAGGCCAGCCGGGCTCTCGTGCCCAGTGCGGTCCTCATGTCGGTCCCCCCTTGACTGTTTGGACTGCTGCGACTGCTTGGACTGCTGCGACTGCGTGACTGCCCGGCCCCCCGTCCGAACGAACGGTCCGGGCAAGGGAGATGCTAGCGCGGAGCACTGGTGAAGAAGCTGGGATTATGCTGTGGATCACCGGGGGTCCCACCCGCACCGCGTGCCCTGACAAAAGTCATGGTCCAACGGTGCGTCAGCACACTCCCGGTCCCCCGCCGCTGCCCGCCACCATGGGTGCCATGACCTCCACCGATCTGAACCACCCCGACACCGTCCGCGCGTTCGGCACGGTCCGCAAGCTCGTGATCGCCTACTTCGGGCTCAGCGTGCTGACCCTCGCCGCGATCCTGCTGCTGCGCAACCACCACTCGCAGGTGAACCCGACCGTCTGGAGCCGCGGCATCGCCGTGGTGTTCAGCGCGGCCGTCACCTTCTGGCTCACCAACCGGGCGGCCGGCGGCTCGCGGAACGCGTTCCGGCGGCTGCGGTTCGTCTCCGTGGTCTTCCCGCTGGCGATCGTCTACATCGTCACGGCGCAGGCGGCGCTCCCGCTCTGGATGAAGATCGAGCAGGGTGCCTGCGGCCTGGTGCTGGTGGGCGTGGCCGCGGTGGTCAACGGCCGGCACCTGCGGGAGCTCTTCGCCGCGCGGTGACCGACGGCACCCCGGCAGTCAGGAGAGGACGGATGAGCAGCAGCGGGCGGTACTGGGGACAGGGCTGGCGCCGGGTGATGCTGGCCAACGGGATGCTGGTGTACCCGGGGCTGACCGCCGCCAGTGTCCCCTCGCACGTGCACGGTGCGGCGGCGGTCGCGGCCTACGCGATCGTCGGGGCCTTCACCGCCTGCTACCTGGCCGTCATCGCCGCGGTCGCCGCCGGCCGGCCGCGGCGCGGGCTGCTACTGGCCGGGGTGCTCGGCGCGCTCTTCGCGGCCGAGCTGCCGTTCCTGCGGACCGACGCGTTCTTCCTGGCCGTGGTGGTGGTCTCGGTGCTGGCGGTGCTGCGGCGCGAGTGGACCGGGCCCGCCGTGCTGACCGGCGCGCTGGCCGCCCTGGTGCTGCCGTGGGCGGTGCGGCCCTGGCACACCGGCCCGGGCTACTTCCAGGCGATGGCGATCTTCTTCAACTGCCTGGTGGTGGCGGCCTTCGCGGAGATCGCCAGCACCAACAAGGCGCTGGTCACGGCGCAGGCCGAGGTGGAGCGGCTGGCCCAGGAGGCGGAGCGCAACCGGATCGCCCGCGACCTGCACGACCTGCTGGGCCACTCGCTGACCGCGATCACCGTGAAGTCCCGCCTCGCGCAGCGGCTGGTGGCCAAGGACACCGCGCTGGCGCAGGCCGAGATGGCGGCCGTGGAGAACCTGTCCCGGCAGGCGCTGGCCGACGTCCGGGCCGCGGTCTCCGGCTACCGCGAGGTCACCCTGGCCGGCGAGTTGGCCCGCGGCCGGGAGCTGCTGCGCGCGGCCGGCGTGCTGGCCGACCTGCCCTCGGCCACCGACGTGGTGGCCGAGCGCGAGCGCGAACTCTTCGGCTGGGTGCTGCGCGAGGGCCTGACCAACGTGGTGCGGCACGCCCGGGCGACCCGCTGTACGGTGACCATCACCGCCGACTCGATCGAGATCCGCGACGACGGCCGGGCGACCGGCGACAACGCCGACGGCAAGGGGCTGACCGGCCTGCGCGAGCGGGTCGCGGCGGCCGGCGGCGCGGTGCTGGCAGGGCCGCTGGACCCGCACGGCTGGCGGGTGTACGTGACGACCGGACGCGCCCCGGAAGGGAACCAGGAACCGAGATGACGATCCGTCTGCTGCTCGCCGACGACCAGGAGCTGGTCCGCACCGCCCTGCGGGCGCTGCTCGACCTGGAGGACGACTTCGAGGTGGTGGCCGCCGTCGGCCGGGGCGACCAGGTGGTGGACGCGGCCCGCGAGCACCGACCGGACGTCGCGCTGCTGGACATCGAGATGCCCGGCCTGGACGGCCTGGCCGCCGCCGCGGTGCTGGCCGAACAGGTGCCGGGCTGCCGGGTGGTGATGCTGACCACCTTCGGCCGCTCCGGCTACCTGCGCCGGGCGATGGAGGCCGGCGCGGTCGGCTTCGTGGTCAAGGACGCCCCGGCCGAGGTGCTGGCCGACGCGATCCGCCGGGTGGCGGCGGGGGAGCGGGTGGTGGACCCGGAGCTGGCGGCGGCCACCCTGGCGGCCGGCGCCTCACCGCTGACGGCCCGTGAGCGGGACGTGCTGAACGCCTCCCGCTCGGGCGCCTCGGTGGCCGAGATCGCGGCGAAGCTCTACCTCTCCGAGGGCACCGTGCGCAACTACGTCTCCTCGGCGATCACCAAGACGGCCACCCGGAACCGGACCGAGGCGGCCCGGGTGGCCGACGAGCGGGGCTGGCTCTAGGTAGGACCGCGCCGGTACGAAGTGACCGTCGGTTGACGATCCATCACATCGGCGCAGGTTGAGCGCGTACTGGCGGATAATCATTGGTTAATTAAGAGTTGACCAAACGTCATTCAGATCATCTGCACGATTCGCTAACCTTTGGCTCCTCTGTTCACCTGCCCGGACCCTGCACGGCCGGGCCCAGGGGGGTTCACATGCCACCACGGCACCACCGCATACCCACGACCACCCGCCGTCTGACCAGCCGCTTGACCAGCGGACTGCTCAGCACCGCCCTGCTGGCGCTGGGCACCGGCGCGCTCACCCTCACCGCCGGCCCGGCCGCGCACGCCGACAGCACCACCATCTCCTCGGACAACTACCGCACCGGCTGGGACCAGAACGAGCCCGGCCTGACCCCGGCCCAGGTCAGCTCCTCCGACTTCGGCCAGCAGTTCTCCACCCCGGTGGACGGCCAGGTGTATGCGGCGCCGGTGACCATCGGCAACACCGTGGTGGTGGCCACCGAGACCAACCACGTGTACGGCGTGAACGCGACCACCGGCGCGGTTCAGTGGACCGACGCCTACGGCGCCCCCTGGCCCGCCTCCGGCCCGACCACCCCGGGCAACACCTGGTCCTGCGGCGACCTGGCCCCGTACATCGGCATCACCTCCACCCCGGTCTACGACCCGGCCAGCGGCTACGTGTACCTGACCTCCAAGGAGGACGGCGGCCAGTACCACGACGCCCCCACCTGGAAGATGCACGCGATCAACCCGGCCACCGGCGCCGAGAAGCCCGGCTTCCCGGTGCAGATCGGCGGCTCGCCGAGCAACGACCCGAGCGTGGTCTTCAACCCGGTCGAGGAGGGTCAGCGGCCCGGCCTGCTGCTGCAGAACGGCGTGGTCTACGCGGGCTTCGGCTCGGTCTGCGACCACGGCGCCTGGCGCGGCTACGTCGCCGGCGTCTCCACCGCCGGCACCCAGACCGCGCTGTGGGCCGACGAGACCGGCACCGCCAACCACGGCGGCGGCATCTGGAACTCCGGCGGCGGCCTGGTCGCCGACGCGCAGGGCCACATCCTCTTCTCCACCGGCAACGGCGTCTCCCCGCCGCCCGGCCCGGGCAAGACCCCGCCCAGCACCATGTCCGAGTCGATCATCGCGCTCGGCGTGCAGCCGGACGGCTCGCTCAAGGCCACCGACTACTTCAGCCCCTCCGACGCCACCGTGCTCGACACCAACGACCGCGACCTCGGCTCCGGCGGCGTGATGGCGATCCCGGACGGCTACGGCAACAGCGCCGTGCCGCACCTGGCGGTCGAGGAGGGCAAGGACGGCCGGATCTTCCTGCTCAACCGGGACGACCTGGGCGGCCACGACCAGGGCGCGAACGGCGGCGACGCCACCGTGCAGACCCTGGGCCCGTACAACGGCTGCTACTGCCACCCGGCCTTCTGGGGCGCCGACACCGGCTACGTCTACTACTCCGGCAACGGCGGCCCGCTCCAGGCCTTCAAGCTCGGCACCGCCGGCAACGGCAACCCGGCGCTCGCCCTGGTCGGCCAGGGCGCGATCAACTTCGGCTACCTGAGCGAGGGCTCACCGGTCGTCACCTCCACCGGCACCACGGCCGGCTCGGCCACCGTGTGGGTCGAGCGGGCCAACGACATGTACGGCAACGGCGGCACCCTGCTCGCCTACAACGGCACCCCGAACGCCGACGGCTCGCTGACCCTGCTCTGGTCCGGCCCGATCGGGGTGGCGCCCAAGTTCGTCACCCCGACCACCAGCAACGGCCGGGTCTACATCGGCACCCGGGACGGCCACCTGCTGGCCTTCGGCCGACCGGCCGCCTCGGCGCTGACCGGCTCCCCGGTCGCCGAGGGCAACGTCAACGTCGGCTCCACCGGCACCGGCACGCTGACCGTCACCGCCACCAAGGCACTGACCGTCAACTCGGTGACCACCAGCGCCCCGTTCGCGGTCACCGCGCCGGCCCTGCCGCACACCATGGCGGTCGGTGACACCCTGTCGATCCCGATCACCTTCACGCCGACCGTGGGCGGCCCGACCTCCGGCATCGTCAACCTGGCCACCGACGCCGGCACGGTCGGCTTCTCGGTCACCGGCAACGGCATGAAGGCCGGCTTCGGCACCGCGCCGAACAGCGTGAGCTTCGACGACGAGCCGACCGGCGTGCCGGTCGCCGCCAGCGTGCAGTTCACCAACACCGGCACCGGCAGCGAGACGATCACCGCGATCGGCAACCCGGCCGCCCCCTGGACGGTCACCGGCGCGCCGGCCGTCGGCACGGTGATCGCGCCGGGCGGCTCGTTCGTCGCCAACGTCAGCTACGACCCGACGGTGGCCGGCAACAGCACCGACACCTTCTCGGTCACCTCCACCTCCGGCACCTTCTCGGTGCCGCTGAGCGGACAGGCCGTCACCGGGCAGGGCCACCTGACGATCACCCCGGCCACCCTGGCCTTCGGCTCGGTCCCGGTCGGCACCACCTCGCAGCAGCTCAGCTTCACGGTCACCAACGACGGCAACGTCCCGGTCACGCTCAACAAAGCCAAGGCCCCGGTCGGCACCTTCAGCAGCCCCAACGCGATCGCCGAGGGCACCGTGATCGGCCCGGACCAGTCCATCTCGGTCCCGGTGGTCTTCACCCCGGGCGCCGCCGGACCCGCCTCGGACAGCTACGAGATCACCGGCAACACCGGCCAGGGCGACAACTTCGTGCAGCTGAACGGCACCGGCCTGGCCACCCTGCCGGCCCCGCCGACCGGCTGGCAGGCCAACGGCAGCGCCACCCAGCCGACCGCCGGCACCCTCCAGCTCACCCCGGCCGCCACCCAGCAGTCCGGCTCGGCCTTCTACACCTCGCCGGTCGCCACCGACGGCCTGACCGCCTCCTTCACCGCCCAGCTGGGCGGCGGCACCGGCGGTGACGGCATGACCTTCGCCCTGGTGGACGCCACCAAGGGCACCGCCGGCGGCACCGGGACGGGCGGCGGCGGGCTGGGCTTCTCCGGCCTGACCGGGCTCAGCGTCGACCTGGTCAGCTCCTGGAGCGGCCAGACCGGCACCGGCAACTTCGTCGGCATCGCGGCCGGACCGGGCAGCGGCGCCGACAACCTGACCTACCTGGCCTGGGCCAAGGCCCCCAGCGACCTGCGCACCGGCACCCACGCGGTGGCGGTCACGGTGGCCGGCGGCCACGTCAAGGTCTCGGTGGACGGCACCGCGCTGCTGGACTACGTGCCCGCCACCGGGGTCGTCCCGGCCAGCGCCTACGTCGGCTTCACCGGTGCCTGCGGCGCCTCCACCGACCTGCACGCGGTCAGCAACGTGGTGGTCACCCCGCCCGGCACCGCCACCGGCAGCCCGCAGCCGCTCACCCCGACCCCGACCGCCGTGGCCTTCGGCTCGGCCACCCTGGGCAGCACCGCGACCCAGTCGGTGACGCTGACCAACAACGGCACCGCCACCGAGACGGTCACCGGCACCACCGCCCCGGCCGCCCCGTTCGGCGCCACCCTGCCGGCCACCGGCACCGCCGTGCCGGTCGGCGGCTCGATCACCGTGCCGGTCACCTTCGCCCCGGGCCTGACGGGCACTCAGAACAGCACCTTCGCCGTCACCACCACCAGCGGCACGGTCACCGTCTCGCTGGTCGGCACCGGGCAGCCCGCCGCCACCGGCGGCACCCTGCCCGGCTTCACCGACAGCTCCTGGCAGCTCAACGGCAACGCGGTGGACAACGCGGGCACGGTCGCGCTGACCACCGACGGCCAGCACTCCGCCCGCGGCTCGGCGGTCAACGCCAAGGCGGTCTCGCCGCTGGGCCTGCACGCCACCTTCACCGAGCAGATCAGCGGCACCAGCAGCTCGCCCGGTGACGGCCTGACCTTCTCGCTGCTGGACGCCTCGTCCAACTCGCCCACCGCGGTGGGCAGCAGCGGCAGCGGGCTCGGGGCCTCCGGGCTCAACGCGGTGGTGACGGGGCTCGCCGTGTTCGGCAACTTCGGCGTCAACACCGCGCCGGTGCTCGGCGTGGCGACCTCCAGCAGCACCGGCTTCAGCACGCTGGCGGCCGACACCGCGATCCCGGCGCTGCAGGGCAGCAGCCACCAGATCGACATCACCGTCACCACCGCGAGCCACCTGGTGGTGAAGATCGACGGGACGCAGGAGGTGGACGTGCCGGTGACGCTCCCGAACAAGGTGCTCGCGGCATTCACCGCGGGCACGGGTGCCTCGACCGACACCTTCGCGGTCTCCGCCCCGACGATTACGTACACCGCCTGACACTGCCTGATCAGCCGTGTGACCGGGTCGCCCCGACCCGGTCACGCGGCGCGTGAAATCGACCCCCGGCACTGACCGGTAGTCAATAATCATTCTTGGACCGGGATTGGCCGGTCCGTGCTGGGGGGATGTTCCATGATTTCGGCCGTCATCGTTCTGTGCTCACTCCTGCTCTTCGGCGTGGCAGTGTTCACCCTCTGGTGGATGCTGCACGCCTGGCGCACCCCGGAGACCCTGGCCGCCACCAGGTTCACCGACCCCGACGGCACCGGCGCGCTCTCCTTCTCCCTGCTGGTGCCCGCCCGGCACGAGCAGGCGGTGCTGGAGCGCACCGTGCTGCGGCTGCTGGAGTCCACCCACCCGGACTTCGAGGTGATCGTGATCGTCGGCCACGACGACCCGGAGACCGCCGAGGTGGCGCACGGGCTGGCCGCCCGCCACCCGGAGCAGGTCTTCGTGGTGACCGACACCCACGAGAAGAAGAACAAGCCAAAAGCGCTCAACTCGGCGCTGCCCAGCTGCCGGGGCGACGTGGTCGGGGTCTTCGACGCCGAGGACCAGGTCCACCCGGACCTGCTCTCGCACGTCGACCACGCCTTCCGGGCCACCGCGGCGGACGTGGTGCAGGGGGGCGTGCAGCTGATCAACTTCCACTCCAGCTGGTACAGCCTGCGCAACTGCCTGGAGTACTTCTTCTGGTTCCGCAGCAGGCTGCACCTGCACGCGGCCAAGGGCTTCATCCCGCTCGGCGGCAACACGGTCTTCGTGCGCACCGACCGGCTGCGGGCGAACGACGGCTGGGACGCCAACTGCCTGGCCGAGGACTGCGACCTGGGCGTGCGGCTCTCCAGCCAGGGCGCCAAGGTGGTGGTCGCGTACGACTCGGAGATGGTGACCAAGGAGGAGACCCCGGACTCGGTGGTCTCGCTCTTCAAGCAGCGGACCCGGTGGAACCAGGGATTCCTCCAGGTCTACCGCAAGCGTGACTGGCGCTCGCTGCCCACCATGCGGCAGCGGATGCTCGCCCGCTACACCCTGGCCACCCCCTTCGTGCAGGCCTTCTCCGGCCTGCTGATCCTGGTCGGGATCGCCGTCGCGCTGTTCAGCTCGGTGCCCGACCTGGTGGCGATGATCTCCTTCTCGCCGCTGATCCCGATGGTGGCGATGTTCGCCTTCGAGGCCGTCGGTCTGCACGACTTCGGCAAGCAGTACCGGTTGCCGATCAAGTTCTCGCACTACGCGAAGCTGATCCTGGGCGGCCCGTTCTACCAGCTGATCCTGGCCGGCGCGGCGATCCGCGCGGTCTGGCGCGAGCTGCGCGGCCGCAAGGACTGGGAACTCACCAGGCACGTCGGCGCCCACCTGAACGCTTAGGGCTCCTCCTCGGCCGGCCCGGCCCGGCCCCTGAGCCCGCAATTTCACCCGGGGAAGGAAACAACACCCGATGGCGACTGTCGTCGCGACGGTTCTGCAAGAAGAACGCCCCGATCCGGCCCTCGACCCGACCGCGCCTGCACCGCGCGGCCGGCTCGCCCGGCTGGCGTCGACCCGGCCCGACCTGCTGATCACCCTGCTGCTGGTGGCCGCGGTGGTGCTGGTGCAGGGCCTGAACATCCGCAACTTCCCCACCGTCAGCGACGACGAGGGGACCTACCTGGCCCAGGCCTGGGCCATCCAGCACGGCCACGGGCTGGCCCACTACAGCTACTGGTACGACCACCCGCCGCTCGGCTGGGTGCAGATCGCCGCGCTCTCCTGGATCCCGGCGCTGCTCTGGCACGGCCCGCTGGTGGTGATGAACGCCCGGGTGATCATGCTGCCGGTCAGTGCGGCCGGCTCCGCCCTGGTCTACCTGGTGGCCCGGCGGATCGGCCTGCCGCGCTGGTCGGCCGCGCTGGCCACGGTGGTCTTCGGGCTGTCACCGCTCTCGGTGACCATGCAGCGCGAGATCTACCTGGACAACTTCGCCGCGGTCTGGATGCTCGGGGCCTTCGCCTGCGCGCTCTCCCCGCGCAAGCACCTGTGGCACCACATCGGCGCCGGGGTCTGCGCGGCGGTCTCCGTGCTCTCCAAGGAGACCATGGTGATCGCGGTGCCGGCGCTGCTGCTGGCGCTGTGGCGCGGCAGCGACAAGGCCACCCGGAAGTTCTCGCTGGTCGGCTTCCTGACGGCGTTCGGGCTGCTCTGCGCCCAGTACCTGCTCTACGCCACCCTCAAGGGCGAGCTGTTCCCCGGCCCGAACCACAACTCGCTGATCGGCGCGATCGAGTACCAGCTGGGCCGCGGCGGCTCCGGGGACATCCTGCGGACCGGCACGGTCTCCAACCTGACCCTGCACTGGTGGCTGGTCCGCGACCCGCTGCTGATCTACACCGGTGCGGCCGCCTCGGTCCTCGCGCTCGCCGTGCGCCGGCTGCGCGAGGTGGCGGTGGCCGGGGTGCTGCTGATCGCCGTCGCCTTCCGGCCCAACGGCTACCTGCCCGCGATGTACGTGATCCAGGTGATCCCGTTCATGGCGCTGGCCATCGCCGGGGTGGCCGACGCCGCCGTGCGCGGGGTGCTGCGGCTACCACTGGGACGGTTGGCGCGTTGGCACGTGACGCCCCGTGATGTGGTCGCCGTGCTGGCCATCGGGCTGGTCGGACTCGCCGCCCCGCAGTGGGAGAGCGGCGACGAGACCGCCGACACCGCGCTGTCCAACGACAACTACGTGGCCGCCTCGAACTGGATCCGGGCCAACATCCCCGACCCCGGGCACCAGCGGATCGTGGTCGACGACGCGATGTGGCTCGACACCGTCAAGGACGGCTTCCAACCCGGCCTCGGCGCGATCTGGTTCTACAAGGTGGACCTCGACCCGGCCGTCACCAAGACCCTGCCGCACGGCTGGCGCGACCTCGACTACGTGGTGCTCACCTCGATCATCCGGCAGGACCCGAACGGCCTGCCCACCGTGCGCGCGGCCATCGCGCACTCCACCACGGTGGCCACCTTCGGCACCGGCGACCAGCAGATCACCATCCAGAAGGTGAACCGCGACGGGAGCGGACAGTGACCGCCATCGACCTGCTCTCCGTCTACGCGGAGCCGCGCCGCCCGGTCGCCGTGCGGCTGCGGGCCGCGCTCGCCGACCGGCTGCCGCTGATCGCCATCCTGCTGGTGCAGTGCGCGCTGGCCTACCGGCTCGCCAACACCGCCTTCGAGGACGAGGCGCTGTACATCTACGCCGGGCACCGCGAGCTGGGCCACCTGTTGCACGGCGTCCCGGTGGGGGACACCTACGCCTCCTACTTCTCCGGCATCCCGGTGCTCTACCCGGTGGCCGCCGCCGTGATCGACTCCGCGCTCGGGCTCGGCGGGGTGCGGGCGTTCAGCCTGCTGGCGATGCTGGGCGCCACCGCCCTGCTGTGGACCACCACCCGGCGGCTCTACGGCAAGCCGGCCGCGGTGATCGGCGCCGCACTGTTCGCGACCTGCGCGCCGACCCTCTTCCTCAGCCGGCTGGCCACCTATGACGCCCCGTCGGTGTTCCTGCTGGCGCTGGCCCTGTGGTGGACGGTGCGCACGGCGCACCGCTCGCCGTTCCTGGTGCTGCTCGCCGCGCCGCCGCTGGTGCTGGCCGCCGGCGTCAAGTACGCCTCGGCGCTCTACCTGCCCACCGTGGTGCTGGCCGCCGTGCTCACCGTGCCGGCGCTCGGGTTGTCCTGGTGGCGGGGGGTGCTGCGCGGTGTGCTGCTGGGCGCCGGCACCGCCGCGCTGCTCTTCGCCGGGCTGGACGCGGCCGGGGCCGGAGTGCGGGCCGGCCTCTCGCAGACCACCGTCAACCGGACCACCGGCGCCGAGCCGCTCTCCAACATCCTGCGGCTGTCGCTGATCTGGGGCGGCTGGGTGGCCGCCCTCGCGGTAGTAGGTGTCGGCGTGCTGATCGTCCGTCGGCGCGGCTGGGCGCCGGTGCTGCTCGGCGCCCTGCTCACCGGCACGGCCGCGCTGGCCACCGCCTACCAGGCCCACCTGGGCACCAGCGTCTCGCTGCACAAGCACGTCGGCTTCGGCCTGCTCTTCGCCGCCCCGCTGGCCGGCGCCGGGCTGGCCGCGCTCTCCGGCCTGCCCCCGCTGCGCGACTCGGTGCCGATGCTGCGCCGCGCGGTCCCCGGGGTCGCGGTCGGCACCTGCGCCGTGCTCGCCTACTACGCGGGCAACGCCGCCGGGCCGATGTACGGCTGGCCCGACTCCTCCGGCCTGGTCGCCGAACTGCGCCCACTGGTCCACCCCGGCCAGGACCGCTACCTGGTCGAGGAGGACGAGGTGCCCCGCTACTACCTGCGCACCCAGGCCGACCCGTCCCAGTGGCTGAACACCTACTACTTCCAGTACGGCGACTCCACCGGGAAGCAGTTGGTCAACCTCCCCGCCTACCAGGCCGCCTTCGCCGACGGCTACTTCGACCTGGTGGTCCTGGACGACGGCCCGACCGCCGCCCTGGACAAGCAGCTCACCCAGGCCCTGAACGCCCCCGGCAGCCGCTACCACCAGCTGGCCCACATCCCGGCGGCGAGCGGGCACGGGACGCAGTACTACACGGTCTGGCAGCGGGGGTGACTGTGCCATACTGCGGTATGGTGGATGTATGGCTACCAAGAAGGTGACGATCACGCTGGAAGAGGGACTCGTCGAGGCCTTGAGTGCCGCGGCGAAGGAGGCGGGGATACCGCTCTCCCGATTGGTCGCCAGTGCGGCCGAGCGCGAAATGCGGATCCGCATCGGGCTTGCCGTGGTGGCCGACTGGCAGGAGGAGCACGGCGCCTTCACCCCCGAGGAGCTGGCCGCCGCGCGCGCGGAGATGGCTGCCGCTGACGCGGAGTACCTCGGCGGCACGGGGGCCGGCGCTGTATGAGCATCCCTTACGTCTACGACGCCGGCGCCCTGATCGCCCTCGACAACAACGACCGGCGGATGTGGGTCCGGCACGCCATGGCGTTGGAGGAAGGCCGGGACATCCATGTCCCGGCCGTCGTGGTCAGCCAAGCCTGGCGGGATGGCCGCCGACAGGTCCGCCTCGGCCACATCCTCTCCAGTTGCCGCATCGAGCCCGTCCGCCTGGAGATCGCCAAGGCCGCCGGCACCTTGTGTGGCAAGTCCGGCACCTCCGACGTCGTCGATGCGACGGTGGTCGCCATGGCCGCGCTCCTGGGGGCGACGATCTGGACCTCCGACCCCGGTGACATCCGCCGTCTCGCCGACGCCGCCGACGTCAAACCGGGGCTCGTCATTCGGACTGTCTGACCATCAGGCGGCATATAGGCCTAGACCATTGCGCGCCCTGGGGGGAAACTTCCCTCCATGAGCGAGGAGTGGGCGCTGCTGGGCCGTGACGAGCTGCTCGACCGGTGTCGGGCCGGGCTGGCCGATGGTGGTGGGGGAGTGCTGCTGACCGGGCCGGCCGGGATCGGGAAGTCGGCGGTGTTGGAGGTGCTGGCCGGGCAGGCGGCCGCTGCCGGGGAGTTGGTGCTGCGGGCCAACTCCTCGGCCACCGAGGCGGCGCTGCCCTACCTGGCGCTCTACGACCTGTTCGCCCGGGCGATCGCCGAGCGGCCCGGGCTGCTCGCCCCGCACCTGCGCGCGGTGCTCGACGTGGCGCTGCTGCGCACTCCCGGCGACGGGCGGCCGACCGACCAACTGGCCATCCGGGTGGCCGTGCTGGAGCTGCTGCGGGCGCTCGCCGAGCGGCAGCCGGTGCTGCTGGTGCTGGACGACGTGAACTGCCTGGACGCGGCCAGCGCCGAGGTGCTGGCCTTCGCCGCCCGCCGTCTGACGGGCCACCGGATCAAGGTGGCGGCCACCGAGCGGGTGGCCGACGGGGGCGAGCCCGGCTGCCTGGAGCTGCTGCCCGAGCCGCGCACCGAGCTGCCGGTCGCCACCCTGCCCGGGCCGGTGATCGGCGAGCTGCTCTGGGCCAGGCTCGGCATCACCCCCGGCGCCGCCAACTCCGAGCGGATCCAGGCGGCCAGCGGCGGAAACCCTTACTACGCCATGGAGTTGGCCAGAGCCGCCCGCCGTGCCCCGAGCCCGCCGAGCCCCGACGATCCGCTCCCCGTGCCCGGCCGGCTGCGCGGCCTGCTCGCCGACCGGCTGGCCGCGCTGCCGGAGCAGGCGGTCTGCGCCCTGCTGCTGCTCGCGGCCGCCGCCCGCCCGCACCCGCCCGAGGCGCCCGAGCAGCGCGAGGCGCTCGCCGCCGCGCTCGCGGCCGGCGTGCTCACCCGCGGCCTCGGCGGCGAACTCCGGTTCGCCCACCCGCTGTTGCGCGAGATCATCTACGCCGACGCGACCGAGCGGCAACGCCGCGACTGCCACGCCCAGTTGGCCGAGCAGCTGGGCGATCCGCTGGAGCGGGCCCGGCACCGGGCGCTGGCCAGCCCCGACCGGGGCGCCGCGCTGGCCGCCGAACTCGCCGCCGCCGCCCAGGTCGCCGTGCACCGCGGCGCCCCCGCGCTGGCCGCCGAACTCTCCCAGCTGGCCGCCGACCGCACCCCCGCCGAGCAGGGCGACCTCGCCGCCGAGCGGCTGCTCGCCGCGGCCCGCCACGCGCACGACGCAGGCCTGCTGGACACCGCCAAGCAGGCCTGCGCCGCGGTGCTGCACGGCCCCGACCCGGCCGCCCGGGTCGGGGCCCGCCTGCTGCTGGTCGAACTGGCCGGCAACGACCGGGCCGGGGTGCCCGCGCTGCTGGACGCCGCCGAGGCCGACGCCGCCGGGCAGCCCCGGCTGCGCGCCGCCGTGCAGATCGCCCGCGCCGACCACGCGCTCTGCACCGGACGCACCGAGTACGGCCTGGCCGTGCTGGCCGAGGCCGAGTACCACGCCGAGCGCAGCGGCGACCTCGACCAGCAGATCGAGGTGATCGCGCTGCGCGCCCCCATCGAGATGCAGCTCGCCCCCGAGCGGGTGCTGCCCGCGCTGCGCCGGGCCGGCGCGCTCTCCGCCGGCCGCCCGGCCGCCGCGATCACCGCCGCCGGGGTGCAACTGCGCTGCTGCCTGGTGATCAGCCTGCTGCGCGGCGGCGAGACGGCCGAGGCGATCGAGGCGGTCAACCGGCTGCGCGCGGACGTCGAGGCCGCCGGCCGGGTCAAGGACCTGGGCCAGGTGCTGCACCTGGCCGCCTCGGTGCACGAGCGGGCCGGCCGGTGTGCCGAGGCCCACCAGGTCGGGCTGGCCGGCGGCCGGCTGCGGCTGGAGCTCGGCCCGACCCCCGGCCCCGGCCTGGTGCTCAGCGCCGCCGCCGAGCTGAACGGCGGCACCGTGGAGCGGGCCACCGAGCTGGCCGACGCCGCGCTGCGGGCCGGTCAGCAGGCCGACGACACCGAGTGGTCGGCCTATGCGCTGGGCCTGCGCGGGCGGGCCGACCTGCTGGCCGGCCGGATCCCGCAGGCGGCCGAACACCTGCTCCGCTGCCGGGAGTTGCTGCGCGGGCTGGGCTACACCGACCCCGCGCTCTTCCTGGTGGACGCCGACCTGGTGGAGGCCCTGGCACTGGCCGGCCAGGCCGAGCGGGCCGCCACGGTGCTGGCCGAGGCCCGGGCCGAGGCGGCCCGCCTGGACCGGCGGGTGATCCTGCTCGGCCTGGCCCGGGCCGAGGCGGTGCTGGCCGGCCTGGCCGGCGACCCGCGCGGGGCCGCCGACCGGCTGCGCGCCGAACTGCCGGCCGGCCACCCCTATCCGCTGGAGGCCGCCCGGGCCCGGCTCGCGCTGGCCGAGTTGGAGCGCCGGTCCCGCCGCCGGGCCGCCGCCCGGGCCGAACTCGCCACCGCACTCCAGGCGTTCACCGCCGCGCACTGCCTGCCCTGGGCGGCGTACGCCCGCGAGCGGCTGCTCCGGCTGGACGGGCCGAGCACCGAACTCACCGAGCTGGAGCGGCAGATCGTCCAGCTGGTGCGGGGCGGGGCGACCAACCGGCAGATCGCCGCCGCGCTCCACGTCTCGGTCAAGTCGGTCGAGGCCGGACTGACCAGGCTCTACCGCAGGTTCGGCGTCCGGGACCGCAGCGGGCTGATGGAGCGCCGGGGCCTGGCCGAGCGTCGGCCGGCGGCCCGCGGGTGACGGCAAGGGTGGGCTCCGGACTTTGCAAGCGAAGGGCAAGGGTGGGTTGCTGACTGCGATTCATTGACCGTGTCCGGCCCACGGGCTACGTTTTCGGCTCGACGCGGGATGCACCCCCCACCCCTCCCCGCACCCCCCGCGTCACCCTCCCCGCTGCGGTCGCCCCGGCCGCCGTTCCGCGCTGCCCTCAGGCAGGCCGCCGCGGGGCGCGCTCGCGGGCGACCCCGCCTGGCGAGCCCGGTCCCGCCCCCACCCAGGGGCCACGTCAGGAAAGGAGTCCGAGTGGCCATGCACCATTCGGAACGCCCTGCCCGGTCCGCCCTGCTCGCCCCGCTCTCCGCGCTGGGCCTGCTGGTCACCGCCGTCGCCGGCTTCACCCCCGTTGCCTCCGCCGCCACCCCGGCCACCGCCGGGCAGGTCTCGGTCGAGCGGTCCTGCGCCGCGCCGACCCAGCCCGGCGAGGAGGCCTGCCTCGCACTCAAGCGCACCGACCTGCACCCGCACGCGCTGGGCCAGAACGGATTGGCCCCCAACGCCGCACCCTCGGGCTTCGGCCCGAGCGACCTGACCAGCGCCTACAACCTGCCCAGCGGCGGCTCCGGCCAGACCGTGGCGATCGTCGACGCCCAGGACGACCCGAACGCCGAGTCCGACCTGGCCGCCTACCGCAGCCAGTACGGCCTGCCCGCCTGCACCACCGCGAACGGCTGCTTCCGCAAGATCGACGAGAACGGCGGCAGCAACTACCCGACGCCCGACACCGGTTGGGCCGGCGAGATCTCGCTGGACGTCGACATGGTCAGCGCGGTCTGCCCGAACTGCCACATCCTGCTGGTGGAGGCCGCCTCGGCGAACATGAGCGACCTCGGCGCCGCGGTCAACCAGGCCGTCGCCCAGGGCGCCAAGTTCGTCTCGAACAGCTACGGCGGTTCCGAGGACTCCACCACCCCCAGCGCGGACGCGCAGTACTTCAACCACCCGGGCGTGGCCATCACGGCCAGCGCGGGCGACTCCAACTACGGCGCCGAGTTCCCGGCCACCTCGCAGTACGTCACCGCGGTCGGCGGCACCTCGCTGACCCGGGACTCCAGCGCCCGCGGCTGGAGCGAGTCGGTCTGGAACACCAGCGCCAGCGAGGGCACCGGCTCCGGCTGCTCCGCCTACATCGCCAAGCCCAGCTTCCAGCACGACACGGGCTGCCAGAACCGGATGGAGACCGACGTCTCCGCCGTCGCCGACCCCGCGACCGGTGTGGCCGTCTACCAGACCTACGGCGGCAGCGGCTGGGCCGTCTACGGCGGCACCAGCGCGGCCTCCCCGATCATCGCCTCGGTCTGGGCACTGGCCGGCGCCCCGAACGCGGGCGACCAGGCCAACGCCTACCCGTACGCGCACACCAGCAGCTTCAACGACGTGACCAGCGGCAACAACGGCAGCTGCTCGCCGTCCTACTTCTGCACCGCCGGCCCGGGCTACGACGGCCCGACCGGCTGGGGCACCCCGAACGGCACCAGCGGCTTCACCCCGGCGGGCTCCGCCGCCGAGCAGGTCACGGTGACCAACCCGGGCCAGCGGATCGACACCGTCGGCAGCCCCGTCTCGGTGCAGCTGCAGGCCACCGACTCGGCCGGCAAGTCCGTCACCTGGAGCGCCACCGGCCTGCCGCCGGGCCTGAGCGTGAACGCCAAGACCGGCCTGATCACCGGTACTCCGACCACCTCCAACACCTACTCCCCGACGGTGACCGCGAGTTCGGGCACCGCATCCGGCAGCGCCAGCTTCGGCTGGGCGATCCGCAGCCAGCCGACCGGTGAGACCGTCACCATCACCGCCCCCGGCAACCAGAGCGGCACCGTCGGCACGGCCGCCTCGCTGCAGATCAGCGCCACCGACTCGGCCGGCAAGACGCTGACCTACAGTGCCAGCGGCCTGCCGGCCGGCCTGTCGATCAACTCCTCGACCGGCCTGATCAGCGGCACCCCGACCACGGCCGGCAGCACCTCGGCCACGGTCATCGCCAACTCCGGCACCGCGACCAACCAGGTGAGCTTCACCTGGACGATCGCCGCCTCGGGCGGTGGCGGTTGCGGCACCTTGGCTGCCTGGAGCGCGACCACCTCCTACGTGCCGGGCGCCCAGGTCTCCTACGGCGGCCACAAGTGGCTGTCCACCTGGTACTCCACCGGCGCGACCCCGGGGGCCCCGGCCTCCTGGTCCTCCTGGTCCGACCAGGGCGCCTGCTGACGATCGGTCAGCGATGAACGCCGGCCGGTCCTGATGGGGAGCGGGGCCCGGCCGGACGACGCAGCCGCGGTGGCTCTCGGGAGCCGCCGCGGCTGCGGCACGCTACCGTGAGCTCAACTACGGTCATCCTCCTCGCCGTTGGTCTCATCGGCCGCCGCCGCTTCGTCCTCGGCGACCAGCCGCGCCGCCACCCGGCCGGCGACACCCGAGTACGGCGCCCGGGCCTTGTCCATGGCCGCCAGGATCCGCGAGCCATGGCCGGGCCTGCCCTTGGGGGTGGGGGAGTTGGACATGTCGCTCCTCAAGGTGACGTGCGGAGTGGTTCCGGGCCCTCGGGCATGACGATCGCCCAGACCTGCTTGCCCGAGCCGTCGCGAGCGAGGCTGTGCCCCCAGTCGGCGGCGAGCTGGTCGACGAGCCGCAACCCCCTGCCGCATTCGTCGTCCGGATGCGCGGGCTGCATGATCGGCAGGTGCCGCGTCGAGTCGTGCACCTCGACCCGCAGCCGGTCGACGGACGCTTCGAGCCGCACGAAGATCGGCGTCTGTGGGGATCTGGAGCCGTGGACCACGGCGTTGGCAATCAGCTCACTGACCACCAACTCTGCGCTGACTCCGTAGAGTTCGACGTCCGTCAGGTCGTTGAGCAGGGCCCGCAGCATGCTGCGCGCCAGGCGGGCCGAGCTCCCGTGGCACGGCAGCCACTGCGAACGTCCGAGCGTCGGCTGGGGGGTGTGTGTACGTCTGGGCATGCGTCGCTCCGCTGTGTAGCGAATCCACTACCGAGGGCACTCACTTTGCCGCTATGCTCGGAGTGCCTTCAACCTGTCGGAGTGGAAGGAGCAACAGATCTTGAACCGCCTGGAGTTGGACCCGACCACATCGCCGCGTGCAGCCTTCGGCGCTGCTCTACGCGCTGCGCGCGAGGAGCGCGGATGGACGCAGGAGGAGCTCGCCGAACGTGCGGACTATTCGGCGACGCACGTTTCGGCGGTGGAAACTGGCCGGAAGCCTCCAACGCCTCGTTTTGCGAGAAGAGTTGACGCCGCGTTCGGATCAGGGACGCTGTTCATTGATCGATATCGCGATGTTCGAAGCGCGTCCATGCTCGACGGCTTCGAGGAGTACGCCGCACAGGAGGCAAAGGCCCGAGAGATCCGAGCGTTTGAGATCGGCGTGATACCGGGTCTGCTTCAAACCTCTGAGTACGCCGCCGCGCTGGCTGACGCTCAGGTTCGGCGAGGAACCATCACCCAGGACGAGGCTGACAGCTGGTGTGCACATCTGCAGGCTCGACAGCAACGTCTTGCCGCGGCTGACGGACCCATGCTTCACGCCGTGCTCGACGAGAGCTGCATCCGCCGACTCGTGGGTGGGCGTGAGCTGATGGCTCGCCAGCTTGATGCCCTGGAGGAGTACGCCGGCAGTGCGAGGATGATCATCCAAGTAGCTCCGTACTCCATGGGTGCTGACCGTCCGTTCGCACTCCCGGTGCACCTTCTGACGCTCTCTGACCGGAGCTTGATCGGCTATTCGGAGTCCGTAGGCCAAGGCCACGTTCAACGTGATCTCAACATCCTCACGACCTGGGACAGGGACTACCATCGCCTTCAGGTGGGTGCGTCGTCGGTAGCCGCATCTATCGAGGTGTTCCGTGCTATTCGAAAGGAACTTGAGTGAGTATGGACATGTCTCAGGCCCGTTGGCGGAAGTCGACCCACAGCCAGCAGCAGGGCGCGTGCGTCGAGGTAGCTGACGGCTTCCCCGGGGTCGTCCCCGTCCGTGACTCGAAGGACCCGGAGGGCGGTGCCCTCGTCTTCTCCACCACCGCGTTCGGGGCCTTCGTGGAGTCGGTGCGCGCAGGGGAGTTCGGGGAGGTCTGACGACCCAGCGCGCCGCTCTGGAGCAACAGGCTGAGACCCCGGTGGGCCCTGAAGCGGGCTGCCGGGGCTTTCGCCCATAGTCGTGGTCCGTCCCCGAGCCGAGGTGCCGCGCCGCGCCGCGCGAAAAGTGTCTGCGCCGGCCATGCCGAGGGACTACCGTCGGCCGCAGGTGGGCATGCTGCCGACGGCCGCATTCACGCTGCTCGGAAGGAACGTGGGTAACTATGGACATCTCCCAGACCCGGTGGCGGAAGTCGACCCACAGCCAGCAGGGTGGCGCGTGCATCGAAGTCGCCGACGGTTTCGCTGGCGTCGTCCCTGTCCGGGACTCGAAGGACCCCAACGGCAGCGCCCTCGTCTTCTCCGCTGCCGCGTTCGGCGCCTTCATCGAGTCCGTGCGCGCAGGAGAGTTCGGGCTCGTTTAGCTGGTCACAGCTGCGTAGCGAATGCTGCGAAAGCAGGTGGCCGATGTGCCGCTCACCCGATCACGCCAGCTAGCCTCGCCGTGTGGTGCTGCCGTACGTCTCCGTTCTGATGGCGGCGAGCCAGTCGTCCATGAGGGCGGACCTGGGGCGAAGTCACCCACGAGGATCTGGCGGAAACAGCGGACTGAGGATTGAGGACGTGAAAGACGGCGAGTACCGCTCGGAGCCGCCGCGCGAATCGAAGGAGGCCGGCGATCGCAAGTTGGCGGCCCTGCGGACTCCGGAGGAAATCGACGCGGGGTTCGAGCGCGGGGATCCGTACGTGGGGACGGCCGTGATCCGGCTGGTGTTCAACTGCACGGACTTCGGGGCGGTGGCGGCCCGCGTCGAGCGGGCGCTGCGGTCGGACGACCTGACGTTGCGCGGGTACGGGTGTGTGGCAGCGGGGGACATGACCCGGATGTTCGGGCGGCTGTCGCCGGGGATCTGGGGCCGGCTGCGGGAGCTGGGGTTCCGGGACGCGGCGGCGGACTCGATCGGGGACGCGCTGACGTTCATTCCGTTCCGCCACCTGCCGCCGTGGTTCAAGTGGCAGTGGGTGCGACTCACCGTCGTGCACTGGCTGGTGGGGCGGCGGTTCGACGCGGAGGACTGGGCGGAGCGGGTCTGGAAGCTGGTCCGGCGGGGCGGGCCCCGGTAGGCCGGGACGGCGCCTACCGGGGCCCGCGCGGGGGCGTCCGGTGGCGGCTCAGTGCGAGCCGGGCTGGTAGTCGCCGACCGGGACCCGGGAGGTGATGGCCACCCGGTTGAAGGCGTTGATCACCACGATCACCCAGGTGAGGGCGGCGATCTGCTCCTCCGTCAGCACCTCCGCCGTCTCCCGGTACACCGCGTCCGGCACCTGGCCGTCGGCGACCAGGGTGACGGCCTCGGTGAAGGCCAGGGCGGCCCGCTCGACCTCGGAGAAGAACGGGGTCTCGCGCCAGGCGTTCAACGCGTAGATCCGCTGCTCGGTCTCGCCCGCGTGGCGGGCGTCCTTGGTGTGCATGTCCAGGCAGTAGGCGCAGCCGTTGATCTGGGAGGCCCGGATCCGGACCAGCTCCAGCAGCGGCAGCTCCAGGCCGGCGGCGAGCGCGGCCTGCTGGGTGGTGGAGTTGAGGGCGAGCATGGCGCCGTAGCTGTCACGGCTCAGCTTCATCATGTTGAGGCGGTTCTCGGTGATCGTCATGGTGCGGACTATAGCCATCCGTCGGTGTGCGATATTCCCTGCTGACAACGCAAGTTGACGCCCCGTCGAGCGGCTACGCTGTCGCGCGTGACGATGCCGCACCAACCGCCCACCGAGCGCCGCAACCCGGCCTCCGCGTCGATCGACCGGCTGGACACCCTGCCGCTGCTGGAGCTGATCAACGACCAGGACGCCATCGTGGCGGGCGCCGTCCGGGCCGCGCTGCCGCAGCTGGCCGCACTGGTGGACGCCGCGCTCGCCGTGCTGGCCGGCGGCGGGCGGATCCACTACTACGGCGCGGGCACCAGCGGACGCCTCGCGCTCGGCGACGCCGTCGAGCTCGGGCCGACCTACGGGGTCGGGCCCGACACCGTCGTGGCACACCTCGCGGGCGGACCGGGCGCCGGTGGTCGGGCCCGGGAGGACGCGGAGGACCACGCGCCGGAGGAGCCGCCCGGCGCCGCGCCGACCGCCGCCGACCTGGTCATCGGCATCACCGCCAGCGGCCGCACGCCCTACGTCGCCGCCGCCCTGCGCGCCGCCCGGGCGGCGGGGGCCGCCACCGCGCTGCTCTCCAACGACCCGGCCGCGCCGCTCGCCGAACTCGCCGACCTGCACGTGGTCCTGGACACCGGCCCCGAGGTGGTCACCGGCTCCACCCGGATGAAGGCGGGCACCGCGCAGAAGCTCGCGCTGAACGCCTTCTCCACCGCGCTGATGGTGCGCAGCGGGCGCACCTGGTCCAATCTGATGATCACCGCCTCCACCCACAACGCGAAGCTGCGCGAGCGGGCCGTGCGCACCCTGGCCACCGCCTGCGAGGTGCCCGAGCCGGTGGCCGCCGAGGCGCTGGCGGCCGCCGACCACGAGACGCCCACCGCGCTGGTCGCCCTGGTGGCCGGCGTCGGCCCGGCCGAGGCGCGGGCCGCGCTGGCCGTCGCCGGCGGCCACCCGTGGTCCGCCGTCAAGTCGCTGACCTCCCGCCAGGTGACCCCGTGACCTACCTCGGCCTCGACGTCGGCGGCACCCACACCCGCGCCGTGCTGCACGACGCCGCCGGCCGCGAGCTGGCGCGGGCCACGGCGACCGGCGGCAACCCCGCCGCGCGCGGCGCCCCGGCGGCGCTCGCCGTGCTCGCCGAGGTGGTGGCCCGCACGGTCGCCGACCCCGGGGCGGTGCGCGGCTGCCTGCTGGGCCTGTCCGGGGTGAGCGCGCTCGCCGACCCCGACGGCTTCGCCGAGGCGTGCCGGGCCGCGTTCGGCCTCACCGTCCCGGTCCGGCTGGTCTCCGACGCGGTGGTGGCGTTCGCGGCCGGCGCCCCGGCGGCGCCCGGGGGCACGGTGCTGATCGCCGGTACCGGGGCGATCGCCTGCCGGATCGCGGGCACCGCCGTGACCGAGCGGGCGGGCGGCCTCGGCTGGCTGCTGGGCGACGAGGGCGGCGGCTTCTGGCTCGGCCGCGAGGCGCTGCGGCACGCGCACGCCCACGCCCATGACCACCCCGCCGACCCGCTCGGCCGCGCGGTCCTCGACGCCTGCGCCGCGCCCGACCCGGCCGCCCTGCTCCGCTGGGCCTACGACGGCCCGCCGCACCGCCTGGCCAGCCTCGCCCCACTGATCACCGAGCTGGCCCTCACTGGCGACCCGGCCGCGCTACGGATCACCGAGTCCGCCGCCGCCCACCTCGCCGCCCTGGTCGCCGCCCTGCACCGGGACGACGCACCGATCGTGCTGGCCGGCTCCGTCGCCACCGCCCCCGGACCGGTCCACGACGGTCTGCTAGCCCGCCTGCGCGCCGCCCACCCGGCTGCCCCGCTCACCGTGGCGGGTGACGGCGCCGCCGCGGCCGCCCGCCTCGCCGCAGCCGCCGGCTAGCGCCGGTCGCGCGGGTCGCGCAGCGGACGCACCGTCACCCGACCCGCCGGCCCGGCGAGTCGGGATGCGGGAGCGCCCGCCCCCGGTGAGGGTGGAGCGCAGGACTCTCTGCCCGCAGACCCCACCACCGAAAGGCCGACCGTGGACGTCACCGACCTCACCCCAGCCACCCTGGCCGCGCTCGCCGCGCCCCGCCCGCGCCCGGCGGTCACCGTCGCCGTGCCGACGCACCGGCGCGGGCCGGAGCGCGAGCAGGACGCGCTCTGGCTGAAGAACCTGCTGGTCGAGGCCCGCCACCGGATCGAGTCGGACGAGACGCTGGCCCGGGCCGACCGGCTGGACGTGCTGGACCGGCTGGACCGGGCGGCCGCCGAGGTGGACCTGCGGCACTCGCTGGACGGGCTGCTGCTGTTCGCCGCGCCCGGGGAGCACCAGGTGTGGACGCTGCCGCGCACGGTGCCCGCCCGGGTGGTGGTCTCCGACTCCTACCTGACCCGCAACCTGGTCGCCGCCCGCGCGGTGCACGCGCCGTACTGGGTGCTCACCCTGGCGGCCCATCAGGTCCGGCTGTGGAGCGGCGCCGGGCCCGACCTGGCGGAGTCCCGCGCGGCCGGCTTCCCGCAGCTGCCGGCCAACCCGGAGAAGTTCGACCCGCAGCGCGAGGAGCGGATCGGCGACACCCCGAGCGTCTACAGCGCCGAGGAGACCCGGGTCTTCTTCCGCGACGTGGACGCCGCGCTGGGCGCCCTGCTCAAGGAGGACCCGCGGCCCTGCTACCTGGTCGGCGTGCCGGAGGCGGTCAGCCTCTTCGACTCGGTGACGGCGCACCAGGACGTGGTCGTCGGGCGGCTGGAGAAGGGCGGCCTGGGCGACGGCCCGGCCACCGCGCTGGCCCCGGTGCTGGCGCCGGTGCTGGCCGCGCGGGACGAGGCGGAGCGGGCGGCCGCGCTGGCCCGGCTGGACCAGGCGGCCGGCCGCAAGACGCTGGCCGCCGGGCTGGACGAGATCTGGCAGGCCGTCAGCGAGAACCGGGTCGCCGAGCTGATGGTGGAGGAGCGCTACCAGGCGACCGTCCAGGTCACCGACGGCCACCTGGCCCCCGCCCCCGCGCAGGCGCTGCCGACCGGCACCGGCGAGCTGCGCGAGGACGTGGTGGACGAGATCGTCGAGCGCACCCTGCTGTCCGGCGGCACCGTGACCTTCCTGCCCGACGACGCGCTGGCCGACCGGGACCGGCTGGCCGCCGTGCTGCGTTACTGATTCCACGACGGTGGGTGGTTCTGCTACCGTCGATCACATGATTCAGCGTGCCGCAGTGACGACGACGCCGGTGGAGGTCCCGGCGCGCTGAGTGTTGAACATCAGACAGCAGCCCCGGGGCGAGTGCCCCGGGGCTGCTGCGTTTTCGCAGGTCGTCGGGGCCCGCCTCCCGGGGGAGGAGAGAGCGGAGACGACGCGGTGGACGCGAAGCACGACCACAAGAAGCTGGGCCGCGAGCTGGGCCTGTTCGGCACCGATCCGCTGATCGGCGCGGGCCTGCCCTACTGGCTGCCGGACGGCGCGGTGGTGCGCCACGAACTGGAGGAGTACGTCCGGGGCGAGGAGCGGCGGGCCGGCTACCGGCACGTCTACTCGCCGGTGCTCGGCAAACGGGAGCTGTACGAGATCTCCGGGCACTGGTCGCACTACAGCGAGGACATGTTCCCGCCGATGAAGCTCGGCGAGGAGGAGGTGGTGCTGCGGCCCAGCCTGTGCCCGCACCACGCGGTGATCTACCGCTCCAGGGCCCGCAGTTACCGCGAACTGCCGCTGCGGATGGCGGAGCTCGGGCCGATGTACCGCTCCGAGCTGTCGGGGGTGCTGGGCGGGCTGACCCGGGTGCGGGCGATCCAGCTGAACGACGGTCACATCTTCTGCACCCTGGACCAGGTGGCCGAGGAGGCCCGCGGCGCGCTGCGGCTGATCCGCGAGGCCTACCGGGTGCTCGGCATCGAGGCGGCCCGCTACCGGCTCTCGCTGCCGGGCCCCGGCGGCAAGTACGTTGCCGCGCCCGAGCTGTGGGAGCGCTCGGTGGCGCTGCTGGTCGAGGTGCTGGAGAGCGAGGGCATCGAGTACCAGGCGGAGGAGGGCGAGGCCGCCTTCTACGGGCCGAAGATCGACGTCCAGGTGGTCGACCCGCAGGGCCGGGAGTTCACCCTCTCCACCGTCCAGGTCGACTTCCACCAGCCGGAGCGCTTCGACCTGCACTACATCGGCGCCGACGGTGCCAAGCACCGGCCGGTGATGGTCCACCGGGCGGTGATCGGCAGTGTGGAGCGGGCGGTGGCCCAGCTGGTGGAGCAGCACGGCGGGGCGTTCCCGGCCTGGCTCGCACCGGTGCAGGTGGTGCTGCTGCCGGTGGGCGAGGCGGAGGTGGCGCAGGCGGCCGAGCTGGTGGAGCGCTGCCTGGCGGCCGGGCTGCGGGCCGAGCTGGCCGGCCCGGAGCTGGGCAGCCTCGGGGCCCGGATCAGGGAGCACCGGCTGGTGCCGTACCAGGCGGTGATCGGGAGCAGGGAGGCGGCGCAGGGTCTGGTGGCGCTGCGGCTGCGGGACGGTCGGCGGCTCGACCCGCTGCCGGCGGGGGAGGCGCTGGCCCGGATCTCGGCGCGGGTGGCGGAGCGCCGGACCGACCTCTGGGACTGAACCGCAGGAGCAGAGGCTTCCACGGCAACGCGGGGGTTCCACAGCAATACTGCACAGCCAAACTGGACAGTTTCGACTGACGGTCCTAGGGTGGATGCATGGGCATAAAGGTCACCGGAAGGTGATTGATCGTCAGGTGGTTGCAAGGATTGGCGCTATCGTGTAATCCATGCAGACCAGTCATGCGAAGCGGGCGTTCAAGTTCCGCTTCTATCCGACTGAAGCGCAGGCAGCTGAGCTGTTGCGCACATTCGGGTGTGTGAGGAAGGTCTACAACATGGCGCTGGCCGCTCGGACTGAAGCGTGGACGCTTCGTCGGGAGCGGGTGAACTACAACGCAACGTCTTCGATGCTGACGGCGTGGAAGAAGACCGAGGAGTTGGCGTTCCTCAGTGAGGTGTCCTCCGTGCCGTTGCAACAGGCACTCCGGCACTTGCAGGGGGCATTCTCGAACTTCTGGCAGAGGCGCGCGAAGTATCCCCGGTTCAAGTCCAAACGGAAGTCATGCGACTCGGCCGAGTACACCACCAGTGCCTTCCGGTACCGGGGTGGCGGGATCACTCTGGCAAAGATGAGCGAGCCGCTGGACATTGTGTGGTCCAGGCCATTGCCGGAGGGTGCATCGCCCTCCACGGTAACGGTGACCCGGGACGCGGCCGGGCGCTGGTTCGTCTCGATGCTGTGTGGCGATCCGGGCGTCAGGCCGCTGCCTCTGGTTGATGCGGCCGTGGGCATCGACGTCGGCATCACGAGCCTTGTGACCCTCTCCAGTGGGCAGAAGATCGCCAACCCGAAGCATGAGCGGAAGGATCGAGAACGCTTGGCGGTGGCTCAGCGGGAGCTGTGCCGCAAGGCGAGAGGATCGAAGAACCGAGAGAAGGCTCGGGTCAAGGTCGCCCGAATCCATGCGCGGATCGCCGACCGGCGCAGGGACTTCCTGCACAAGCTCACCACTCGAATCGTCCGCGAAAACCAAACGGTCGTGATCGAGGACCTGTCGGTCCGCAACATGCTCAAGAACAAGCGCCTCGCTCGCGCCATCAGCGACGCGAGCTGGAGCGAACTGCGAACGATGCTGAACTACAAGTGCGCCTGGTACGGCCGCGAGTTGGTGACCATCGACAGGTGGTTCCCCAGTTCCAAGCTGTGCAATGTATGCGGTGTTGTTCGTGTAGACCTGCCGCTCAATGTTCGCGAGTGGACGTGTGACTGCGGAGCGGTCCACGACCGGGACGTGAACGCGGCACGTAACATCTTGGCCGCCGGGCTGGCGGTTGCAGCCTGTGGAGACGGTGTAAGACCTCAACGGAGCACTCCGAGCGGGCGGTCGTCGATGAAGCAGGAAGTCGTCCCACCGCAGCGCATGCACGCAGCGGCTCAGCCGTGAGGCTGAGGGGAATCCCCTCCGTCAGGAGGGGGAAGCCAAGTACGGCTACACCCAGTGGCTGGAGGAGGGGCGCGGGCTCTCCACCTCGGTCACCGGCCTGTTGCTGCTGCCCGGTTCGGCGGTCGGCATCCTGTGCGGGGTGCTCTCCGGACGGCGGCCCGGGATCTGGGGCAAGGTGCTGCTGGGCGGCGCGGTGATGGTGCTCACCTGCTCGCTGCTGACCGTGCTGCGCGCCGACACGCCGATCGCGCTGCTGGTGGTGGTCGGGGCGCTGGTCGGGATCCCGCAGGGGATCAACGGGCTGGCCAACCAGAACGCGCTCTACCGGCAGGCCGACCCGGAGCGCATCGGCACCGCCGCGGGCCTGCTGCGCACCTTCACCTACCTCGGCGCGATGCTGGCCTCGGCCGCCGTAGCCGCCTCCTTCACCCACGGCGCGCACACGGCCGGCCTGCACCGGCTGGCGCTGTTCATGCTGCCGTGCGCGGTCCTGCTGCTCGTGGTGAGCCTGCTCGACCGCTCCATCCGCAAGCCGCGTTGACGAATCACCAGCTGATCAATCGAATCATTCGAATCATTCGAAAGGCACGACCATGGCACTGACCACGCTCGACCAGAACACCGCGCTCGTCCTGATCGACCTGCAGAACGGCATCGTCGCCATGCCCACCCAGCCGTACGGCGCCGACGAGGTGGTGGCCAACGGCGTCGCGCTGGCCGAGGCCTTCCGGGCCAAGGGCCTGCCCGTGGTGCTGGTCCGGGTGACCTTCGCCGCCGACGGCTCGGACGCGCTGCGCGGCCGCACCGAGGCCCCGCGCCCGGGCGGCGCGCTGCCCGAGGGCTGGGACGTGATCATCGACCGGCTGGCCGGCCACGACGGCGACATCCGGGTGACCAAGCGCAACTGGGGCGCCTTCTACGGCACCGACCTGGACCTCCAGCTGCGCCGTCGCGGGGTGACCCAGATCGTCCTCGGCGGCGTCGCCACCAGCATCGGCGTCGAGTCCACCGCCCGCGCCGCCCACGAGCACGGCTACCACGTCACGCTGGCCACCGACGCGATGGCCGACCTCGACGGCGAGGCGCACCGCAACAGCGTCGAGCGGATCTTCCCCCGCCTCGGTGAGACCGGCACCACCGAGGAGGTCCTCACCCTGCTCGCCAAGACCCACGGCTGAGCCGGTCGGTCCGGACCCCGAGCCCCCGGCGGCACCCGCCGCCGGGGGCTCGGCGCGTCGCCTCAGCGCTCGGCGACCAGCAGCGTCTGCAGCACCCGCCCGCAGTCGCCCGAGCGGTCGTCGAGCCGCCCCGAGGCGATGGCGGACCCGGCCGGGCTGGCCGCGGTGGCGGAGGTGAGGCTGAGCCACTCGCCGACCGGGTCGCGGTGCAGGGCCAGGGTGACGTCGGTGTTGATCACCAGCCGGCGCACGTGGTCCAGCTCGAAGGCGATCGCCCAGTTGCTGTCCGCGACGGTGAGCGCCCGGGTCAGCGGCGTGTCCTCCTCACCCGCGACCAGCGGGATCCGCTGGCGCACCCAGGCCGCCCCGGGGCCGGGTGTGGTGAACCCGGCGCTGCCCTCCTGGAACCGCCACTCCATCGCCGACACGTAGCCGTCGGTCAGCGTGCCCGGCGCCGCCGTCACCGGGTGCGGGGCCGGCAGCGCGGCCGGCCCGGGCTCGGGGCGCAGCGCGGGGGTGTCCTCCGGGCTGGCCGCCACCCGCCAGGCCCGGGCCAGCATCACCGGGCGGCCCTGGGAGGTGAGTTCGGCCTCCAGCAGCTCCGTCCTGGCGCCGCCGCGCACCGTCCGGGCCTCCACCGCCAGCTCGCCCACGGGTACCGGGTAGGGCACCTCCAGGGTGATCCGGGCGATCCGCATGCCGGGGCGCGGCTGGTGCCGCTCCAGCGCCCGGCCGAGCAGCGCGGAGGGCGGGCCGGCGTGCTGCGCCTTGGCGTTCCACGGTCCGGCGGTGGCACCGGTGCTCTCGAACCGGCCGCCGCCGAGGTCCCGGTAGAAGGACTCCTCCGTCGTCACGCCGAGCCGGTCCGCCCGGTCTGCCTGGTCTGGCTGGTTTGGCTGGTCCGCCGTCATCTCGCCCCTCCGCCGCGCCGATTGGTCCCGCGTGCTGTGGCACAGACCCTAGCTCCCCGGCCGCGACGGGAGGGACCCCTGGGATGAGGTGGTGGTCCGCGGTCCGGGGGCACCGGGCTGGGGTTCGTTCGGATCTGGGATATCCTCCCGAATATGGGAGACCCTATCGAGCACCAGCCCGACCCGGTCACCGTCCGGCTGGCCGAGCGGCTCGCCGCGCTGCGCACCGAGCGCGGCTGGTCGCTGGACGAGCTGGCCCGCCGGGCCGAGGTCAGCCGCTCCACCCTCTCGCGCCTGGAGCGCGCCGAGATCAGCCCGACCGCCGCGCTGCTCGGCCGGCTCTGCGCCGCCCACGGCCGCACCATGTCCCGGCTGCTGGCCGAGGTCGAGGCCGAGCCGCCGCAGCTGGTCCGGGCCGCCGAGCAGGCCGTCTGGCGGGACCCGGACGCCGGGTTCACCCGGCGCGCCGTCTCCCCGCCGCACCCGGGGCTGCGCGGCGAGGTGGTGCACGGCGAGCTGCGCCCGGGGGCCGACATCGCCTACCAGGACCCGCCGGTGCCCGGGCTGGAACAGCACGTCTGGGTGCTGGAGGGCGTCCTCGAACTGACCGTGGACGCCACCGCCCACCGCCTGGCCGCCGGGGACTGCCTGCGGTTCCGGCTCTGGGGGTCGACCCGGTTCCGCTGCCCGGGGCCGGATCCGGTCCGCTACGCGGTGCTGGTGGTGCTGCCGTGACCGCCCCCGCCCCGGTCGCCCCGATCGCCCTGCTCGACCCCGCGGACTTCGAGCAGGCCCTGCCCGGGCTCGCCGAGCTGCTCGCCGCCACCGTCGCCGACGGGGCCTCGCTCGGCTTCCACGCGCCGTTCGGGCCGGCCGAGGCCGCCGACTGGTGGCGCACCCAGCGCGCTGAACTGGCCGCCGGTGACCTGCTGTTGTGGCGCGCGTCCGGGCCCGGCGGCTGCGCCGGCACGGTGAGCCTGCGGCTCACCCGCAAGCCGAACGGCCGTCACCGTGCCGAGCTGGTCAAGCTGATGGTGCATCCGGCGGCCCGCCGCCAGGGCCTGGCCGCCCGCCTGCTGGCCACCGCCGAGGCGGCCGCCGCCGAACGCGGGATCACCCTGCTGGTGCTGGACACCGAGGCGGGCAGCGGCGCCGAAGGGCTCTACCGGGCGGCGGGCTGGACCGGCTTCGGCACCGTGCCCGGCTACGCGACCGACCCGGCGGGGGTCCCGCACGACGGCAGCTTCTACTACAAGCAGCTCAGCTGACCGACGGGCCGTCAATCGGTCAGCCGTCGACCAGCCGGCCGTCGACCAGCAGCCCACCGGACTGCTTGACCACCCGGGCGTACGGCAGCACCTCCAGCGCGACCACGCCGTCCAGCGCACCGACCCGGTCCACGGTGAACTCGTAGAGCCGGCGCAGGTCGCGGCAGGCCACCGCCGCCACCAGGTTCTCCCGCCCGGAGAGCGCCGCGACGTACCCGACCTCGGGGAGCGCGGCCAGGGCCTCGCCGACCTCGCGCAGCCGGGCCGGGGCGACGGTCAGGCAGAGCTGCGCACCCACCGTCAGACCGAAGGCGCCGTGCGCCAGGTCGAGGTCGATCACCACGGTGCGGCTGCGCAGCAGCGCGGCGAGGCGGCGGGCGGCCCGCCCCTCGCTGATCCCGGCCGCCTCGGCGATCCGGGCGGTGGTGGCGCGCCCGTCCGCCGCCAGCACCCGGACGATCGCGGGGTCGTACGGCTCGGGCGCCAGCTCCTCCGGCTCGCCCCGCGCAACGTCGAGCTGCTCGACTTCCGCGGGCGTGAGCAGTCCGGCCAGCTCCGACCAGCCCTGGGAGCCCAGCCCGAGGAAGACGTGCAGCACCAGCCCGGCGCCGATGTCCAGCACCCGGGCCGACCGGGGCAGGCCGCGGGTGAGCAGCAGCTCGCTGCGCTCCGCCGAGTGCGACCGGATCGCGAAGAGCACCTCGGCGCCGGCCGCCGTGACCGCCACCCAGGCCACGTCGTCGCGGGCGGCGAGGCCGGCCGCCAGCGACTCGGCGGCGTCCGGCCGGCAGCGCACCCGCACCTGCCAGAGCTGGTGCCCGACGGCGAGCGGGTTGACCACGCCGAAGATCCGCAGCACGCCCGCCCGGTGCAGCCGCCGGTAGCGCCGGGCGACGGTGCGCTCGTGCATCCCCAGCACCTCGGCGAGCCGGGCGAAGCCGGCCCGGGGCGCCAGCTGCAGTGCGCGGACCAGCCGCAGGTCGTCGAGCTCCATCGCGCGCCCCTCGGTTGTCGGATTCCACCATCCGCGTCCCTGGTGCGGACAGGGAACCACACCCGGTCCCGTTCCAGCCACGCCGCCCGCCCGCCGCCCGCGTAGAACTGGCCGCATCACCGTTCAACACCCCGAAACCCAGGAGCTTCCCGTGCAATTCGCCGAGAACGAAGACCTGTTGGTCGTCATCGTGCTCACCGTGCGCCCCGGGCGGCAGCAGGAGCTGGTCGACGCGCTCCGCGCGGCCGGCGACCCCGCCACCGTGCCGGGCCTGCGCTCGGTCACCCTGCTGCGCAGCGAGGACGGCACCCGGGTGGTCAACCAGCTGCGCTGGGCCGACCGGCAGGCCTACCTGGCCGCCCGCGACCACCCCCTGGTCGCCGGCGCCCGGGCGGCCGTCCAGCCGCTGATCGAGCGCGCCGACACCGACCTCTACCGCACCGTCAGCCCCCGCTGACGGCGGCCTCGACGGCGGGCCCGGCCGCGGGCAGCTCCATCTCGGTCCGCCCGGTGACGATCAGCCAGGCCGGCAGCGCGGCCACGCAGAGGAAGGAGATCAGCCGGGTGTCCTGCACCATCGCGGCGGCGGTGAACAGGCTCAGCCAGCCCTGCCGGGTGACGGCCAGCAGGACGCCCAGGATCGAGCAGGCCACCGCGAGCGCCACCGGGATGTCGTCGACCGCCCCGTGCGCCGCGCAGCCCAGCGCCACCCCGGCGAAGACCGCGGGGAAGATCCGCCCGCCGCGGAAGCCGCAGGTGCCGGCCACCAGCAGGGCCGCCAGCTTCACCAGGCACATCCCGAGCAGTGCCCAGGCGCTGTGCGAGGAGAAGCTGGTGGCCAGCTCCTTGACCTGGTCCAGCCCCTTGAACATGGTCAGTTCGCCGCCCAGCGCGCCGAGCCCGCCGAGCAGCAGCCCGCCCAGCAGCAGCGGGAGCACCGGCCCGCCGGGCACCCGGGCGAAGAGCGCGTGCAGCGGGGCGAAGGCGTAGACCACCACCAGCCCGAGCAGTGCCGAGACCGCGCCGAGGGCGAGCGCCCAGCCGACGTCGACCATCCGGCCGCCGGGGAACTTCGGCAGGTCGATCACGAAGTCGTTCCCGGCGATCACCAGGGTGGTGATCGCCCCGGCGGTGGCGGCGACCAGCGGGGCGAACAGCCGGTCCCAGAGCGCCGCCGGCTGGCCGCGGCCGGCCGGCAGCTCGGAGAGGATCAGCGCGGCGGCCACCGGGCTGCCGAAGAGCGCGCCGATCGTGCCGGCCACCGCGAGTCCGGTCCACAGCCCGGCCCCGGTGGCCGGCAGGGCCTTGCGGCCGAGCCAGTAGGCCCAGCCGATGTTGACCATGGTGATCGGGTTCTCCGGGCCCAGGCTCACCCCGCCGCCCAGCGCCAGCACCGCCGCCACCGCGACCCCGGGCAGTACCCCGAGCGGCTGGGGCGCCCCGCCGAGCTCGACGGTGGCCGGGTCCGGGCCGGCGTGCCCGGGCACCAGACGGACCGTCAGCCCGACCAGCAGCCCGGTCGCCGCCAGCACCACGACGATCCACCACCGGCTGAACGGGGCGAACCCGCCGTGCGCGGGCAGGTAGTGCCACCACAGGTGGTCCAGCCGCCCGGCCAGCGCGCTCAGCCCGAGCAGCACCAGCGCGGAGCCGATCCCGACCAGCACCGCCGGCACCACCAGGGCGAGCAGCACGCGGGACGGGGTCTGCGGGGGCATGGCACGACTCCTGGGGGCGCGGCGACCGGTCCCCTCGACCCTGGTGGGCGAGGGGACCACCGCGCACCCCGGGCTGCGCCGATGGGGTGACGGGACGTCAGGCCGCGATCCGCAGCGCCCCCGGCAGCACCCGGATGGTGGCCGGCAGGGTGGTGACCTCGTCGCCGTCGGCGCAGACCGGCACGGGGCGGTCGGCGTCCACCACCACCTCGCGGGCGGTGCGCACCGCCACCTCGGGCCGGCGGGTGTGGGTGCCGCGCTTGGCGTCCAGCAGGAAGGAGACCACCTGGCTGCGCGGGCCGTCGCCGACCGTCATCAGGTGCGCCAGCCCGTCGTCCAGCACGGCCTGCGGCACGATCCGCAGCCCGTGGCCGTAGGCGCCGGAGTTGGCCACCACCACGGTGTGGCCGCGCAGCCGCTGCCGCTCGCCGTCGACGGTCAGCGTGTAGTCGACCGGCTGCCAGCCGAGCACCGCGCGCACCGGTGCCAGCCGGTAGGCGAGCAGCGCCGGCAGGGCGCGGGCGTCGTTGATCAGCTGGGTGGCCACCGAGTCCACGCCGATGTAGACGTTGCCCGGCGCGATCACCCCGTTGACCTCCAGCACGTCGATCCGCCGGGTGCGGCCGGAGAGCAGCAGCCGGGCCAGCGCCGCGGTGTCGGAGGGCAGGTCGAGCGCCCGGGCCAGGTCGTTGCCCCGCCCGGCCGGTACCAGGGCCATCGTGCCCTCGCCCCGCACCGCGCCCTCGGCCACGTCCCGCACCAGGCCGTCGCCGCCGACCGCGACCACCACCTCGCCGCGGGCGGCCGCCTCGGTGGCGGCCCGCACCGCGTGCTCCCGGCTGCGGGTCGGTTCGGTCCGCACGGTGGCGCCGGCCGCGCACAGCAGCGCGGCGACCGGCTCCCAGCGGGCGGCGGCGTGCCCGCCGCCCGAGATCGGGTTCACGATCGCGGTGAACGCCGTCATGTCAGCGGCCGCTCTCGAACAAGACCCCCGGGTTGAGGATGCCGGCCGGGTCGAGCACCTGCTTCACGGCGCGCAGCGCCTCGATCGCCAGCGGGCCGACCTCCTCGGCGTAGGGCGCGCGGTGGTCGGTGCCCACGCCGTGGTGGTGGGTGATCGCCGCGCCGCAGGAGCGGATCGCCTCGTTGGCGGCCTGCTTGGCCTGCTGCCACTGGGCCACCGGGTCGTCGGTCTGCGCGCAGGCGACGGTGAAGTAGAGCGAGGCGCCGGTCTCGTAGACGTGCGAGATGTGGCAGAGCACCAGCGGCGGGGTGCCCTGGGCGGTGAGCGCGTCGGTGAGCGCCTTGACGACGGCGGCGCGCAGCTCGTGCAGGCCGGACCAGAAGGTCACCGTCTCCAGGGTCTCGATCAGCACGCCCTCGTCCAGCAGCGGGTCGCGCAGGTAGGGGGCCTTGAAGCGGCCGTGCCGCCAGGACTCGCCGGGCTCCTCGCCGAGCGGCTGACCGCCGGCCGCGGTGAGCAGCTCGGTGGCGCCGGCCCGGCGGGCGGCGACCTCGGCGGCCGTGCCCTCGTAGCCGGTGACGGCCAGGCAGCCGCCGGGGCCGCCGGCGAACATGGCGGCCGGGTCGGCCAGGTTGACCGAGGTCTCGGCCTCGTCGGACAGCCGCAGCACGGTCGGCAGCGGGCCGTCCTGGGCCAGGCCGCGCAGCGCGGCGGCGCCCGCCTCGAAGTCCTCGAACCGCCAGGCCTCGAAGACCCGGGTGTCCGGCGCCCGGCGGACCCGGACGGTGACGGCGGTGATCACGCCCAGGACGCCCTCGGAGCCGAGCACCAGCTGGCGCAGGTCCGGGCCGGCGGCCGACTTGGGGGCGCTGCCCAGCGAGACGGTGCCGCGCGGGGTGGCCAGCTCCAGGCCGACCACCATGTCGTCGAACCGGCCGTAGCCGGCCGAGGACTGGCCGGCCGAGCGGGCCGCCGCGTAGCCGCCGATGCTCGCGCCCTCGTACGACTGCGGGAAGTGGCCGAGCGTCAGGCCCTGCTCGCGGAGCAGGCGTTCGGCCTCGACGCCGCGCATCCCGGCGCCCAGGGTGGCGGTGCGGGAGACGGTGTCCAGGGCGATCAGCGCGTCCAGCCGGCGCAGGTCCAGGGCCAGCAGGCCGGCGAAGCCGGCGCGGTCCGGGGCCAGCCCGCCGACCACCGAGGTGCCGCCGGAGTAGGGCACCACGGCGACCGCCAACCGCTCGCAGGCGGCCAGCAGGTCGACCACCTCCTGGTGGCTGCCCGGGCAGGCCACGGCGTCCGGCGCGTCGGTCAGGTCGCCGGCCCGCAGCTTGAGCAGGTCGGGGGTGGACCAGCCGCGGGTGTGGGCGATCCGGTCGGCCGCCGCGGCGCTCAGGTGCTCGGCGCCGACCACGGCGGCCAGCGGGGCGAGGTCGAAGCCGGGCTCGGGCAGGGTCAGGCCGGCCAGGTCGACGGGCTCGTGCTCCGGGGTGCGGACGCCGAAGGCGGCCAGCGTCTCCTTGGCGGCGGCCGGCAGCGTGGTGCGGCGCGCGGGGTCGCCCCAGCGGTAGGGGTGGAAGTCCGTCACGGGCAGGTCTGACTCGGTCATCGGGGTCCTCGGGGCCGGGGTGGTGCGAAGGGTCGCTGATACACTTCTACATGTGGTGTCGCAGCGAATCAACAACCAGGTCAGCACGGGCCCCCGGAGCGAGCTCAAGGCGGCCAACGCCATCCCCGAGGAACAGATCCTCGACGCGGCCTACCAGCTGCTGCTGACCATCGGCATGCAGCGGCTCACCATGGCCGACATCGCCCGGCAGGCCGGCGTCTCCCGGGCCACCCTCTACCGGCGGTGGGGCGGGGTGCGCGAGGTGATCGGCGCGCTCACCACCCGGGAGTGGACGGCCGTCACGCTGGCCGCGATGCCGGCCGCGGACGAGCCGGTCGGCCGGGCCGAGCTGGTGGACGGGGTGGTGCGGCTGGTCCGGCTGATCCGGGTGCACCCGCTGCTGCGCCGGATCGTCGAGCTGGACCCCGACTTCCTGACGCCGTACCTGCTCACCCGGCGCGGCAGCAACACCAACCACCAGCTGGAGATGCTGGAGGCCGCGCTGCGGCTCGGCATCGCGCAGGGCTCGGTGCGCGCCGGGGACCCGGCGCTGCTGGCCCGCTCGGTGCTGCTGACCGCCTGGTCCTTCACCCTCACCGGGCCGGTCTTCACCGACTCGCCGGAGGGGTCGGGGCCCGAGCTGGACCGGCTGGACGAGGAACTGCGGCTGCTGCTCGACCGCTATCTGACGGACCCGACGGATGGAGCCGAATAGTGAAGACCGCCCCGAAGAGCCCCTCCTCCCTGAACGCCGCCCGCCGGGCCCGGGAGCTCGCCGAGCTGCGCGGTGCTGCCAGTGCCGGTCGTGCTGGCGGTGCCGGCAGTGCTGGCGGTACTGATGGTGCGTCGGGAGTCGGCCAGGTCGACGTCCTGGTCATCGGCGGCGGGATCACTGGCGCCGGCGTCGCGCTGGACGCCGCCTCCCGGGGCCTGCGCACCGTGCTGGTCGAGAAGCACGACCTGGCCTTCGGCACCAGCCGGTGGAGCTCCAAGCTGGTCCACGGCGGCCTGCGCTACCTGGCCTCCGGCGCGGTCGGGATCGCCCGGGAGAGTGCCGTCGAGCGCGACATCCTGCTCCGCCGCACCGCCCCGCACCTGGTGCAGCCGCTGCCCCAGGTGGTCCCGCTGCTGCCCGGCACCGGCGCGGCCGGCGCCGCCCTGGTCCGCACCGGCTTCCTGGCCGGCGACGCGCTGCGGATCAGCGCCGGCACGCCGTCCGCGCTGCTGCCCCGCTCCCGCCGGCTGCGCCCCGCCGAGGTGCTGCGCTACGCGCCCACCGTGGAGGCCGCCGGCCTGCGCGGCGGACTGGTCTTCTGGGACGGCCAACTGGTCGACGACGCCCGGCTGGTGGTCGCCCTGGCGCGCACCGCCGCCGCGCACGGCGCCAAGGTGCTGACCCGGGTCGCGGCCGTCGAGGCCGCCGGGCGCGGCGCGCTGCTGCGCGACCAGCTGACCGGCGACCAGTTCCGGGTGCGCGCCCGCACGGTGGTCAACGCCGCCGGCGTCTGGGCCGGCGAGCTGGCCCCCGGCCTCACCCTGCGCCCCAGCCGGGGCACCCACCTGGTGCTGGCGCAGTCCGCCTTCGGCGGCCTGGGCGCGGGACTGACCGTGCCGGTGCCGGGGGAGACCAACCGCTTCGTCTTCGCGCTGCCCGCGCCCGAGGGCCGGGTCTACCTGGGCCTCACCGACGAGGACGCGCCCGGCCCGGTGCCGGACGTGCCGGAGGCCTCCGAGGCGGAGATCGACTTCCTGCTCCGGACGATCAACACCGCGCTGCGCCGCCCGCTCACCCGGGCCGACGTGCTCGGCAGCTTCGCCGGCCTGCGCCCGCTGCTGGACGACGGGACGGGGCGCACCGCCGACGTCTCGCGCAAGCACGCGGTGCTCACGGCGCCCGACGGGCTGGTCACGGTGGTCGGCGGCAAGCTCACCACCTACCGCCGGATGGCCGAGGACGCCCTCGACGCGGCCCTGGCCTCGGCCGGCCTCTCGGCCCGCCCCTGCCGCACCCGCTCCCTCCCGCTGGTCGGCGCCGGCGCCCCGGCCACCCTCGCCGCGGTCGCCGCCCCGCCCCGCCTGGTCCGCCGCTACGGCACCGAGGCACCCGCCGTCCGCTCCCTCGGCGACGCCGTCACCCCGGTCGCCCCGGGCACCGACACCACCGTGGCGGAGCTGCGGTTCGCCGTCGAGCACGAGGGCGCCCTCACCGTCGACGACCTGCTCGACCGCCGCACCCGCCTGGGCCTGGTCGCCGCCGACCGCGCGGCGGCCGCCGAGGCCGCGGGCGCGGTGCTGGCGGGGCAAGCGGTCTGACGGAGCGTCAGCCCTGGGCCTGGGCCTTGCGCTGACGCTTCGACAGGGCCGCCTTGGACATGTCCTCCGCGACCGAGCGCAGGTTCTTGTAGCCGTAGCCGCGCTCGGTCAGCCAGGCCTGGGCGGTCTGTTCGGCGCGGGTGGTGGCGGGCACGATGTCCTCGTCGGCGCTGCCGGACTCCAGGAACCGGAAGGTGAAGTCGGCGCGGGCGGCGAGGTCGTAGCTCAGGTGGCCCTCGCGGGTGTAGCTCGCGAACAGCACGTCGTGCTCCTTGGCGGCGGCCAGCAGCTCGGCGCGCTGTTCGGTGGTCAGCCCGTCGAAGGCCCCGCGCACCGTCACTCGGAAGTTCCTGTCACTCATGCGCGCGACCCTAACCGCCGCCGACCGCCGGGCACCAACCGATTACCGCGCCTGCGCCGCCACCGGTTACCGCGCCTGCGCCGCCACCGGTTACCGCGCCTGCGCCGCCACCGGTTACCGCGCCTGCGCCGCCACCGGCCGGGTCCGCAGCAGTGCCCGCCCGGGCAGTGCGGTGGCGGCCACGGCGAGTGCCAGCACGGCGCCCGCCAGCGGCAGCGCGAGCGCGGCCGGGACGTACGGGGTGGTGCCGGCCAGGCCGCGGGTGACCGGGATCAGGGTGATCCAGGCGATCGCGCCGCCCAGCAGCAGGCCGGTGGCCGCGACCAGCAGCGCCTCCCAGCGGAGCATCCCGCGCACCTGGCGGCGGGTGGTGCCGGCCAGCCGGAGCAGGCCGACCTCGCGGCGGCGGTCGAGCACGGTCATCGCCAGGGTGTTCGCCGCGGCCAGGGCCGCGAAGCCGCCCAGCACGCCCGCCATCACCCGGTTCGCCCAGGCGTTGATCTCCTGGTCCTTGTTCGCCTGCGCGGTGAAGCCCGCGGCGTCCGTCACGCTGAGCCCCGGGGAGAGCTCGGCGAGCGCGGCCGCCACCGCCGCCCGGTCCGCGCCCGGCGCGTCCCGCACCAGCAGCTGGCTGTCGTAGCCGGCGGTCACGTGCGCCGCCAGGTCGGCCCGGGGCAGCAGCACCTGGCCGAAGCCCAGCCCGCGCTGGTACGTCGCCACCAGGGTCGGCCGCACCTGGGTGCCGTCGCCGAGCCAGAGCGCGACCGGCTGGCCGAGCCGGGCGCCCAGGCTGTCCGCCAGCCCGGCGTCCAGCGCGACCGTGCCCGGCCGGGCCAGGTCGGCCGTCGAGCCGGACCGCAGGCCCAGGTCGAGCACCTGGTCGAGCTGCGCCGGGTCGCCCGAGACGCCGAGGGCGGTGGCCGAGCTCAGCGTGTCGTCGGACCGGTAGACCACCCCGCCGCGCAGCACCCCGGCGGCCGCCCGGACCCCGGGCAGTTCGGCGGCCCGCTGGGCGCTGCCGGCCGGCAGGCCGGGCGCGCTCGCGCCCACCACCTGGTCCGCGGTGATGCCGGCCCGCACCTGGCGGACCGACTCGTGGCTCAGCGTGCTCTGCAGGAAGAGCAGGGTGCCGCAGAAGCCGGTGACCATCACGATCGGCGTGATCGCCGAGGCCAGCCGCCGGGCGTTGGCCCGCGCGTTGTCGGCCGCCAGCGAGGCGGGTGCGCGCAGGTGGCGCAGCGGCCAGCCCAGCACCGCCACCGCCAGCCGGGCCACCCACGGCCCGAGCAGCGCGACCGCCAGCAGGAAGCACATCACCACGCCGAGCGCGGTGTTGGCCGCCGTAGCACCGTTCAACGAGGCCGCCACGCCGGAGAGCACCACGCCGCCCACCGTCGCGAGCAGTCCGACGGCGGTGCGCACCGGCCCCGGCAGTCCGCGGTCCAGCGCCGCCGCGCTCAGCGCCAGCCCCGGCCGCAGCTTGGCCGGCCGCCGGGCCGCCAGCCGGCCCGCCGCCAGCGCCGCGAGCAGCACCGCGCCGACCGCCGCCAGCAGCGGGACCGGGCCGACCGAGAGTGACACACCGTCAGGCACCATGCCGCGCCGCACGAGTGCGTCGAGCCACCAGTGCGCCAGCGCCAGCCCGGGCAGGATGCCCAGGGCGCCCGCCGCCGGGGCCAGCAGCAGCGCCTCGGTCGCGATGGTGCGCCGGATCTGCCGCGGCGTCGCCCCGATCGCCCGCAGCAGCGCGAACTCCCGGGCCCGCTGGCCGACGGCGAGCGCGATGGTGCCCATCACCACGAACACCGCGGTGAACGCCGCGATGCCGCCGAACGATCCGCCCAGCGCCGTCAACAGTTCGCGCGCCTGCAGGAGTTGGGGGTGCTCCAGGACCGCCCGGTCGTCCCCGGTGAACACCTTCGCCCGGCCGTCCACGGCCGCCCGCACCTGCGCGGCCAGCTGCGCGGTGCCGACTCCGGGGCGGGGCTGCACGGTGATCGCGTCGACGGTGCCGGGGTGGCCGGCCAGCCGTTCCGCCGCCGCCGGGTCCAGCCAGAGCCCGGAGCGACCCTGGTCCACCGCGCTGATCCGGTAACTCTGGCTGCCAGTAGGCCCGTTGAGCGTGACCTGGGCGCCGGGCCGCAGGCCGGTGTCGCCCCCGGTGGTCAACCCCGCACCGCTGTCGCCCGCGTGCACGGTCCGGCTCGCGCCCGTCCCGTCCAGTGCGGTGAAGGAGAGCTCCGGCCGGGCCTGCGCGACGCCGGGTTGACGGGCAATCAGATCCGCCAAGTCGGCTTCGATGCGCGCCTGTTCGGGCAGCGGTGTGCTGACGGTCTCGGGCGACTGCCCGTGCTGCACGGTGATCCGCACGCTCGGGTCCGCGGCGACCACCACGGGGGCGTCCGCGTACCGCACGGGCGCCAGGTGCGCCGTCAGCCCGGTCTGCAGCAGCACCCCGCAGCCGGTGATCACGGCCGCGCCGAGCAGCAGGGCCAGGAAGCTGCCGACGAACGAGGCGGGCCGGAACCGCACCGAGGCGCGGGCGAGTCCGTTGCTCACGCGGCCACCCCCGCGGCCGGGGCGGTCAGTCGGGTCATGGCGTCGGCCACCCGGCGGGCGTCCGGCCGGTCCAGCGCGTCCACCAGCAGGCCGCCGGCCAGGAAGAGCACCCGGTCGGCGTGCGCGGCGGCGGCCGGGTCGTGGGTCACCATCACCACGGTCGCCCGCAACTCGTCCACGGCTTGCCGCAGCAGGGTCAGCACCTCGTGCGCCGTGCGGGTGTCCAGCGCACCGGTCGGCTCGTCCGCGAAGATCACCTCCGGCCGGGTGATCAGCGCCCGGGCGATCGCCACCCGCTGCTGCTGCCCGCCGGAGAGCTGGGCCGGCCGCCGCCCGCCGTGCTCGCCCAGCCCGACCCGCTCCAGCAACTCCCGGGCCAGCCGCCGGTCCTGGCGCTCGCCGGCGAGCCGCTGCGGCAGCAGCACGTTCTGCAGCACGCTGAGCGAGGGCAGCAGGTTGAAGGACTGGAAGACGAACCCGATCCGGCTGCGCCGCAGTTCGGTCAGCTTCTGCTCGCTCAGCGAGCTGATCTCCCGGCCGCCGAGCAGCACCTGGCCGGCGTCCGGCCGGTCCAGGCCCGCCGCGCACTGCAGGAAGGTGCTCTTGCCCGAGCCGGACGGACCCATCACGGCGGTGAACGTGCCCGGCGCCAGCGCCAGGTCGATCCCGCCCAGCGCCCGCACGGTCCGGGCGCCGCGCCCGTACTCGCGCCGCACGCCGCGCAGCTCGACGGCGAACTCGGGCGGGCCGGAACGGGGTTCGCGGGGTGCCATGGGGAGGTCCTTCCTGCACGGATCGACGTGGATCGACACGGATCGACAACGTGTTCCAGGCTAGGAAGCGGCGCGGCCGGGAACCATGGCGTTCCCCGGCGTCCGGGCCCGGGGGTTATCCCCACCCCGGGGCTGCCCGATCAGTCCTCGGCGACCGACCCGCCGCTCAGTCCGCGGCCGCCGGACCGCCCGCTCAGTCCTCGGCCGCCGGCACGGAGCCGGCGGCGATCGCGGCGGTCAGCTCGGCGTGGTCGGCCGCCGTCTGGTCCGCGTAGTGCAGCGCGAAGTCGGCGATCGCCCCGTCGAAGGCGTCCCCGGCGCCCAGGTAGGCGGCGATCGCGATCCGGTCCCCGGAGCGGGCGTGCGCCCGGGCCAGGGTCTGGCCGCAGAGCGCGGCGTAGTCGCGCAGCCCCTTGGCGGTCATCCGGTCCACCTCGGCCGAGCCCTTCATGTCGCGCAACTGGCGGCCGTAGAAGTGCCGCCCGGCCGGGCCGGTGGTCCAGCCGAGGAAGATGTCGCTCGCGGCCTGCAGCAGCCGCTGCCCGGCCACCACCCGGTGGCCCTGGTGCGCGGGCGAGCGGCCGGGCAGGTGGGACTCCAGCACCGACCGCTGCGCCTCCTTGAGTTGGAGGAAGAGCGGCTCGCCGTGGGTGCGGCCGAGCAGCAGCGCGATGTAGCAGCGGGTGCCGACGCTGCCGACGCCGACCACCTTGCGGGCCGCCCCGGTCAGCTGGAACCGGTCGAGCAGGTGGCGGCGGTCCTCCGCCAGGGTGCCGCGGTAGCCGCTGAACACCTGGCCGATCGCCTTGAGTTCGTCCGCCGGCACGGGTACCAGCAGCGGCGGGTCGCTGATGATCCGGTGCCGGCCGTCCCGCTCCTCGGTGAGCTTGGCGAGCGCCTGCAGGCTGGTCCGGCGGCGGGCGTGCGCGAGGGTCCGCTCGGCCCGCGCGCGGCGGCGGCCGGTGAGCAGGGCCAGCACCTGGTCGGCGTCGACCTTCTCGTACCAGACCCCGCACTCGCCCGTGCCGGCCAGTCGGCGCACCGCGGTGCGGTAGGCGGTGGCGGCGGCCCGGGCGGCGGCGTGCGCCTTGGCCGCCGGCTCGCCGTTGTCCAGGGCGGCGACGGCGACGCTGGCGGCCAGCCGCTTGACGTCCCACTCGAACGGTCCGGGGTAGGTCTCGTCGAAGTCGTTCAGGTCGAACAGCAGCTCGCGCTCGGGGGAGGCGAAGAGGCCGAAGTTCAGCAGGTGGGCGTCGCCGCACAGCTGCACCTCCAGGCCGGTGTCCGGCACGGCGGCGAGGTCGGCGGTGAGCACGGCCGCGGCGCCGCGCAGGTAGGCGAAGGGGGAATCGGCCATCCGCCCGTAGCGGATCGGCAGCAGGTCGGGCACCCGGTCCGCGCCCTGCTCCAGCAGCACCTTCAGCGGGTCGGGCCGGTCGCCGGCCGGGATCCACCGGCCGTGCTCCCGCCGCCCCACCCGCCGGCGGGCCGCCCGCCCCCGCTTGGCCCGCTCCGCCGCACTCGCCACCCTCGCCCGCCTCTCGGTCCGGGGCCGCGCGGCCCGCCGAGCCCATCGTCGGGGCTGGGCCGCCCGCCCGCATCCGGGAGCTGGCGGGGCGTCAGGGTGAGGGTGGGTCAGCCGGCGCGGGGGCGGGCTCAGCGGCCGCGGCCGAGGACCTGGTCCAGCGAGCGCCGCTCGCGCTTGGTGGGGCGGCCCGCGCCGCGGTCGCGGACGGCGACGGGGGCGTTGACGTTGAACGGGTCGGAGGCGGGGCGCGGCGGGCTGTTGTCGACGTAGCAGTCCACGGCGACCGTGGCGCCCACCCGCTTGCTCAGCAGCCTGGTGACCACCACCACCCGGTCCCACTCCTCCTGCCGCACCCGCACCTCGTCGCCCACCTTGAGCGGCTGCGCCGGCTTGGCCCGCTCGCCGTTGACCCGGACGTGCCCGGCCCGGCAGAGCCCGGCCGCCACCGACCGGGTCTTGGCCAGCCGCACCGACCAGACCCAGGCATCCACCCGGACCGCTCCCACCTCTTCAGCCATGGCCCCGACTCTAGGGGGTGTCTTTCGGGTCACGCCGGGCGGGCACGCACGCCCCCAGCCTTCGGCCGGGAGGGACCCCCACGCCGGCTTCTCGTCAGTCGCCGATGGCCCCCATCCTCGGCGCCGCCGATGCACGCACCCGTGGGGGCACCTCCCGGCCGAAGGCTGGGGGAGACGCCCGCTATCCGACGTGACCCGAAAGACACCCCCTAGCGCCCGGCCCCAGGCCGACCGGTCACCTTTTCGCCTCCGGCGGGCCCAGCCAGCGGGCGAACGCGTGCGAGAGCCGGGGCAGCGCGTAGCGGCCCGGCACGGGGCTCACCACCAGGTGGGCGTCGACCAGGCGCTCCAGCACCTCTTCCCCGGGTGTGGGCGCGGGCGACCGGGGCGTCCCCAGCCGTCGGAACGCCGCCGCGGCCTCCGGGTCCAGCCGCCCGAAGCTCTCCGCGTACGCCCGCCGGACGTCCAGCGAGCCCACCCGCAGCTCCTCCAGCACCCGGTCGGGCGCCGCCAGCCGGCCCGCCAGGTGGGCCAGCGACCAGGCCGGCCGGGTGCCCAGCCGGGCCGCGCAGATCCGCAGCGCCAGCGGCAGGCCGTCGCAGGCCGCCAGCAGCTCGGCCGCCGCGCCCGGCTCGGCGGCCAGCCGGCGCGCCCCCAGCAGCCGGACCAGCAGCTGGCGCGCCTCCTCGGGGGAGAGCGGCTCCAGCAGCAGCGGGCGGGCGCCGGGCAGGTCGGCGAGCCGGTCCCGGGAGGTGACCAGGGTCGCGCTGCCCGGGCCGGTCGGCAGCAGCGGCAGTACCTGCCCGGTGTCCCGGGCGCCGTCGAGCACCAGCAGCACCTGGCGGTCGGCGAGCACCGAGCGGTAGAGCGCCGTCCGGGCGGCCGTTCCGGCGGGGATCGCGGCGGCCGGCACCCCCAGCGCGCCGAGCAGCGTGCGCAGCACCCGCCCGGTCGGCTCCCCGCCGCCGCCCGGCCCGTCCCCGCCCAGCCCGCCGTCGAGCTCCGCGTACAGCGTGCCGTCGGCGAACACCTCCCGGACCAGCTGCGCCGCCCGCAGCGCCAGCGCGCTCTTGCCCACCCCGGGGCCACCGGTCAACACCAGCACCTGCGGCGCCCCGTGCGCCGCCCCGGCACCGGCCAGCCGCTCGGTGAGCCGGCGCAGTTCGGCCGAGCGGCCGGTGAAGTCCGGTGCGCCGGGCGGGAGCTGATGGGCGCTGACGAACCCGGAGGAGGCCAGCAGCCGGCGCCGCGCCGAGCGCAGCTCCGCCCCCGGCTCCACCGCCAGCCCCCGGCGCAGTGCGGCCCGCGCCGCCCGGTGGGCCGCCAGCGCCTCCCGGGGCCGCCCGTCGCGCTCCAGCGCGGCCGTCAACTGCACCCAGAACCGCTCGCGTTCCGGGTGCGCCGTGGTCAACTCCCGCAGTTCGGCCAGGGCGTCGGCGTGGCGGCCGAGCCGGAGCTCGGCGGCCATCCGCAGCTCCAGGGCGTCCAGCCGGGTGGCGGACAGCCAGTCGGCCTCCTCGCGGTGCAGTGCGTCCGAGGGCACGTCCACCAGGGCCGGGCCGCGCCACAGCGCGAGCGCCTCGCGCAGCAGGGTGGCGGCGTGCGGCACGGCGTCGGCGCGCAGCGCCGCCAGGCCCCGGTCGCGCAGCTCGGTGAACCGGTGCAGGTCCACCTCGGCCGGTGCGGCGCGCAGCAGGTAGCCGCCGCCCGCGGTCTCGATCCGCTCGCCGGCCGGCCCGAGCACCTGGCGCAGCCGCATCACGTAGTTGCGCAGGGTGCTGTCGGCGCTGCGCGGCGGCCGGCCGTCCCAGAGCAGGTCGGCCAGCCGGTCCGCCGTCACCGGCTGCCCCGGGCGGATCAGCAGCGCCGCCAGCAGGATCCGCTGCTTGGGCGCCGGAACCGCACGGGCTCCGGCCGTGTCCTTGACCAGTAGCGGTCCGAGAATCCCGAACTCCACCTCGGTGGCCCCCTCGTTCGTATGGCGAGGGCATGTCTAGCGCGCGGTCGGCGGTGCGGGGGCGGCTGCTGCCGACGGTCAATCAATTCCGGTCAACGCGGCGCCGGCCCGCCCCGGAGGCGTTCCCCGGGGCGGGCCGACGTGACGGACGGTCAGGAGCTGATCGGCCAGGAGCCGATCGGTCGAGAACTGATCGGTCGGGAGCTGATCGGTCGGGAGCTGATCGGTCCGGAGCCGGTCAGCCGCAGTGGCTCCAGCCGCTGGTCCAGGAGGTGCCCGCGTAGGAGCCGCCCCACTGCACGCAGGTGGCCGCCGCGTGCTCGATCACCGGTCCGGCGTAGTAGGTGAAGTTGCCCGGGTTGCTGGCCGAACTTCCGCCCTGCACGGCCAGGGTGGCGTTCATCGCGACCGGGCCGGACGGCTCGGCGGCCAGGGTGACCACGCAGTTGTCCCCGGTGGAGGCGTTGTAGAGCAGGTCGACGGTCGCGTTGCCGAGGCCGTGGCTGTCGATCACCGCGTAGCCGCTGCCGCAGACCTGGGCGGCCGTGTACTTGTTGCCGCTGCCGGGGCCGGGGGTCGGCGTGCCGGTGCCGCAGTGGTCCCAGCTGCTGGTCCAGGAGCTGCCCGCGTAGCTGCCGCCCCACTGCACGCAGGAGTTCGGGGCGTAGGCGGTGACCGGTCCGGCGTAGTAGGTGAAGTTGCCCGGGTTGGTTGCCGAACTGCCCCCCTGCACGGCCAGGGTGGCGTTCATCGCGACCGCGCCGGACGGCGTCTTGGCCAGCGTGGTCACGCAGTTGTAGCCGGTGGTGCCGTCGTACAGCAGGTAGACGACGGCGCTGCCGAGGTCGTGCGAGTCGATCACGCCGTAGCCGCTGCCGCAGACCTGGGTCGGCGAGTAGGGGTTGGCGCCGGTGGAGCCGCTGCCGCTGGTCACCGGGGTGGTGTAGCCGACGATGTAGTAGCCGTCGGCGGTGTCCACCGTGCTCGGCTCGCTGCCGACCGAGGTCTGCCCGGCCGGGATGGTGATCTGCACGACGCTGGAGGTCACCGCGAAGCCGGCCATGGTGCCGGTGCCGGTGGTGCCGCCCCAGTCGCCGTTGGCGGTGGTCACCGAGCCGTCGGCGTTCACCGCGGTCACGATGCCGACGTGGTGGATGGCGCTGTCCAGCGTCGAGCCGTACTCGACGGCGTCACCCACCTGCGGCCGGTAGTCGGCCGCGGTGTGCTGGGAGCCGTTGTTGAGGCCGTAGGTCTGGAAGCTGGCGGCGCCCGCGTCGAGACCGCCGGTGTAGAAGCCGGAGTTCTGCCAGACCCACATGGCGAAGTCGGCGCACCAGTACTCCGGTCCGCCGGAGTAGCCGCCCGCGCAGCTGTGCTCGAACTGCGAGCCGCCCAGGCTGTTGTAAGTGGGGTTGTTGGCACAGGTGCCGGCGCTCTTGCCGATGTTGGCGGAGGCGAGTTGGGCCGCGCCGGTGCCGGTGGCGGCCGAGGCGCCGGCGGCCGGCAGCAGGGTGGCCAGGCCCATGACCAGGACCACCACCGCGGCGCCGGTGGCCCGGCGCAGAAGTCGTATGACGTTCACCGTTCTCCTCTGGGGGAACCTGCGGACACTCCGCGCCCCACCGTGGTCCGGTGGGGCGCGGGTGCGCAGTCTGAACGGCGTCCGTATCGGCTGCGTATCGCGGAATTGACGGGCCGTCAGCCCATGTTGGTGACGAACCCGGCGTTGGGGTAGCGGCAGGCGGCCTGCCTGGCGGTGCTCCACTGCTCGGGGGTCAGCTCCACGGGCTGCCCCGGCTGGTCGGAGCCGGCCGCCGGCGCGGTGCGGGCGTCGGCCGCGTCGGTCGGGCCGTCGCCGCCCAGGCAGGCGGCCGCCACCACGGTGATCGGCTGCGGAGCGGCGGTCAGCCCGGTCGCCTGCCAGCGGTAGAGGAAGTTGTTGCTCAGGCTGCCGACCATCTGGACCTGGTGCCAGCCGGCTTGGCCGGCCGGGGCCGGCGAGGCGCTGGCCGGGGTGGGCGAGGTACCGGCCGGGGTGGGCGGCGCCGCGGCGTAGAACGCGGCGTACCCGACGATGCCCAGGTGGGTCCCGGTGGTCTGGAGCTGGAGGGTGTCGGGATTGTCCAGCGACCGCTCCACGGTGAGCCCGACTCCGCTGGGCGCCGGGGTGTCGGCGGGGCAGTCGCTGGCCTGCATGGTGCCCGGCGGGTTGCCGTGGATGATGGCCGAGGCCACCACGCCGCCGCCGTACACCTTGAACCAGCGGATGTCCGGGGCGCCCCCGGTCGGGTCGAAGACCACGTCGCCGAGGCAGTAGCCGGTCAGGTGCAGCCGGCAGCCGGGCGGGACGGTGTTGATGGTGGTCGAGTTGAGGCTCGCCCCCGACCGCACGTGGGCGCCCTGGCCGTAGGTGACGCCGATGAAGTCCTGCGCCGCGCTGCCCGCCGTGGGGGAGGGGGGCATCGGGCCGCAGGAGAGGGCGTCCTGCTTGTGCTTGTCGCCCAGCAGCATCGGCAGCAGGACGACCAGCAGCGCGACCACCACGACGGCGGCGAGGCCGGCGGTGACGGTGCCCCGGCGGCCGGCCGGCCACCAGCGGCGCCCGCGGGGGGCCGGGGCGTCGGGGTCGGGGGATCCGGTGGCGGCCGGGTTGCTCGCGTCGGTCGCGTCGGTCGCATCGGTCGGGTTGGCCGCGGGGGAGGTGGCCCCGGCGGCGTCGGGTATCGGCTCGGCGGCGGGCTCGGCCGACGGGTCGTCGGGTACCGCCGGGTCCGGGCCGTCGGGTATCGACTGGTCCGGGTCGTCGGGTACCGCCTGGTCCGGCGTGGGCGGGGCCTGCTCCCTGGCCTCGGCGACCCGTTGGTCGTTCAGCACCCGGTTGAGCTCGCGCCACCGGGCCTCCCACTCGGCGGTGTCGCCGCCGCAGGCCCCGACGTAGGCCAGGGTCACCTCCAGGCTGGGTGGCCGTACCCCGCCGGCCGCGTCGCTCAGGGTGGTGGCGCCGAACCCCGCTGTGGTGGCGAGGGCCCGGTAGGTCGGGTTGCCGGCCTGTTCGCGTACGAGCCGCAAATCGTGCGCGAAGGCCTGGAGCGGGCCGGCGGCCGGGTCGATGGGACGTGGTTTGCGGGCCAACGAGTCTCCTGGGCTCTGCCCGAACCGCCGCTGCTGCGGGGCGGCCGGGACTGTCGTCCGAACGCGCGTTCCGATTATCGGTGTCTTCGGTAACTGAAGGGTGGTCAGTATGGCGCCAGCGATCGTACTCGCTGCTCATCCGGCCCGGCGAGGGTGTGGTCCGGCCAGTGTTCGGTTACCGCTGACCGCTCGACAGGTAACGGTCGATCACCTCCCGTGGGCGCTGTGTGAACGCGCTGTTGAATCCCGTCCGAACCCTTGTTGACCTGCCCATGTCCTGATTAGCCTCTGGGCCAGCCGATCGGCCAACCGGAGATTCGGTCGCCCCGTCATCCCCACCAGCCCCACCCGTCCCTGACCTTCCCTCAGGGCGAGATGTGGCATGGGCATGCCGTGGCTCTGGTCCGCTCCCCCCACAGGAGGCAGTACCTTGCTCAGCTCCCCCACCACCGCCCGGATCCGTCGCCTCGCGCTCGCCCTCACCGGCACCGCCGCGCTCGCGCTCTCCAGCCTGGCGGTCGCCGCCGGCCCCGCCGACGCCGCGGCCGGCACCGCCGCGCACGGCAAGGGCGCCTCGTGGGTCCGCTCCTGCGCGACCCTGGCGGCCGGCGACACCATGGCCTGCAACGCGCTCAAGGTCACCAGCGTGGCCCAGCACGTCAGCCCGCTCGGCGTCACCCCCAACGCCGCGCCGTCCGGCTACGGCCCGTCCGACCTGCTGAGCGCCTACAACCTGCCCGCCAACGGCGGCGCCGGCCAGACCGTCGCCATCGTGGACGCCTACAACGACCCCAACGCCGAGTCCGACCTCGCCGTCTACCGCTCCCAGTTCGGCCTGCCCGCCTGCACCACCGCCAACGGCTGCTTCAAGAAGGTCAGCCAGACCGGCAGCACCAGCAGGCTGCCCGCCAGCAACTCGGGCTGGGCGGGCGAGATATCGCTCGACCTCGACATGGTCTCCGCGATCGCGCCCAACGCGCACATCATCCTGGTCGAGACCAGCACCGCGAGCATGACCAACCTGGGCACGGGCGTGAACGAGGCGGTCAAGCTGGGCGCCAAGTTCGTCTCCAACAGCTACGGCGGCAGCGAGTCCTCGGCCGACTCCTCCTACGACAGCAGCTACTTCAACCACCCCGGCGTCGCGATCACCGCCTCCTCCGGCGACTCGGGCTACGGCGTGGAGTACCCGGCGGCCTCCAAGTACGTGACGGCGGTCGGCGGCACCTCGCTCACCCGCGACTCCAGCGCCCGCGGCTGGACCGAGTCGGTCTGGTCCACCAGCGCCACCGAGGGCGCGGGCTCCGGCTGCTCGGCCTACGAGGCGAAGCCCAGCTGGCAGACCGACAGCGGCTGCTCGCACCGCACCGTCGCCGACGTCTCCGCCGTCGCCGACCCCGCCACCGGCGTGGCCGTCTACCAGACCTACGGCGCCTCCGGCTGGTCCGTCTACGGCGGCACCAGCGTCGCCTCCCCGCTGATCGCGGGCGTCTACGCCGACGCCGGCGCACCCACCGTCGCCGTCCCGGCCGCCGACGCCTACGCCAACCCGGGCGCCCTCAACGACGTCACCACCGGAGCCACCACGAGCTGCACCCCGTCCTACCTGTGCACCGCCGGCCCGGGCTACGACGGCCCGACCGGCCTCGGCACCCCCAACGGCCTGGCGGCCTTCACGGGCTGACCACCTCCCGCCGGCCACCACCCGCGCGGCCCGGTGTCCCTCCGAGTGGGAGGGGCGCTGGGTCGCGTTGCTGCGCTCGCGTGTCCTTCCAGGTGCTGAGCCTTGGACAAGTGACGGTGCGTTCGGCCTCGGCAAGGGTAGAGGTCCCTTCCACACCGACGCCCACTCGTCCTCGCCGAGTCCAGGCTCTCGGGTGCGAACGTAACCAGGGCATCGGCACCGAGACCTGACGGCCCGCCGGAATACTCGTCCACAGGGATTCCGACGGGCCGTCAGGCACTGCCACGCCCGCCGTCGTCCGTCAGCCCTCGGCCGGTTCCGCGAAGTAGTCGCCCAGCATCTCCGTCGTCCACGCCGCCTGCCGGACATCGCCGCGCGGGCCGAAGTCGACGAACCACGGCTTCACGTCCAGCACGGGGGTGCCGGCCACCGCGTCCAGTTCGGCGACGTGCAGGTCGAGGCCGTCCACCTTCAGCAGGCGGCAGCGCGATACGCCGAGCCAGTTGAGGCGGCGCATGTTGCGGTGGCCGAAGATGCCGACCTCGGGCCAGTCGGGGTTGTCGCGGGGCCGGCGCGCGCCGAGGTGGAGGTCGGCGGGGTCGGTGAGGTGGAAGCGGAACACCACTTCCAGGTGGGAGAACTCTTCCAACCCGCGCGTCGCCTCCGGCGTGAACCGCGCACTGTCGAGCCGGATGACCGCCTCCGTTCCGCCCCAGTAGTCGTCGGTGGGCTCGATTCGTCCGCCGACCACGTGGCCGAGCGGTTCCACTTCGAACACCTGACGGTCGGTCATCCGATCTTCCTCTCAGTGGGACCTGCACGTGTGTATCGAGCGCTCGCTCGGCTACTGCCGCTCCTGCCGCAGAAGGTGGTCGTACCCGTCGAGCAGCGCGCGCACCTCGGGGACCTCCGCGAACGCGCCCAGGCGGTGCAGGAGGACACGGGACCGTTCGGCGATCCGCTCGCTGGCCACACCGCCGGCGATGACGTTCCGTGCCTGCTCGGCCGCCTGCTCCGGCTCGTTGGCGTCGGCGAGGGCCATCGCGAGCCAGGACCGGTAGAGGGCGATCTCGCGCGCGTGGGTGGGGTCGTAGGTGGCCAGGACCTCGGTCAGCAGCGGTACCGCCCGGAGCGGGCGGCGCAGTTCGGTCGCGACACGGGCGTCCATCACCCGCAACTCGTCCTCGGAGACCCAGTAGGCCCACTGCGGCGCCTCCTCGGTCGCGTCCGCCGAGAGTGCTTCGTGGGCGCGGCCGAGCGCGGTCAACGCCGGTTGCGGTTCGCCGGTGCGGGTGTGGGTCCAGGCGATGCGGTCCAGGAACAGGGCCCTGGTCTTGGGGTGCGCCGCTGGGCCCGCATCGGTCAGCGCCGCCCGTGCGAGGTCCCGACCGTCGCGCGCGCGGCCGTTGTTGCTCCAGTGGTAGGCGAGGGAGCCTTCGAGCTGGCCGAGCAGCGGGCGGTCCCCGGCCTGTCGAGCGGCTGAGATGCCGAGCCGGTAGGCCTGTTCCGCGTGATCGCCGCAGCCCGCGTCGCTGGCGATCCAGCCGGCGATCTGGGCCAGCTCACCGACCTGGACGAGCAGTGCCCGGCCGGTCTCCTCGGTGAATGTGTGCTCACGGTGCAGCCGCGCCGCCTCGCCCAACTCCCGGAAGGCCGGGCCGATCAGGTCCTGTCCCGCCAGGACGTCGTCCGCGAGCCGCAGTCCGTGGACCCGCCCGGCCAGTACCGCTACGGCCTGCGCGCCGAGCCGGCCCCCGGGTCGCGTCGGGACGGGGACCAGAAGGTCCTCGGTGGCGAGGAGTTGACGCAGCGTCTCCACGTCTTGGCGGGGCTGCGGGGCGGTGATGTCGCCGCGGGCGTGGGCGGCTGCCCGTTCCAGGTCGGCCAGGGGGACAGAGAGGGCGCGGGCGATGAGGGGGAGCCAGTCGTTGGGGATCCGTTCTCCCCGCTCCCAACGGGAGATCTCGTTGTGGGTGACGGTGGCCGGTCCCGACACCATGCAGAGCCGGGCGGCCAGCTGGCGCTGGCTCAACCCCGCCGTCCGCCGCAGCAGCGCGAGGCGCGCTCCGAACTTCCGCCGACGGTCATCGATCACGGGCCGACTCCTCTCGGCCTCCCATTCTGGCCCCTCCCCGGCCCCCTGGCTGGCCCCTTCGCCGGAGGGGTTCGGCCCGGTTCGATGGCAGGGCGGGCCCCGACCGATGTGCTGGTGGCCCGGAGCACGGCCGATCCGGAGGAAGTGGACCGACATGAACACCGACATGAACGCCGACGTGACTGCCGGCACGAACGACGGCGCCACCGCTGCTGGGGCCGGACGATCGAGGGCGCGCGGAGCACCCGTTCGAAATCTCGGGTTCGCGCTCGCGCCGGTCCTGGCGCCGGTCCTGGCGCCGGTCCTGTTCGGGGGAGACCGTGGCTGAGCTGCTCGACGTGTCGCCGCCCGCCTCCCTGGGGGAGGACCGCTGCTGGTTGCCGCCGAGCGAGCGGTCGCCGGGGGTCGCGCGTCGGCGGCTGGCGGCGCTGCTGGCGCGGGTGGAGGGCGGGCACCGGTTCCTGGACGGTGGACTGCTGTTGGTCTCCGAACTGGTGACCAATGCCGTGCTGCACGGGACGCCGCGCGGCAATCTGCTGTGCCTGGTCCTCGCGGCGGACCGCGAGCGGTTGCGGATCGAGGTGCACGGCGCCCGCGCGGACCGCGCCCCGGTGCTGCGCCGCGCCGGGGCTCAGGAGGAGTCGGGGCGCGGGCTGCTCCTGGTCAAGTCCCTGGCGCAGCGCTGGGGTTGCTGTCCGCGCGGGGTGGTGGGCAAGATCGTCTGGTGCGAGATCGGCCCGGCGGCCGGAGAGTGGGGAGACCGGTGCCCCTCAGATCGCGTGCCGCAGCCACACGTTCGGCTCCACGTACACCGCGGTGTCCGCCGACAGGTCGCAGTGGACCGGGGCGAGTGCGCCGGGGACGTCGACGGGGCCCGACTGGTCGAACGGCAGCGAGGTCCAGCCGCGCCATTCGGTCAGTGAGCCGGAGATGGTCATCGAGGCCGGGGCGACCTTCTCCACGGTGGCGCCGGCGCGGACGTGCACGCGGAGCCAGGGGTCGTGGGGGAGGCCGTCGTGGTCGCGGGTGCGGAAGGCGTACTCGGACATGGGGGTGCGCGGCTCGTGGTGCTTGGCGCTGGGGCGGACCGGGGCGACCAAGGTGGTGAAGCCGCGGGTGGCGGCGTTGCGGCGCATCGCCGTCAGCAGGACGGCGGAGAGGCCGGAGCCCTGGGCGTCGGGGCGGATGGCGATCTCCAGGGCGGTCACCGTGTCCGGGGCGGTGCCGCGGCGGCGGTCGGAGAGGGCCCAGGTCAGCACCTGGTCCCAGCCGCGGTCGGGGAGTTCGCCGCCCCGGGCGGCGAGGGCGAACGGGACGCTGAGGCCGCGTGCGACCAGGGTGCCGTCCGGCTCGGTGGCGATCAGCACGAACTCCGGGAAGACGTCCGGGACCTGGCCCAGGCAGGCGCCGGCGACCGGGTCGTTCAGCATGAACGGGACCCAGCTGTCGGGCATCTGCCAGAGGCGGTCGGTGTACTCGGGGCGCTCGGCGAGCGTGGTGATGGTCAGGGAGGCACTCATGAGGCTGAAGCCTAGGGAATCCGGTTGACGGTGGGCGAACGGAATTCCCAGGGGTAGTCCCGCCTGGTCCCGGCTTGCACCTCCCCTTGGGGGAGGCGCCAGGCTGGGACGCGTGAACGGCGACGCGAGCTACTCGATCGGTGACCTGGCCCGACATGCCGGGGTGACGGTGAAGGCCGTCCGGTTCTACTCGGACCGCGGGCTGCTGCCGCCCGCCGAGCGCAGCCCGGCCGGCCACCGCAGGTACCGGCACGAGGCCCTGGCGCGGATCGAACTGATCAGGACGCTAAGGGAGTTGGGTCTTGATCTGCGGACGGTCCGGCAGGTGCTGGACCGCGAACTGCCGTTGCACCGGGTGGCCGCCACCCACGCCGCCGCACTGGAGGTGCAGATCCGCACCCTGCGGCTGCGCCAGGCCCTGCTGACGGCGGCCGCCGAACGCACCGCGACGCTGGAGGAGATGGAGACCATGCACCGACTGGCCCGACTGTCCGAGCGGGAGCGGCGGGAACTGATCGAGGACTTCCTGGCGGCTGTCCTCCCCGACGGGCCGCAGTTCCGCGGCGTCGCCACCTCGCTGACGCCCGAACTGCCCGAGCAGTGCACCGAGGTCCAGCTGCGGGCCTGGGTGGAGCTGGCCGAACTCGCCCAACAGCCCGACTTCCGGGCCGTGTTGCGCGGTCTCGCCGAGCGGCAGGCCGCCCGGCAGGCGGCCGGTGCGGTGCCCGTGCCCGACCCGGTCGCCAGGGTGCTGCGCCGGGTCCGCCCGGCCCTCGCCGCCGGCCTCGCGCCCGAGGCGCCGGGCGCCGCCCCGGTGGCCGCGACGGTGGCCGCCGAGTTGCGCGCGGCGGGGGTCGACCCCGCGGAACTGGCGCAGGCCCACGACCCCCGCCTCGCCCGCTACCTCGACCTGTTGGCCGTGGTGAACGGCTGGCCCGCGCCCGAGGATCCGGGCCCGGCCCTGGCCTGGGCCACGACGGCCCTGCGGGCGCACGGCGCCTGAGGGGGGTAGAGCCGCAATCATTTGAACGCGTTCAATTGTGCGGTACGGTTGCCCCAGGGCGCGCCGAATTGCGGCGGTCTGCCCTGCTGTGCCCCCGCATCTCGGCGGGCGGTTCGCGCTCCTGATGGGGGGACATGGGAATGACCGTGAACGGTTTCACCGACTGGGTGGCGGAGTTCGAGGCGGAGCGCACCCGTCGGGAGGCGGCGGGGGATCCGGACTGGACCCGGGGTGCGGACCTGCCGGCGGTGCTCTGCCGCAGCCTGCAGAAGTTCCAGGTCGGCGAGGACGGCGACGGGCGCAACCTGTTCGCCAAGGCCGACCGGGCGGGCGATCCGGAGTACTCGACCGCGGTGCGGCTCTTCATCGACGAGGAGCGCAACCACGCCCGGCTGCTGGCCGAGCTGCTGGGCACGGCCGGGGTGCCGCTGCTGAGCGGTCACTGGACCGACGGCCTCTTCGTGCGGGCGCGCCGACTGATGGGCCTGCGAACCGAGTTGATGGTGCTGATGGTCGCAGAGCTGGTCGCCGTCGAGTACTACCGGGCGGTTCGGGACGGCGTCGCCGACCCGCTGACCCGTGACGTGACGGGGCGGATCCTGCGCGACGAGCGCCGCCACATCCCCTTCCACATCCGGCGGTTGCGTGCCTCGATCGCCGAACTCTCTTCACCCGCACGACCGTTGAGCATTCTGGTCTGGCGCCTGTTGGTGCTCGCGGCGGCCGTCTTCGTCGCGGTGGACCACGGTCCGGCGCTGCACGCCGTCCGGGCCTCCAGGGTCGGCTTCGTGTTCGCGGTACTGCGGCACTGCTCGGTGCTCGCCCGGCAGCTGAAGGGCGGCGGATCGCGCGCGGGGCGCACCGAAGTTGTCGCCGAGCAGGGGTAACATCCTGGCGCTATGACGGATGTGATGGTGAATGAGGAAGCACCGAGGCTGCAGACGCACGAGATCCGGGAGAGCGGGCCGGGCTGGATCGCCCTGGTGGTACGGGTCCACGCGACCGTCCGGGTCGGCGCCACCTTCCGGTGCGTCGACGAGGACGGTCGCGAAGTGATCCTGGAGTTGCGCGAGATCCAGAAGTACCGAGGCGTGACGCTTCGTCAACTGGAGCCACCGAACGCCGCGTTGATGGTGTTCTGCGGACCAGGTGCGGAACGGCTGGCGTTCGGCCGGCTGGCGGAGCTGATCGGCGTCAACCC